>NZ_VHON01000070.1:0-185517 GCF_008690365.1 Acetobacter sp. DmW_136
CAGCATAAAGCTGTAACGCTCACCATCATGGCGAATGGGGCGAATGATGGCCCCGCTTTCCGTGACGAGATGTAGATCTGGGTCGTTTGTCAGGTTTGACTTTGCAAGAGGAACTGAAGTCGTCTGTGTCAGACAACTAGTCCGTGCTTCCAGCTTTTGGAAAAGCGGTTCAACAAAGGACCGTTCCACTCCTAAAGGTGCACCGGCGTTCTTTTCCCAGCTTTGAACCGTACCACGTAAGGTGACAACAGTACCTGTCTGACGGAAAGAAGAACGGTTGCCTGTATCCAGATAGCTTTCTGTCAGCATGCCATCAGCCTGAATGACGGAATGCTGCTCGGTTTCCACATGATAGTAATCGTAGGAGGTAATGGATTTGTCATAGAAAATAGACACGCCATTCACCAGCATACGTACGGGCACAAACCGATCTTCAAAAAACAGGCAATGTTCTGCAGTAATCAGCATGTCTTTGTAAGGCACACCATCGGCAATGGCATCCTTCAGAACACGTACAGGATATCCGGCTTCATCATCTGGTAAGCCGGGCCGAACAACAGCATGCGCCTTGCCCACCCAGACAACGGGCCGGGTCACTTCCTTGTTGTTCTTCCAGTCGAAAGCAACAACTTCATCACCAATCTGAATATCTTCTACAGCTACATCACCTTCACTCATACGGATCATGCTGCCAGACAGAAAACAGACTTCGTAGTAAAGACCACCATTACCATCAGAAATAATTTTGTTTCCGATTTTGTCGGCATCAGGAATATTCAGATGAAAATCAACACTATTTCCATTTTCATCTATACCAATAAAATCAATACCAGAAGATGTGGTGTTGATGTTCGTGACGCTCTTCAGATCAACGAGATCAATTTTACCGCCATTTTCCAAACCGCTAATCACGTTGGTGGGCATGGTGTTCCCACTGATGGTCAGCAGAGAACTACTGCCTGCCAGAAGGATATCACCACTACCGGCAGCACCGTTCAGGATCAGCTGACCACCATTGCTTACCGTAGTCGTGCCAACCAGTGTACTTGCACTATCAACATCAACAATACCGCCGCTCTCAACCGTAGATGCACTGAGCACACCACCACTGATAATATTGGCTGAACCGCTACCCAAGATGGTGGCGCTGATAACAGTGCCACCCATGTCTTTCATGACACCGCCCGACACAGTTACAACAGTGGCTGTCCCAGCGATTTTACCAGTAGAGTCTGTTTGAACATTGAACTGCCCTG
The DNA here is from genome assembly GCF_008690365.1 of Acetobacter sp. DmW_136. Lineage (NCBI taxonomy): Bacteria > Pseudomonadati > Pseudomonadota > Alphaproteobacteria > Acetobacterales > Acetobacteraceae > Acetobacter > Acetobacter sp. DmW_136. The sequence goes on from NZ_VHON01000070.1 coordinate 1,257, forward strand.
CGCCAACCGTGCTGCTGGTAACAGAGCCCCCCAGCACATTCAACTGAGCCTGGTTACCATCAACAGAATTGCCTGTACCTGAGGCACCGGCCTGAATGTTGATATAACCTGCAGATGCCGTAGAACTATCTACAGAAGCTCCACTAAGAACATTCAGACTACCGCCTTGTGTTGTAATGCCAGAAGCATAACCGCCAGCTTCAACATTGGCATAATCCTGTGTCTGATTGGCTGTATCTGTGTTGTTGAGCGTACCTGAGCCTGAAATGGTGCTATTTTCAAATACACCTTTGTCGCCCACAAAAATGGTGCCGCCATTTATAGTCGCATTGTCCACCGTACCACTGGAAAGATAAATACGTCCTACAGCCGTCCCACTGCTGCCATCCTGTACACCGCTAGCTGTTCCGCCCTTGTTAACCCACAACTCACCGCCTGATAGGGTGCTATCCGTCAGCGTGCCACCTACAGCATTTAGCTGGCCGCCTTCAAAAACAGTATTACCTGTTCCGGAACCGCCAGTGGATACGTTAATATAACCGGATGACGCATGGGAACTTTCTACAAATCCACCACTACCGATGTTCAGACTACCACCCATTGTGGTAATTCCGGAGGCCGTGCCACCGCTTAGGACATTAACGTAGTCCTGCGTCTGGTTGGCTGTACCTGTATTTGTGTAGTTGCCGCTTCCAAAAATATTGGAATCGCCAATCAGGCCACCGCTCCCAATTTCAACGGCACCACCATCAATACTGCCGTTTACCAGCTTTCCACCATTACTGGCATAGGCCAGAGCATAGTTGCTGATGGTATAATCTTTAACAATTGCAGTGCCACCATCACCATGCGCGCTGATGGTGGCGACTGAAGCCACGCCGTTCCATCCTTGTGAACCAAGAGCAGTTACATAATCTACAGTGCCCCCGTTTCCAACATTCAGTGTACCACCACCATTTACTATGACATCATCTAATGATGCTTGAGCATATGGGTTACCACTAAAAACGTATGTCGTCTGGTTTACTTGTGTCGTCATAAAATCAGACCTCTCTTAATTTTGAATTACGCAAAAAAAAAGAACGTGTATTTTTTTGTCTTGAATGTTTTTGTTGCATTAACAATACTTGAGGTGTAGGCGTTTCTGTGACTATTTTACATGGCAAGAGTAGGGATTCTGCCCTTGCGTAATTCAAGAGTTTTACAAGAAACCTTTGAGTATTTTTATGTGTTTAAGATTAAATGAAATCAGAGACTACACGCCGTAAAGTGGGATATGCCCGTGTCAGCACAATCGGGCAGACTCTCGAACTTCAATTAAAAACACTCAAGGAGTTTGGATGTCGCGGTATTTATCGTGAGAAGGCTAGCGGAGCCGATGCCGATCGTTCCGAATTAAGAAAACTTCTCAAAAATCTCAAACCAGGCCAGACCGTAGTCGTCACCCGTCTGGATCGTCTGGCACGTAGTACATTCGACTTGTTCTCAATTGTTAAAACTATTTCCGAACGCAAGGCTCTTTTTTACTCTCTGGCTGAACCCTGGACTGATACCAGCACAAGTACAGGTCGGCTTATGCTTGCAGTCCTTGGTGGCTTGGCCGATGTGGAACGTGACCTGATCCGGACACGCACCTCAGAAGGACGTGCACGCGCTCAGGCGTTAGGTAAGCGTATGGGACGCCCCACCAAAATTACCGATGCACAAAGACGCGCCATCATTGATCGCAGGCAAAGAGGAGAGCCTCTAAAATCCATTGCCCTCGCCTTTGCGATAAGCGAGAGCACAGCATCACGGATAGCGCGTAGTAAAGACAGTCATCGCCATTATGGTAGAAGGGGTGGAAAGACCCCGATAACGTAGAACTATGGACTGTCATGGGATATATAAAATGGCGGAGAGAGAGGGATTCGAACCCTCGGTACAATTGCTTGCACAACGGTTTTCGAGACCGCCCCGTTCGACCGCTCCGGCATCTCTCCTATATCGCGAGCTTATAGACACGCTTTTCTAGCCCATGCAAGTACGTGAACTCCATATTTCTATTGACGCGCCCTACCCTCACCGCTTAAAAAGCCGCCCTAATCCACACAGATGGAACCATGCTGCGCGTATTGTGCAGCCAAAGAAGAAAAAGCGACCAGAATTTTCGCCTGTATCTAACAAGGTACCGCGAGAATCCAGAGATCGGAAGAGACAGTTTATGTACGCAGTTATCCGCACCGGCGGCAAGCAGTACCGGGTTGAGCCCAACATGGTGCTGAAGGTTGAAAAGCTGGAAGTTGAAGCCGGCGCAACCGTTACATTTGATGAAGTTCTGGCCGTTGGTGGCGAAAGCGGCAGCCAGATTGGTGCCCCCACCGTGGCCGGCGCAAAGGTAACGGCAACCGTTATCGCTCAAGACCGCCTCAAGAAGGTCATCATCTTCAAGAAGCGCCGTCGGCAGAACAGCCGCCGTAAAAATGGTCATCGCCAGCCGGTTACCGTTCTGCGCATTCAGGAAATCAACGCAGCTTAATCCCGCACAGGGTATTAAGCTGGTTAAGACCACGGAGGACTTAGGTCATGGCACAAAAAAAAGCTGGCGGTTCATCCCGTAACGGGCGCGATAGCGCCGGACGCCGCCTTGGCGTCAAGAAATTTGGTGGCGAGCAGGTTATTGCTGGCAACATCATCGTGCGCCAGCGTGGCACGAAGGTGAAAGCTGGCGTAAACGTTGGTGTTGGCAAAGACCACACCCTGTTTGCACTGATTAACGGCAATGTTCGCTTCGAACGCCGGGCGGAAGGCCGCGTACATGTTTCTGTGGATGCGCTGCCTGCCGCTGCTGAATAAGTAGTTCGGTTTTTCCACCGCACGTTTTCCCGTGTGGCCGGAGCAGAAACAGGGGCCGGTCCTCAGGATCGGCCCTTTTTCGCGTTCTGGAGTTGAGTAAGGTATGTCATGAAGTTTCTGGATCAGGCAAAAATCTACGTCCGCTCAGGAGATGGCGGAGATGGCGTGACAGCCTTCCGGCGGGAAAAATATATTGAATTCGGCGGCCCCGATGGTGGGAATGGCGGGCGTGGTGGCGATGTTATTTTTGAAGCCGTACCTAACCTGAACACCCTTATCGATTTTCGCTACACGCAGCATTTCCGTGCACGCAAAGGCGGCAACGGTGCCGGGTCTGACCGCACAGGGGCTACGGCCTCTCCTGTTATCATCAAGGTGCCGATTGGCACTCAGATTATGGATGATGACCGCGTCACCTTGCTGGCGGATCTCAACGAAGCCGGTAAACGCATTACCCTTTGCCGCGGAGGGGATGGCGGCTACGGCAATGCGCATTTCAAGAGCAGCACCAACCGCGCCCCTCGTCGGTCTGATAAAGGCTGGCCGGGTGAAGAGCGCTGGGTTTGGCTGCGCCTGAAGCTGATTGCAGATGTGGGCCTTGTTGGCTTGCCCAATGCTGGCAAATCTACATTTCTTTCTGTTGTTTCTGCTGCAAAGCCCAAAATTGCAGATTATCCTTTTACAACCCTGCACCCCCAGCTTGGCGTTGTGCGCCTTTCCATGACGGAAGAGTTTGTTGTAGCGGATATTCCCGGCCTTATTGAAGGCGCGCATGAAGGCACTGGGCTTGGAGACCGTTTTCTGGGCCATGTTGAACGCTGCGCCGTGCTGCTGCACCTTATAGATGGTGCCGCTGGTAGCGTTGTAGATGCATGGCGCACCATACGGCATGAACTTGCCGCTTATGATGGCGGGCTAGCAGAAAAGCCGGAAATTATCGCACTCAATAAAATGGATGCCATGACCCCGCGGGAAGCTTCTTCCCGGCGTGCTGCGCTGGAAAAAGCCAGTGGCGCACCGGTCGTGTTAATTTCTGCTGCAACCCATCAGGGCGTGCCAGAACTTTTGCGCATGCTCCAGAATCAGGTGACCGAAACCCGCAAGAACGCGGATAAAAACCCCGCCTGAACACTTAGCTGCAAGCAGGCCCCTCTAGCCCCTTTCCTTTTACGGAACTGATCCATGACCGGATACACCAGCCCCTCCCTTACCAATGCCAAACGGCTTGTTGTTAAAATAGGTAGCGCGCTGGTGGTGGACCCAGAAAAACAGGCCCCGCGTCAAGAATGGTTAGCCAGTGTAGCTGCCGATATTGCATATCTGCGCAAACAGGGTACGGCTGTTACCGTTGTATCCTCTGGTGCTATTGCGCTTGCCCGGCACACATTGGGGCTGGCTGGCGGCGCACTCCGCTTGGCAGAAAAGCAGGCGGCAGCGGCTGTGGGGCAGATTAGCCTCGCACAAGCATGGAGCAATGCCCTTTCAGCCCACGGCCTTGTTGCCGCCCAGCTTTTGCTAACCCCGGAAGACACGGAAGACCGCAAGCGCTACTTGAATGCCCGCGCAACGCTGAACACTCTGCTGGAAATGGGATGTGTTCCCGTCATTAACGAGAACGATACCGTTGCCACTGCCGAAATCCGTTTTGGCGATAATGACAGACTGGCAGCCCGCGTTGCACAAATGACGGACTCGGATCAGCTTGTGCTCCTTTCTGATATTGATGGCCTGTACACAGCAGACCCGCGCACAAACCCCGATGCACAGCATTTGCCCGTGATTGAAACTCTTACCCCAGAAATTGAGGCCATGGGAGGTGAACCGCCTCCGGGTTATTCTTCCGGAGGTATGCGCACCAAACTATTGGCAGCGGGTATTGCAACGCGCTCAGGCTGCGCCATGGCTATTGCTTTAGGGAAAACATCCCACCCGCTCCGCTCTTTACTGGAAGGTGGGCGCTGCTCATGGTTTTTGCCGCAGGATTGCCCCCATACAGCCCGCAAGCAATGGATTGCAGGCAGCCTAACACCCGCAGGTGAGATTATGGTGGATGATGGTGCTGTAAACGCTCTGCAACAAGGTAAATCCCTTTTACCAGCAGGCGTGCTTGGCGTAAAAGGCGATTTCTCTCAGGGTGATCTGGTAGAAATTATCAATACTGATGGCATCGTGCTGGCACATGGGCTTGCTGCCTACGATGCAGATGACGCCCGGCGCATTGCAGGCCATCGTTCTACCGAACTTACAGATATTCTGGGATGGCATGGACGAGACGAGATCATCCATCGTGATGACCTCGTCATGATCTAAAACTTAATCGTTTGCCGGATTTTTTCTGGGCCAGTTCAGCACAGGTTCTGCACGGCCAGTATGCTCGTCAATACGCGGCATCTGAGCAGATGGGTTGGGCTGCGGAGCCTCATGTGAAAAATCTGGCCGGTACGGTGGCTGATTAGCATCTGGCGCGCGCTGCCGACGCAAGATTTCTGCACCAGTTTCCGCTGGTGGAGATTCTGGCTCGTGCCACGGCATGCGGCGCACCACCGGCTTTGCCGGGTCTGGCGCAAGATGCGGTGTTGGTGGGGCTTCTTCTCGCGCTTCATACGCATCAGAAACCTTAGGTGTCCGCAGTTCGGGAAAAACTGGCACTGCACGAGGTGCCGCAGAAGGTTTTTTCACCTCCGGCGGACGCACCTCTTCCACCACCACGCCGGGTGATGTTCTGCCGTCCCGCTCTGCCACAACAGACAAAGCTGGCTCCTGATACGCAGGAGCACCCCGCACGGCCTGCGCACGCAATTCGGCCTGAATTTCTTCCAACTGGAGAGAAATCTCACCCAACCGCCCTTTTACCCCAAACACGGCAAAAGGCATCATCATGAAAGCAAGCCCGAACAACACGCCAAAAGCCAGAACCAGAAGCTGGCCCCAAACAGGCATCCAATCAGGAAAAGACAGAGACATCATGGGAAATAGACCCGACTAGCCTTTTACATACCCAATGCGCGACGGTAGATATCCAGCAGTGTTTCCTGCTCTTCTACTTCAGCAGGTTCCTGCTTACGCAGGCGGATGATCTGGCGAATAACCTTTACATCAAACCCGGCAGACTTTGCTTCTGTAAAGATATCCTTGATATCTCCAGCCAGAGCTTTGCGCTCTTCTTCCAAGCGTTCAACACGCTCAATAATGCTTCTCAGCCGATCTGCGGCAATACCGCCAACAGCTGCATCTTCATCCCCGGAAATGCGTTCGCCATCCATGCTTCGGCCTCCTAAATTTATATACAAACACCCAACACTGCGCAGGCAGAACCTGCTAACATTGCCAGATAGTGAAGCGCGGGCTTATCGCGCCACGTGTATGTGGTCAATGATGCAGCACATCAGAACCCCTTGCAAACACACGGGCGGCCTTCCATAAGCACAGCACCTTGTTCTTGTTCTGGGCATTTTGCCCGCAAACCACGACTTTTTTACGGCGGGCACCCCCCTCCGGCTGACCAGCGAGAACCCTGCATCATGGCTCTTGTGAACCGCACGGAACCTTTTGACTTTGTTATCTTTGGCGCGACAGGTGATCTGACACGCCGAAAACTGCTGCCTGCATTTTTGCGCCGCTTCCATGCCCGCGAATTTGATGAGGAAGCACGGATTATCTGCACGGCGAGGTCTGAACTCACCACTGAGCAGTTCCGTAATTTGTGCAGCGCCACTTTGCACGAATTTGCCCCCGATATTGCCAAAGACACAGAAACGCTGAACCAGTTTCTGGGGCTTTTGACCTATGTGTACCTTGATGCCACGCAGGATGCCTCTCACTGGCCGGAACTCAGCGCCACGCTCCCTAACCCAGAACGCACGCGGGTTTTCTATTTTGCCACGGCACCGGCGCTGTATTCCGCCATTTGCGCTGGGCTTTCCCACCATAACCTGATCACTCAGCACACACGGGTTGTGCTGGAAAAACCCATTGGCACAGACCTACAATCCGCCAATGAGATCAATGAAGGTGTGGGCCGCTACTTTTCTGAAGATGCCATTTATCGGATTGACCATTATCTGGGTAAAGAAGGCGTGCAGAATATTCTGGCCCTACGCTTTGCCAACCCTGCTCTGGAACAGTTATGGTCTTCCCAGGCGATCGCCCATGTGCAGATTACCGCAGCAGAAACAGTGGGCGTGGGAGACCGCGGCTCCTACTACGACAAATCCGGCGCATTACGAGATATGGTGCAGAACCACCTTTTGCAGGTTCTGTGCATGGTTGCCATGGATGCCCCAGCCTCTCTGCGCGCAGATGATCTGCGGAATGAAAAGCTGAAAGTGCTTAACGCCCTGCGCCCCATGACACCGGATATGGTGCGTAAAAATGTTATCCGTGGGCAATACACAGCGGGCCGCGTAAAAGGGGAAGATGTTCCGGGCTACGTGGATGATCTGAAAACGGGCCGCCCTAGTGATACCGAAACATTTGTAGCCATTCGCACCAAAATTCGTACGGCCCGCTGGGGTGATACGCCTTTTTACCTGCGCACAGGCAAACGGTTGGCTACAAAAACCACAGAAATTGTAATCCAGTTCCGCCCGCAGGTTTGGCCTATTTTTACCAACATGCCCTCTCCCGGCCGGTTGGTTATCCGCATTGCCCCGCATGAAGAACTCTCACTTGTTCTGGCAGCGCGAGACCCCGGAGCAGGTGGGTTTAGAGTGCGCAACGCCACACTGCATATGTCTTACGAAAACGAATTTTCTGTGCAGTATCAGGATTCTTACGAGCGCTTACTGCTAGACGCTGTAAGAGGAGACCCTGCCCTTTTTATCCGGCGCGATGAAGTTGAGGCCTCGTGGAAATGGGTAGAGCCTATTCTGGACTCCTGGCGCTACGCTCTTACGCCGCTGGAACCCTACCCCGCCGGAAGCTGGGGCCCTCCAACCACCCGCGCACTTCTGGCGCGTGATGGTGCCCTTTGGCACGAAGATATGCTGACATGAACACACCCTCCCCCAAAAAAATGACTGGCCGCGGGCCATTTGCAAAACGCACTCTGCGCCAACATATCCTGCGTCGGCTGGCAATCGTTCTGCCGCTTTCTTTAATGATGATTCTGTTGGCCAAAACCGGCACGCTGGATCGACTGGTGGATTCCTACACCTTCAAACCCGCAAGCTGGTTTGATGATACAGCCTTGGTGCAGCACCTGCGCCTGAAGGTCACCCATAATGGCATGACGCATGATCGGCCGGATTGTCTGCTGTTTGTGGTGAACGGAAATGATGCGCCCACGGCATCACGCATTGATGTTATGGAAAAGCATTCCGGCACTTGCCCCGGCCCGAAAGATGATTTGCCTAAACTGTTTACGTTGCGTGTAGATAGGCTGAACCGCATTGTTTATTCGGATCAGGGGTCACCGGGGGTTTTTCACCCCATTCCATAACGCACTAAGGCTAATTTTATGCGGCAAAGGCTTTCTTCAGCGCCTTACCTCCCAAGCGTAAGGCCGCCTTGCCATGCGGCATAAAGGCGTAAAAGTTCAGAAACGCATGCAAGGCACCGGGGTAACAGTGATATATCACTTTAACTCCCGCCCGCTCCAAAGCCTGCGCATAGGCCGTGCCCTCATCACGCATTGGATCACATTCGGCTGTAATGATAACGGCTGGCGGTAAGCCTTGTAAATCTGGGTTTAAGCCCGGCGCAAAACGTGGATGCAGCCAGTCTTCTTCCTTTTGAATATACTGATCTCCATACCACTGCATGGACCTGCGGGAGAGAAAATATCCTTTCTCGTAAGTGCGGTGAGATGGAAAAAGCTTCTCTCCGTATAAGGATGGATAATACAACAACTGTATAACAGGTTTGGGCCCCAGCCCCGCGCGCCCATCCTGTGCCAAAACAGCAGCCAGATTTCCACCCGCACTATCCCCCGCAACGGCAACTTTACCCCCCCAATACCGGGCAGAAGCACCAGCAAGCCACTGCAAAGCAGCCTGACTGTCATCAATAGCAGCGGGAAAAGGATGCTCTGGCGCTAAGCGATAATCGGGCAAGAGCACAGCCGCCCCAGAAGCACGCGCCAAGCGGCAGCAAATACCGTAATGGGAATTCAACCCACAGTGCACAAACCCCCCGCCATGCAGGTACAGCAACGCGCCCCTTACCCGCCCATAGGGAATAAAAAGGCGCGCCCGCATAGGCCCCGCAGCACCGGGGATAGATAATGTCACGACCCTTCGCATCGGCACAGATGAAAGACGTACCGGAAAGGAAGGCGTATCCATAGCCTTGCGCAACCGCACAAGAAACGCAGCCATTTCCTGCGCTACATTATGGGGCCTGTCTGCTTCAGGCGCATCTTTGCCCGCATACTTCCGTTTAAGCTGCTCCTGCCATGTGATACAGCGCAGCAAAAGCCGAGATGGAAGATTGGGCCGTGCGGGCACAGAGTTTTGAGGCACATCAGAAAAATCAGACATAGCTACCTGATTACCGGCAATTTTCTGCATCGTCATGCCTTCATAACATCAGTTGCGGCTTGACCTGAACGCAAGCCCGACGCAGGGTGCGCTCCGTCAGGTGGTTGGGCGGTCGCTGTCCTGCTCTTTAACGGGTAGGAGAGAGGAAAGTCCGGGCTCCACGGAAGAACGGTGCCGGCTAACGGCCGGCGAGGGTAACCTTAGGGAAAGTGCCACAGAAAACAGACCGCCTTCCGGGTCTGACTTTGTAAAATCCTTATGGGATTTTATGGGACAGGCTGAAGGTAAGGGTGAAACGGTGCGGTAAGAGCGCACCGCTCCGCTGGTAACAGAGGAGGCACGGTAAACCCCACCGGGAGCAAAACCGAATAGGAACAGCAGAAACCCTTGTGGTTTCGGGGGTTCTTCCGCCCTGCTGTTCGGGTTGGTTGCGAGAGGCATGTTGCAAAACACGCCCTAGACGAATGACCGTCCAGCCTCTTTACAGAGGTGGACAGAACCCGGCTTACAGACCACCTGACACTCTCTTTATCTGTATTCATCCCGGTTTTTTCATCAAAAACAGAACATAAAAAGAACAGAAAACGGCAATCTTTTGTTTGTCGCCATAAAATCAATACATTCGTGTCAGAAATCTTTTCTGCATGAATACTTAAATAATGGCGGTTTTCTGCTGTTTTTTCTGTCATTTTAATTTGCGTCCCATAACATCCCATGCTATCCCATACCAAACCACAAGTGTGGTGAAGGCGGTTCTGTTCCCCGCTGAATTGCGAACGGAAAGGCTGATTCTGCAAAGGCTTCTGACGTACGTGGGCGTATTTCTCGGCACGCATGAAAATCGATTCGACGCCAAGGGGCGTATTTCGATTCCTGCCGGGTTCCGTTCAGTACTCAAAACGCAGCAGACGGAAGGTGACGCGCTGATGATTCTCCGCCCCTCCCATACCCTGCCCTGTGTTGAGGCATGGCCTGCCGTGGCTTTTGCACGCCTGACCGAACCGCTTGATCGGCTAGACATGTTTTCTGATGAGCATGATGATCTGGCGGCTGCCCTATATGCTGATGCTTACCCCATAGACCCCGATCGTGAAGGCCGCATTATTTTACCCGAATTTTTACGTGATCATGCCGGGCTGGCAGATAGCCCCACGGCTGCCTTTATGGGCGTTGGTCGTATCTTTCAGATATGGGAACCTCAGGCCGCGCAGCAGCGCCGGGTAGAAGCACGCCAGCGTTCACGCCGCGTTAGCATTCCGGCTACAGGTGGGGCAGATTCAAAAGGGCGCAATGAATGAACGCTCTTTCTGCCTTTACACCCCCTGAAACGGCTCAGGGCCATATCCCCGTTATGTTGCCAGAAGTTCTGGAATATCTTCATCCCGCAGATGGTGAGCGTATTCTGGATTGCACGTTTGGTGGAGGCGGCTACAGCTCTGCCATTCTAAAAAGCGCAGATTGCAATGTCTGGGGTATTGACCGTGACCCGGACGCAATTGCGCGCGGGCAGGCACTCAGCCGTCATTTCCCTGCCGCCAATGGCACATCTCGCCTCCATATGTTGCAAGGCAGCTTTGGCAACATGCAGGCGCTTGCCAGTGCCGCAGGTATTTCCACGTTCGATGGCATTGTGCTGGACTTGGGCGTCTCCTCCTTTCAGTTGGATGAAGCTGACCGCGGCTTTTCCTTCCGTATGGAAGGCCCGCTGGATATGCGCATGGAAAAATCCGGGCCATCAGCTGCAGATATCGTCAACAAGGCACCGGAAGCAGAACTGGCAGATATTTTCCATTTTTATGGAGAAGAGCGCCACGCACGCCGTCTTGCCCGCGCTGTTGTAAACGCACGTTCGGAAATGCCTTTTGAAACCACGACACAACTGGCCAATCTTGTACGCTCTGTTATTCCCAAAGATCGTTCCGGCATAGATTCCGCTACGCGCGCCTTTCAGGGCCTGCGCATTGCCGTGAATGATGAGCTGGGCGAAATTGAGCGCGGGCTTGAACAGGCGCTGAATATGCTGGCACCCAGTGGACGACTGGTTGTTGTTTCCTTCCATTCACTGGAAGACCGTATCGCCAAACGCATGGTGCAGCATGCCACGGGCAAGGATAAAAGCTTTTCACGCTATGATCCTCGCGCCGCAGGCACCCCAGCGCCAGAAGCCGATTTTGTGGCCCTTACACACAAAGCGCGGCGGCCCACCGATACCGAATGTAGCTATAATCCGCGCGCCAGAAGTGCACGGCTGCGCGCTGTCATGAAACGTGCTTCAACCCCTGCTTCCGTAAAAAAGGGCTAAGTCCATGATCCCCCGTCCATTTACATGCTGCTGTGCGGTTCTGGCGATTGCATCTGGCTTTTTCCTTTACACAAAGAAGCACCAGACCACCCTTCTCGATCAGCAGATTTCGCAGATCGTGAAGGAAACGGAGCACGTTCGCACACAAACATCCATCCTGCGCACGGAATGGGCTTTGGAAAACCAGCCTGAACGCTTGGCCCAGCTTGTGGCGCGGCATGAGGCTGGGTTGCAGACCATGAATCCTACGCAGTTTGTACGTATGGCTGATTTGGAAAGCCACCTGCCTGCGGTTGTAAAAGATGCCCAGCCGCCTGCACCGGCATTGGTTGCAGACAAATCAACCAATGTTGCCCCCCCGCCAGTTATTGCGCCCACAGTGCACGCACCGGCTGTTGTGGCTGATGCACGCCCTGCGCACGTAACACCACCGGCAGTTCCCCATCAGGCGCGCCCCGTGGCCGCACCAACTATTGTTGCTGACATACCGCATGTTGCAGCGGAACCTGCCCCTCGTCCACGCGCAACATCTGTAGCTGATGCCGCACCTGTTCTGCATGCACCTACCTTACATCATGACCACCCTCATACTGCGCCTGAACCCGTAGCTGCACCAGTGCGTGTTGCACAGACAACCGAGCCCGCCGTACCTTCGCACCCTGTGCACCATATGGCTGTAGAAACACCGCGCCCGCAGGCTGTTGCCTCCACCAACGTGGATGACGATGCACCTGTAGCCCCGGTTCGCCACAGCCTTACCCATGCGGCATCCCCTGCCATTCGGCACGTTGCACAAGCTTCGGATGATGATACGGCGCCAATCCGCCATCCTCTGCCAGTTGCAGCGGCTAGCTGGCATGCTACACGCCCGCATCGCGCATCTTCGGCACCTTCCAGCTATATGGAAGCGCGCGCGACTTCCGGCTATAGCAGCGGTTCTTTGCTCAGCCGCGGTGGTGATGCGCTGCCGGCTCCGGTTCCGGTTGCCAACTGATTTTTGTGGTTAAAGGCCTTTCTGACCTGACATGTCTGTCTCCCCCAATGACCCCGAACCAACGCGTACAGTAGGTGTTACGGGGGACGATTTGCGCGCCCGCGCACATCGGGACCAAATGCATGTAAGGCTTTTGGGTGTTGCTGGCGGTTTTTGCCTGATTTTTGCCGTTGTCGCCATTAAGCTTACTATTGCAACCGTCGTTCACCCCATGGCGCCAGAAAAGCGACAGATTGCGCCACAGGTTCCTGAAATTCCTAAAATTGACCCCAAGGGCAGCCTTGCTGGTGATTTCTCTCTGCCACAAGTGCACCGTGCTTCCATTGTGGATCGCAACGGCCAAACCTTGGCGCTTTCTCTGCCTGTTGCGCAGGTTTATGCAAACCCGCAAGAGCTGATCGACCCCAAGGATGTTGCGCACAAGCTAAAGTCTATCCTGAAGGATATAGATGAGCAGGAAACCGCTGATCGCCTTTCCCGCCCCAAGCAGTTTGTTTACATCGCACGTAATATTTCGCCCCAACAGGAACTGGCCATCAATAACCTTGGCATTCCGGGCATCTATTTCGAACCGGGCGAAAGGCGGCATTACCCGCTAGGCCGCATGGCCGCCCAGATTATGGGCACTGTTGATATTGACGATCACGGCGTGGCTGGGATTGAAAAATACTTTGATAAGCGCCTGCTTTCTGATCATCGCCCGCTCCATCTCTCACTGGATATTCGTGTTCAGTCTGCTGTGCGTGAAGAAGTGGCAAATGCCATGCAGACATTCCAAGCCATTGGGGCATGTGGCATTGTGATGGATGTGCGCACCGGTGAAATTATCGCCATGGTCAGCCTGCCTGACTTTGATGCCAATAATTTTGCCCATGCCACTAATGATGAGCGCTTTAACCGTGCGGTTACTGGTTTGTACGAACCGGGTTCTACCTTTAAGCTGCAAACAACGGCTATGGGGCTGGAAACAGGCACTATCCATATTTGGGATCGGTTTTCATCCGTACCGTTGCATATCGGACGCTTTACTATCCGCGATATGAAGAGTGACCATTTCTCTCCGTGGCTGACATTGCCCGAGGTGATGGCTTATTCCTCCAACCCGGCAGCCGCACATATTGCGTTGGATGTTGGGGGCAAAAAACAATCCGAATGGCTGCGTTCCATGGGGTTTTTCTCCCCCGTTCCGGTGGAACTGCCAGAAGCTGCACGCCCATTGGTGCCACATCAATGGGGTATTGCCACGGTTATGACAGTTGGGTTCGGGCATGGTGTGGCAGAACCCCCATTGGCTATTGTGCGTGGCACAGCAGCTACGGTTAATGGCGGTATTCTGGTAACGCCTACTTTGCTGGATAAGGAAGACCCAGCCAATGCCACAGCCAGCGCGCCCGGCATAAGCCCGCAATTTGCCAGCGGCATTCAAAATGCAGCGCTTGAGCAAAGCGTGGAAGATGATACTCAAAGCAGCGCGGCAGATGCCCCAGTTACGCCCGCAGGCCCGCGTATTCTTTCCGAAAAAGTATCCAGCCTTCTGCGTCGTCTTTTACGGCTGGATGTTACCCACGGCACAGGGCGCACTGCGGAATCTCCGGGGTATTTTGTGGGCGGTAAAACCGGCACGGCAGAAAAAATTGGCCCACATGGTGGCTACCTGAAGCACGTCAATATCTCGGCTTTTACAGGCATTTTCCCCATGAACTCACCGCATTATGCTGTGTATGTTATGCTGGATAGCCCCAAACCCACACCCCAAACCCACGGCTGGACCACAGCAGGCTGGAACGCGGCACCTACTGTTTCCAAAATTGTTTCACGCATTGGCCCCATGCTCCAGATTTTTCCAGATACAGAGCATGCTGAGCAAATTGATGCGCAAATGGCTCTGCCCCTGCACCCTGCAGTGCCGCGTGGCGTAAGGCCACTTGGCCCTGGGAACGATCCGGGAGACCCGCGTAAAGCGGAAGCCGAACACAAGGCAGAAAAAGAAGCCCTTAAACGTGCTATGGCTGAACGCAAAAAAGCGGCTGCGGAGGTTATGGACGAATGAGCCTTCCTCTTTCCACCCTTCTTGCTGCTGTAGGGCTTCCGGCTCTGCCCAAAAATCCTGAAATTTCTTCCATTACAGCGGACAGTCGGCAGGTAAAACCGGGCACGCTTTTTGCCGCGTTGCCGGGTGTAAAAGCCGATGGCCGGGCCTTTATCGCAACTGCCGTGCAAAATGGTGCAGCAGCAGTTTTGGCACCCGCAGATACACAATGGCCGACTGATGTACCCGCCTGCCCGCTGGTTCTGGCATCTAACCCACGCCACGCACTGGCGCTTATGGCGGCTGTTCTGGCGGGGCCGCAGCCACAGCATCTGGTAGCTATTACTGGCACAAATGGCAAAACCAGCACTGCGGATTTTATGCGCCAGATATGGGCGTTGCTGGGCTTTAAGGCCGCTGCCATTGGCACTCTTGGCCTTACCGGGGCGGAAGATACGTCCATTTCATTTCCAGCACTTACCACGCCAGATCCGGTTGCCCTTGCCAATGGGTTGGCAGCGCTTACTCAAGCTGGCTTTCAGCATGTGACGCTGGAAGCCTCATCCCACGGGTTGGAACAAGGGCGGCTAGATGGTTTACATCTTGCCGCAGCGGGTTTTACCAATCTAACACGCGATCACCTTGATTATCATCTGACCATAGAGGCCTATCGCACAGCCAAATTGAAGCTGTTTGATACCCTTTTGCCAGAACATGCCATTGTGGCTGCCAATGCCGATATGGATGCACAAACGCTCCAAGCCATCCGTACCATTGCCGCACGGCGGAACCTACGGCTAAGGCTGGTTGGAGAGCACGGTACAACACTCCGCCTTGTGGCACATAACGCTCTCCCCGCCGGGCAGGAATTGACCATTGAACACGATGGCCGCACGAGCACGGTTCTGCTGCCTATTCCGGGCCGCTTTCAGGCAGACAACGTATTGCTGGCTGTAGCCTTGGCCGCACAGGATAATGCCGAAATTGCGCGTATTCTCCCCCTTCTGCCCCATCTTAAAGGGGTGCGGGGACGTCTGGAACGCGCAACAGTGCTGCCCAACGGAGCCTGCGCCTACGTGGATTACGCCCATACGCCAGATGCACTGGCACGGCTTTTGGCATCTTTACGCCCCCACGCACGCGGCAAACTGATTGTTGTTTTGGGCGCAGGCGGAGACCGCGATAGTGGCAAGCGCCCTCTTATGGGGCAGGAAGCCGTAAAAGGTGCGGATATTGCCATTATTACAGATGACAACCCGCGCACAGAAAACCCGGCCTCCATTCGTGCAGATATAAAAACCGGCGCTCCGCAAGCGCTGGAAATTGCAGATAGAAAACAGGCAATAGCAGAAGCTCTTTCCATGCTTAAAGCAGACGACGTACTGGTTGTGGCCGGCAAAGGTCACGAACAAGGACAAATTATAGGCAATACCATTTTACCGTTTGATGATGCCGCCGTGTTGCGCACACTGGCGGGCCATCCATGAGCCTTTTGTGGACGCACGAAGAACTGGAAACCGCAACGGGTGGAACGTTTTTAGGAAATGCTCCTGTTTCCGTTACCGGCATCTCAATTGATACACGTTCCCTTGCCCCCGGAGACCTGTTTATTGCCCTCAAAGGCGACAACAGCGATGGCCATGCGCACATTGCTACAGCGCTAGAAAAAGGTGCCGCGGCCGTTCTGGCTCATTCAGCCGAAGGGTTAACGGACCCGCGTATTCTGCTGGTATCTGATACCATGCTGGGCCTTCAAAAACTGGCACTGGCCGCACGGGCGCGCTTTAAAGGTAAAGTTGTAGC
The DNA here is from genome assembly GCF_008690365.1 of Acetobacter sp. DmW_136. Taxonomy (NCBI): domain Bacteria; kingdom Pseudomonadati; phylum Pseudomonadota; class Alphaproteobacteria; order Acetobacterales; family Acetobacteraceae; genus Acetobacter; species Acetobacter sp. DmW_136. The sequence goes on from NZ_VHON01000070.1 coordinate 17,699, forward strand.
CGTAACGGGCAGCGTGGGTAAAACCACCACCAAGGAAATGCTGCGCCTTTGCTTGGCACCTTCTGGCCCGACACATGCGGCCGAGGCCTCCTACAACAACCATTGGGGCGTGCCGCTTACCCTTGCGCGCCTACCGCGAGAGGCTGCTTTCTGTATCAGTGAAATTGGCATGAACCATCCGGGAGAAATTCTTCCGCTTGCCAAAATGGTGCAGCCAGATGTGGCCGTTATCACCACCATTGGCTCAGCGCATCTGGGCCATATGGGCAGTCTGGATGCTATTGCGGCAGAAAAAGCCTCCATTATTACCGCACTGCCCGCAGGCGGTATTGCCATTGTGCCGGATGATGCGCACGGCACACCGTTTTTTACAGCAGCAGCAGTAAAAGCGCAGGCTGTTTTGTGGCCCTGTGGTGTAAACCCTCAAAGCATTGCACATCTAAGCCATTTGCAAACTGGTGCTGATGGCTCGCACTTTGATGTTTCCATTTTGGGCAAAACTTTCAACGTCCACCTTCCCGCCCCCGGCACTCATCTGGCCCGCAACGCCGTTGTGGCACTCGCAGCTTGTGACGCCCTAGGTGCAGATGTTGCAAAAGCCGCAGCCGCATTGGCAGCTTTCCGCCCGGGAAAAGGTCGTGGTGCCCTCACCAAAATTGCCGGTGGGGCCATTACGCTGCTGGATGAAAGTTACAATGCCTCAGCGGCTTCCATCCGGGCTGCTTTAGATGTTGTGCGCCATATTCCTGCCACGCGCCGTATTGCCGTTCTGGGCGATATGCGTGAACTGGGTGAATTTTCCATTTCCGAACATCAAGCACTTGCTGCCCCTACAGCCAGTGCTGCTGACCTCGTTTTTTGCTGCGGATCCTACATGAAAACCCTTTTTGATGCCCTTCCGCCCTCTAAGCAGGGCGCATGGACAGAAAGCGCTGCCTTACTTGCTCCTCATGTCTGCGCGGCTTTGCGCAAAGGAGACGCCGTGTTGGTGAAAGGCAGTTTAGGGAGCCGTATGCGTGATATTATTGCAGCACTCAACGCACTTCCCGCAGTGGAGTGTGCCTAATGCTGTATATGCTGATTTCTCACGCTGCGCATGATGGACACATCACAATCCTGAACCTCCTGCGCTACATCACGTTCCGCGCGGGATGTGCGTGTATGACAGCCCTTGGCATCAGCCTGCTTCTTGGCCGCCCGCTTATTAGAATGCTGCGCCGTATCCAACGCGAAGGTCAGCCCATTCGCGCCGTTGGCCCTGAACGCCACATTCTGGAAAAAACCGGCACGCCCACAATGGGGGGGGTGCTTATTTTGATTTCTCTGGTGATCTCCATGCTGATTTGGGGAGATCTGGAAAACGGGTTTGTGTGGGCCGTTATGCTCACCACGCTGGGTTTTGGCGCCATTGGGTTTGCAGATGATTACCGCAAACTTGCGCGCCGCAACACGGATGGTCTTTCCAAACGCGCCCGGCTTGGTGGAGAATTTGGTATCTCACTTATCTGCGGGTTATGGCTGCAATATCTTATGCCGCCAGAACTGGCAAACCATCTGGCTTTTCCGTTTGTAAAAGACCTTCTGCTGCCTATGGGTATTCTCTACCCTGCGTTCGCCATGATCGTGATTACCGGCTTTGGCAATGCGGTTAACTTTACCGATGGGCTGGATGGGCTGGCTATTGGCCCCGTTATTGTGGCTTCCTTAGTGTTTGCCATTCTTTCCTATCTGGTCGGCAACCACGTTTTTGCTGATTACCTGCAAATCCACGCCGTGCCCGGTACGGGGGAACTGGCCGTATTCTGCGCCGCTCTTGTGGGGGCTGGCCTTGGGTTTTTGTGGTTTAACGCCCCTCCGGCCTCGGTTTTTATGGGGGATACAGGCTCTCTTTCCCTTGGTGGCGCACTGGGTTCCCTAGCCGTAGCTATCAAGCATGAACTGGTGCTGTGCATTGTGGGTGGCCTGTTTGTGGCGGAAACACTTTCTGTGGTCATTCAGGTGTTTTGGTACAAACGCACAGGGCGGCGTGTGTTTCTTATGGCCCCTTTCCACCACCATTTTGAGAAAAAAGGGTGGGCAGAACCCAAAATTGTCATCCGGTTCTGGATTGTCTCCATTGTTCTGGGGCTGTGTGGTCTGGCCACGCTGAAACTAAGATGAACGGCTTTTCACCCTCCCTGTTTTCTGGGCAACGCTTTGCTGTTTTCGGGCTTGGCAAAAATGGCTTGCCTGCAGTGCTTATGCTGGCCAGCACAGGTGCCACCGTACAGGTATGGGATGATGGTGAAGGCGGACGCAAAGGGCTGGCAAAAGCACTTTCCACTCTTGCGCCAGATGTTGCTGCACGTATTCAGTGCAAGCCGTTTGAAAGCCTAAATGGGTTTGAAGCACTTATTCTTTCCCCCGGCATTCCACACGTCTTACCCAAGCCACACCCTATTGCCCTTATGGCCAAGGAAGCGGGCATTCCCATTCTTTCCGATGCGGAACTGCTTTATCGGGCTGTGCGCAAATCTGGCAGCAAAGCCCGTTTTGTTGGCATTACAGGCACCAACGGCAAATCCACCACCACCACTTTGCTGGCCCATATTCTGGCAGAAGCCAAACTGCCCGTAGCCGCTGGTGGCAACCTGGGGCCAGCCGCCCTTGCCCTGCCTTTGCTACCGGATAACGGCGTATATGTGCTGGAAATGTCGTCCTACATGCTGGAACGTCTGGATACCCTGCGCTTTGATGCCGCATGTTTACTGAACCTGACGCCAGATCACCTGGACCGTCACGCAGGCATGGATGGCTACGCTCAATCCAAAAAGCGGGTGTTCACCGGCCAGACAGGCAAGGATATGGCTGTTGTTGGCATGGATGATACATGGTGCCGCACCATTGCAGCAGAGCTGGAACATGGACCTGCCAAATGTGAAACCATTTCTGGCACTAATCCGGCCTGTTCTTACTACGGCAAGGATGGCGCCATATGGCACCACAGCACATGCATAGCACAAACCGGGCTAAGCCTTCCCGGTGCCCATAATGCAGAAAATGCCGCTGCTGCTATTGCAATAGCGCGCTTTCTGGATGTGCCAGATGCAACCATTGCGCAGGCTGTAGCCTCCTTTCCCGGCCTTCCACACCGGCAAAAGCTTGTAGCTTCCTGCAACGGGGTGGATTTTGTGGATGACAGCAAAGCCACCAACGCAGATGCAGCCTCACGCGCCTTGGGGTGTTATGAAAAACTGGTGTGGATTGCAGGCGGCACGGCAAAAGAAGGCGGCATTGCCTCTCTCACGCCCTATTTCCCGCATATTGCACATACATTCCTGATCGGGCGGGATGCTCCGCAACTGGCCCAAACACTAAAAGAACACAACGTGCCTTTTACTATGGCAGAAACACTGGAAAACGCCGTGCCTGCGGCTTATACGGAAGCGCACCTTACGCATACGCCTGTTGTGCTGCTTTCACCCGCCTGCGCCAGCTTTGATCAGTTTTCTGGGTTTGAGGCACGTGGCCTGCGCTTTCAGGAACTGGCAGATGAGGTTTGCGCCCGGCATGCGGGCATGACAGAGCAGTGAGAGACTGATGGCCGGTTCTTCCCGCACCGATGATTCCCCGTTTGGCCGCTGGTGGCGGAATGTAGACCGGACAACTCTGATCTGCACCTTCATCCTTATTGGTTTTGGCTACATCCTTATGCTGGCCGCCAGCCCTGCTGTGGCCGTGCGTATTGGCGCATCGCGCAATATGTTCATTTTCAAGCAGGTGATGTTTTTAGGCATTGCGGGGGTTATCGTGGTGGGCATTTCCATGCTCTCCCGCAAGGCTGTGCTGCGCCTTTCCATAATAGGCGGTATGCTGATGCTAGGGGCAACAGCACTTACCCTTGTGCATGGCATAGAAATTAAAGGGGCGCGGCGCTGGATTGCCCTGCCCATGATGTCTCTCCAGCCATCCGAGTTTTTAAAGCCCTGCTTTGCCGTTGTTACAGGCTGGCTGCTGACGCAGCGCCGTGTTTCACGCTACTTTCCCGGTATGCTTATTGCCTTTGCCCTATATGGGTTGATTATGCTGCTGCTGAAATCTCAGCCGGACATTGGCATGCTTACGGTTATTACGGCCGTGTTTCTGGTGCAGCTTTTTGTAGATGGCCTCAACCTCATTCTGGTTGCATTTGGCTTTGGCTGCATGATTGCCGCCGGTATTGCTGCGTTTTTCATCTTCCCGCATGTGCGTTCCCGCGTTGAGCGCTTTATGCACCCCGGCGTGGGAGACCACTACCAGATTGATACCGCCCTGCGCGCCTTTGGCAATGGTGGCCTACTGGGCCGTGGCCCCGGTGAAGGCCGCGTAAAAGATCTGCTGCCAGATGCGCATGCAGACTTTGTGTTTGCTGTGGCGGGGGAAGAATACGGGCTGGTTGTGTGCATGCTCATTATCTGCGTATTTGGCGTGATTGTGGTGCGCACCCTGCTGCGGCTGATCCGTGAGGACGATCCATTTGTTGTGATTGCCACATCTGGCTTGGTAACAGGCTTTGGCCTGCAAGCATTTGTGAACATGGCTTCTTCCTTGCATCTTATTCCCACCAAGGGCATGACACTGCCATTTATTTCCTATGGTGGGTCTTCTGCCATGTCTGTTGCGTTGGCTATCGGCATGGTGCTTGCTCTTACACGGCAACAACAGGGGCGTTCCCTGGCTGGCAATAGTTTTGTAACCACACTCAGACAATGGCGGTCAGCATGAGTTCACGTACTATCGTCATTGCCGCAGGCGGCACTGGCGGACACTTTTTTCCGGCCGAAGCGCTGGCAGATACATTGGCAGAACGCGGCCACCACCTTGTGCTTATGACAGATGGGCGCGCTGGTAAGCGGGAAAGTGGTGTATTTGCCCGTGGCCCGCAATATGTTCTCAATGGTGCTGGTGTGGCTGGGCGTGGGCCAATCCGTGCCATTCGTGCAGGCGTCACCCTGTTGGCAAGTGCATGGAAAGCGCGTGCCATTCTCCAACAAATCGAGCCTGATGTAGTGGTAGGTTTTGGGGGCTATCCTTCCGTGCCGCCTTTGCTGGGCGCACGGCTGATCGGGCGTAAACACCCCGCCCTGATTATTCATGAGGGCAATGCTGTGTTGGGTAAGGCCAATGCGGTTCTTTCCCGCTTTGCGGATGTTATTGCTACGTCTTTCCCTTCCGTTGCCAAGCTACCTATTGGCGCGCGTACCGTGTTTACAGGTATGCCCGTACGCCCCGCCATTGCCGCCCTTGCGGGTGAAGGATGGGGGCCACCAACAGACCATATTAACCTACTGGTATGGGGTGGTTCTCTGGGGGCGCGTATTTTCTCTCAGGTTGTGCCTGCTGCTATAGCCAAATTGCCGGAAGGCCTGCGCCAACGTATCCATATTACACAGCAGGCGCGGCAAGATGATCTGGATGCCGTGCGCACTGCATATGCAGAAATGGGTGTGCAGGCACGTGTTGAATCCTTCTTGCAGGATGTGCCCGAACTTCTAGCCTCCGCCCATCTGGTTATCGGGCGTGCTGGCGGCTCTTCTGTGGCAGAAATTACAACAGCGGGCCGCCCGTCCATTCTGGTGCCTTTGCCCATTGCCGCCAGCGATGAGCAAACGGAAAATGCCCGCGCCATTACCAATGCCGGAGCAGGCTGGATGATACGCCAGCCAGACTTCACCTCTGCGGCCCTTGCCAGCCGCCTGAATGATCTTTTCACCGCGCCGGATGAACTGGCACAGGCAGCCCAAGCCGCTGCCACGCTTGCCCGCCCGGATGCTGCCCTCCGCTTGGCCGATATAGTAGAAGAATGCTTCACTCCTTCCCCTGCACCCGCCCATCCGACGACCTCCAGCGAGACGGAGACACGCGCATGAGAGCCCTCCCCCTTTCCATCGGAACCATCCATTTTGTCGGTATTGGCGGCATTGGCATGTCCGGCATTGCGGAGGTGCTGTGCCTGTTGGGATATTCTGTGCAGGGCTCGGATATTGCAGAAAACGCTAACGTTAAACGCCTGCGGGCTGCGGGTATTCCTGTAACCATTGGTCATAAAGCCGAAAATCTGGGTGATGCACAGGTGGTGGTTATTTCCACTGCTGTTAAGCGCGATAACCCGGAAGTTGTTGCCGCACGCGCCAAGCTAATTCCGGTTGTACGCCGGGCAGAAATGCTGGCTGAACTCATGCGCCTGCGCTGGTCTGTTGCTGTGGGTGGCACACATGGCAAAACTACCACCACCAGCCTTGTAGCTGCCGTGCTGGAAGCCGCCAAGCTGGACCCGACAGTTATTAACGGTGGTATTATTGAAGCCTACGGCACCAATACCCGTATGGGGAAAGGTGACTGGATGGTGGTTGAGGCAGATGAGAGCGATGGCTCCTTCCTGCGCCTGCCTTCCGTTATTTCGGTTGTTACCAATATGGACCCGGAACATCTGGACCATTGGGGCTCCCCCGAAGCAATGGAAGCAGCTTACGACCAGTTTGTTTCCAACGTGCCATTTTACGGATTTGCCGTGCTGTGCATTGATCACCCAGCCGTGCAGCAGATGATCCCGCGCCTGTCTGACCACCGGATTGTCACCTATGGGTTCTCTCCACAAGCCGATGTGCGCGCAGAAAAACTGATTACTGACAAACTGGGCGCCACGTTCGAAGTCACGCTAACAGATCGCGTAAGCCGCCACACCCGCAAGGCTGGCCCCTTCCGTCTGCCTATGCTGGGTTCTCACAATGTGCAGAACGCTCTGGCCGCCATTGCTGTAGCAACGGAAATGGACATCAGTGATGACGTCATCCGTTCAGGCCTAGCCAGTTTCCGTGGTGTAAAACGCCGCTTTACCCGCACGGGGGAAGCCGGTGGCATTACGGTGATTGATGATTACGGCCATCATCCTGTTGAAATTGCCGCTGTACTGAAAGCTGCCCGGCAAGCCGGTGCCAACCATGTTATTGCCGTTATGCAGCCGCATCGCTATTCGCGCCTGAAAATCCTGTTCTCAGATTTCTGCGCCTGCATGAATGATGCAGATACCGTGATTGTGTCAGATGTGTACGCTGCTGGTGAAGACCCATTGCCCGATGCCAGCCGCGACAAGCTGATTGAAGGCCTGCGTGAACGTGGGCACCGTTCGGTGGTACCATTGTCCAGCCCAGACCATTTGGCAGAAATGATCAACGCCATCGCCAAACCGGGGGATTATGTTGTGTGCCTTGGCGCAGGCACTATTACCAACTGGGCGCAGGCTCTACCTGCCCAGCTTGCTGCCCTGCAGGCAGAAGACAAGGGTGGCAACGCGGCATGAACAATCCGGCCTCCATGCAAGATATGGTCAAGCATGCCTTTGCTAATATGCGCGGAAGGCTAACACCACAGGCACCTTTGGGCCCACGCACGTGGTTTCGGGTTGGTGGGGCGGCAGAATGGCTGTTTCAGCCTGCTGATGCCGAGGATCTGGCTGGTGTTTTGCAACGCCTTTCCCCCGAACTGCCCATAACGGCTTTGGGAGCTTGCTCTAACGTCATCATCCGTGATGGTGGGTTGGAAGGCGTGGTGGTGCGTATGGCGCGTGGCTTTGCTGACATTACGGTAGAAGCTGACGGCATTATAGCTGGCTGCGCCTGTCTGGATGCCACCGTGGCCGAACATGCTGCACAGGCTGGGCTTGCCGGGTTGGAATTTCTGGCTGGCATTCCCGGTTCCATTGGAGGAGCTGTGCGGATGAACGCAGGCGCTTATGGGTCAGACATCGCCAATGTTCTGGATTGGGCCGAAATTATTACGAGGGACGGCAGCCTGATCCGGCTGGATAACGCTGCCCTGCGGTTTGGCTATCGTCGCTCTGGCCTGCCGGAAGGTGCATTTGTTATTCGTGCCCGTTTGCGGGGCACACCAGCAAATGCGCAAGATGTTGCCAACCGTATTGCAGAAGTACGCGCCGCGCGTGAGCTTTCTCAGCCTGTGCGGGCACGCACCGGGGGCTCCACCTTCCGCAATCCAGATGCAGAAACATCTGCTCGTAAAGCTTGGGAACTGATTGACGCCGCAGGGTGCCGTGGGCTGCGCCACGGAGATGCGCAGGTAAGTGAAAAACACTGCAATTTCCTCATCAATCTAGGCAATGCCACAGCAACCGATCTGGAAGAATTGGGGGAAGACGTGCGCACACGTGTTGCCCAGAATTCTGGCGTTTCCCTGCACTGGGAAATCAAGCGGCTAGGTAAAACGGAGGCCTCCCCCAAATGAGTGCACCAAAACGCGTTACCGTACTGATGGGCGGAATGTCTTCCGAGCGCGTGGTCAGCCTTTCCTCCGGGCAAGGTGTGGCTGAAGCGTTGCGCAGCACAGGGTATGATGTTTGCACGTTGGATGCCCAAGCAGATCTGGCAGCACTGGTTGAAACACTGAACACACAAAAGCCGGATGTGGTGTTTAACGCCCTACATGGTCGTTTTGGTGAGGATGGCTGTATTCAGGGCATTCTGGACTGGATGGGCATTCCCTATACCCATTCGGGTATTCGGGCCTCGGCCACTGCCATGGATAAAGCTGCTGCCCGTGCTATTTTCCAAACTGCCGGATTGCCTGTAGCCGAAGGGATGGTGGTAGATATTGTCACCCTTGCCGATGCAGATCCCCTACCCACACCATATGTTGTGAAACCACTCAATGAAGGCTCGTCCGTTGGGGTTTCCATTGTGCGCACGGGTTCCAACACGCGGGCAGATATTGTTAAAAACTGGACTTTTGGCCCACAAGCCCTTGTAGAAGCCTTTATTCCGGGCCGTGAAATTACCGTAGGTGTTATGGGGGATCGTGCTCTCACCATTACGGATATTACCCCCACCGGCACGGGGCATGATTTTTACGACTATGATTCCAAATATCAGGTCGGCGGTTCTGCCCACGTTCTGCCTGCACAAATTGATGCTTCTAGCGCCAAACTTGCGCTGGAAGTTGCTGTAAAGGCTCATCAGGCTTTGGGCTGCTCTGGCGCATCGCGCTCTGATTTCCGGTTGGATGATACCAATCCGGAGCAGCCACACCTCATTCTGCTGGAGGTCAACACGCAACCGGGTATGACAGCAACTTCCCTGTTACCCGAACAGGCCGCCTATTGTGGCATCAGCTACCCGGAACTTTGCGCGTGGCTGGTTGAACAGGCTACCTGCCGACAATGAGGGTACCCCCATCTCCTGCTGACAGGCCCTCTCGCATCGGGCTTTTTCTTAGGCGGCAAAAACGCTTGCTGCGGCCTATTACCGGGCTGCTGTTTCTGGCCGTTCTGGGTGGTGCTGGATATATCAGCCTGAAAATTCCTGCTGTGCAGGAACAGCTCGCCCCTTTGCGCGATAAGCTGCTGGGTACCTCTGCCCTGCGCGTTACCAGCATTCATATTGACGGTGCACAGCTCACCAGTGAGCAAAGTATTCGGGATGCATTGGGTGTGGAAGTTGGAGACCCCGTGCTAGATTTTAGTGTTTCCGCTGCACGGGAAAAACTGGATACCCTGCCTTTTGTTGATCACGTTACCATAGAACGCCATCTCTCTGGCGAAATTGACGTGCATATTACCGAACGCCTGCCCTATGCTGTCTGGCAGCATCAAGGGCATTTTGAACTGATAGATAAGCAAGGCAACCGTGTGCCAGACCAAGGCATGACAGGTAAGGATGCAGAAGCCTTTACCAAATTGCCGTTGGTTGTGGGGGATGGCGCAAACACATCCGCTGCCAGCCTGATTGATATTATAGCACAAGAACCAGACATTAAAGCCCGTGTTACGGCTGCTGTACGTGTCAGTGACAGGCGTTGGAATCTTACACTGCGTGATGGCGCAACCGTGCTTTTGCCAGAAGGCGAGGAAGCTCCGGCCATTCACAGGCTGGCAAAAATCAACGCTACAACACGGCTATTGGATCGGCCCGTGCTGCTGATAGATATGCGCTTGCCAGACCGGTTGACCATTAAGGAAAAACCACCTGCATCTCCACCACCATCGGATGCAGGAAATAACACGCAAGATACTTCTGCACCGCACAAGGCAGATGCTACCAAACCGGTCTCGCATCCTGTGCACCCTGCGGCTAAAGAAGCAAAAAAAGATAACCCGGAGGAAAACCCAGATGAGTGACCCCACGCGTTCACCCGCTTCCTCTGGATTTAGTCTTTCTGATCGGCTGCATAAAAAGCGCACGACAGCGGCAACTGGATCTTCCCTGCTGATGAGTGGCGGGGAAAGCTCTCTCCCCTTGCCACCTAGCGAGAAAAACAAACGGCCACATACATGGCGCAATGGTTACACCGCTGTTCTGGACATTGGTTCCACCAAAATCACCTGTCTGATTGGCAAAGGTGAGCCCAACGGCAATTTACGTGTGGTTGGTTATGGCTGGCGGCGTTCTGCTGGTGTGCGTAATGGCGCCATTACAGAGTTGCAGGAAGCAGAAGCTGCCATTCGGGCCACCGTTGGGCAGGCCGAAACCATGGCAGAGCGCCCGATTGACAAGGTGGTGGTTAATCTTTCCTGCGGGCATCCGGCCAGCCGTCTGTTTAACGTGCGCTGGCCTATTGGCGGCCGGGTTGTCACAGAAGCAGATATTCGGCGTGTGGTAACGGAAGGCCGTATTCAGGCCACCGTTCAGGGGCGTGAAGTTATTCATACCCTCCCCATAGATTTTACCGTGGATGATACGGAAGGCGTTTCAGACCCACGGGGCCATCTGTGCGAAACGCTCAAAGCTCGCCTGCATATTATAGATGCGGCCACCACAGCACTGATGAATCTGGAAACTGTGCTAAGCCGTGCGGAACTGAAAATGGAAGCCTTGGTTTCGTCTCCTCTCGCTTCTGGCCTTTCCGTGCTGGATGCAGATGAGCGAGACCTTGGCACTACCGTAGTGGATATGGGGGGTGGCACCACATCTCTGGCGGTGTTTGGTGAAGGGCAAATTCTGCATACGGCTCAGATTGGTGTGGGCGGCCTGCATGTTACGCGTGATATTGCACGCGGACTCAGCACCTCCTTGGAAAATGCCGAACGCCTGAAAACCTTTTACGGCAGCGCAGATCTGGCATCAGATGTTGAAGATGAAGTGCTTACCGTTGAACTTTTGGGCAATGATGTCCCGCATTTTGAGCAGGTTTCACGCGCACAGCTCGGCCATATTATCCGCCCGCGCGTAGAAGAAACATTGGAACTGGTGCGTGAAAAACTGGATGGAGCAGGCCTTGGCACTGCGGCCAGTGGGCGCATTGTGTTAACTGGCGGCGCATCCTTGCTAGATGGCATTCGCCCTATGGCAGAACGCATACTTGGCATGCCAGTCAGTTCTGGACGTCCTTCTGGGGCTGGGTTTACGCGCTCCGTTCGCCTTGGGCGGCCTAAGCATATTATTGGTCTGCCCGAAAATACTGCTGCTGCTGCGGGCTTTGCAACAGCCGCTGGATTGCTGTTCTGGGCTGCCAGCGCAGAACGTCCTTTTGGAGACGTGGAGTTTCGGGAAGCAGCCCCTTCCGGCTTTTTACAAAAACTCGTTGCTTTTATTCGAGAGAGGGTTTGATTTAGCTTACAAATTCTTGGTAATCTGAATGTAATCTTATTTCTCTAAGCATATACCGGTAAGCTGCAGCCGTTCGGGAGACACACATGACACTCAACCTGACCGTTCCACCCCAAACACATGCTGATTTTTCCCCAAAAATCACAGTTATTGGTGTTGGCGGTGGGGGAACGAACGCAGTTGACAACATGATTGCGTCCAACCTGCAGGGTGTTGATTTTGTTGTTGCCAACACCGATGCCCAAAGTCTGGAAAAAAGTCTGGCAGATAGCCGAATCCAGCTTGGCCCACATCTGACCCACGGTTTGGGTGCCGGCGCAAAGCCAGAAGTAGGCCGGGCTGCGGCAGAAGAAGCCGCAGATGAAATTGCACGGTATCTGGATGGCGCTCACATGGTTTTTATCACCACCGGCATGGGTGGTGGCACGGGCACAGGCGCAGCCCCCGTTATTGCCCGCATGGCGCGTGAGCGGAATATTCTGACCATCGGTGTTGTCAGTAAGCCTTTTGCTTATGAAGGCAAACGCCGTGGACGTGTTGCGGATGAAGGTATCAAGGAACTTCAGCAGTATGTTGATACGCTGATTGTTATTCCCAACCAGAACCTTTTCCGTATTGCCAACGAACGTACGACCCTACGTGAAGCCTATCAACTGGCTGATCAGGTGCTCAACATGGGCGTGCGCGGCGTAACCGATCTGATGATGGATCGTGGTTACGTTAATCTGGATTTTGCCGATATCCGCAGCGTGATGGCTGAAATGGGCAAAGCCATGATGGGCACAGGTGAAGGTGAAGGTGAAAACCGCGCTGTAGAAGCAGCAGAAGCCGCTATTTCCAACCCGCTGCTGGAAGATACCTGCATGTCCACCGCCAAGGGCCTGCTGGTGAACGTAACCGGTGGCGAAGACATGACCTTCTTTGAAGCAGAAGAAGCATTTAACCGTGTCTGCCGTGAAGTGCCTGAAGATGCGAACATGATCTTCGGGACTGTTATTGATGAAAAAATGAGCGGCCGTATCCGGGTATCCGTGGTTGCCACTGGCATTGATATGCCTTCCGATTCGACCGATCGTCCGCATTTGGTGGCGGTTGAGGGTGAAGCTCCGGCAGAACAGCCGCAGGCTGCTGTTGGTGGCGCCGCGCCAGCGCCGACTGCTGCGCCTGTTCCACCAACAACAACGCAGGCTGCGCCTTCTACACAGGCCACAGCGGCACCGCAGCATGCGCAGGTTTTTCAGCCCGCTGGCGCCAATAATGTTTCTGCTCCGCCAGCACATACAGTGCCGGTACAGGCTGCGCCAACAGCAGCCACCAACCACCAGCCTCAACAGCTACGCCCGGCGGTATCTCCCCGCGCTGGTCTGTTTACTGAAACGCCGCGCCAACCCGCCGCAGCCCCTCAGCAGCAGGAAGCCCCAGCACATCGCAGCCTTTTTGGCCGCGTAACTGGTGCGTTCCGCCGCAACGGAGCCGATGCTTCCCGGCAGGAACCCAACGCTCAGCCGCGCCCCACCATCAGCCAAGCTGATCAGGGATCTGGCCTGCGTTCTGGTGAAGGAGATTCGGGGTTGGAAATTCCTACCTTCCTGCGCCGTTAATTTTTTATACTTTACTCTATAAATGCGTCGCCTTTCATAAGGCGGCGCATTTTTTATGTAATAGATGGCAATAATCGTTGACTGGCTTCTCCCAGAAACAAGCTTTAGCGTTGTCATAACTTTCTATCTACGCAAGCATAGGATGCCCAGATAATGGACGGTCTGCTAAGGGAGCCTCTCCTGTATTCCGATATTGTAGAAAGCCCAGTATCTTTTATGCCATCTGTAAGGAAAACCCCGTCTGCTTTGCAGCATACGCTTCGTCATGCCATTTCGTGCACTGGCACGGGGCTGCATACGGGGCAATCCATTCGCATGAGCTTGCATCCTACCTGTGCCGGACATGGCATTGTGTTCCAGCGTACAGATCTGCCCAATGCGGCCCCCATTGCGGCCCGGTACGATAACGTGTTGGAAACACGCCTAAGCACCGTTTTGGGTGAAGCTCAACGCCCAGAAAACCGGGTGGCTACGGTTGAGCATCTTATGGCGGCCTTGAATGGCTGCGGCATAGATAACGTGCTTGTTTTGATTGACGGCCCGGAAACTCCGGTTTTTGATGGGTCTGCTGCCGATTTTGTATTCCAGCTGGATTGCGCCGGGCGGAAGGCGCAGGATGCCCCCCGCCGTTTTATTGAAGTTTCCAAGCCCATTCGGATTTGCCATAATGATTCATGGGCAGAGCTTCACCCCATAGCAGGCCACCACCTTCATCTTTCCCTGAGCATTGATTTTCCGGCAAAAGCCATTGGCCAGCAAAGCTATAGCGCCGAGCTTACGCCGTGGTCTTTCCGCCATGAACTGGCAGATAGCCGCACTTTTACCCTTAAAGCGGAAATTGAAGCCCTGCATCGCGCCGGACTGGCACGCGGTGGCTCGCTCGACAATGCCATTGTGGTGGATGATGACCATATTCTCAACCCATCGGGCCTGCGTAAGCCGGACGAATTCATTCGGCATAAAGTCATGGATGCGGTGGGGGATCTCTACCTTGCCGGTGGTGTATTGTTGGGTGAATTCCGGGGCCACAGATCTGGGCATGCGTTGAACAACCAAGTTTTACGCGCCCTTTTTGCAGACCAGAATGCGTGGCGTGATATCACGACATCCCTACCCGCTGCGTCCGCCGCCTGATGCCTTTTTGGCGCAATAACGAATCAATAGCTGTTTCATTGCTTTTCTTGCGCAGTGGGCATGCTATAAGATGCCGTCTCTAAATGAAGAGCCGGTATGTCTGACATTTGTATCAAACCACAGTTACTTCGCCACGTCCTGCCCCGCGTGCTTTCAGTTGCCCTGCTGACGAGCCTGGCAGGCTGTGGCTTGTTTAATGAAAACAAGAAGCTGCCGCCGGCTCCCAAAATTGCTGCGCCTGAAACCCTTTACAATAATGGCATTGATGCCCTGCGCACTCGGCGCTATGCCCTTGCAGCTTCAGAGTTTGAAACGCTTCAGCAGAATTACCCCTATTCTGGTTACATCGCGAATGCCCAGCTTATGGAAGGCTACGCGTATTACCTGAAAGGGAAATACCCCGAAGCCGTGCAGCAGCTTAACCGCTTTATTAGCCTACACCCCACCAGTTCAGATTCCGCCTATGCCTATTATCTGCGCGCCCTGTGCTTTTACGAGCAGATTGCAGATGTCCAGCGCGATCAACAAGGCACGGCAGAATCTATGGATGCGCTGGAAGAAGTGATCACACGCTTTCCGCAGTCCAAATACGCACGTGATGCGCAGCTAAAAATTGACCTCTGCCGAGACCATCTGGCCGGTAAGGAAATGCTGGTTGGCCGCTATTATCAGCGTGAAAAGAACTACGAAGGCGCGATCAACCGCTACCAACGTGTGGTGCAGGATTTCCAGACCACCAACCATGTGCCCGAAGCATTGGAACGCATGGTGGAAGTGTATCTGGATCTGGGATTAACGGATCAGGCGCGTAAATCTGCCATTGTGCTGGGTTACAATTACCCTGGCAGCAAATGGTATCGCTATGCCTATGATAATCTGCACCGCTATCATTTGCTAACGGATAAGTTCCCTATTCCCGGCAAGATTGTTTCTGCATCTGATATGCCCAAAGATGCCGAACCCGGAACAGCTGGCGCCAAAAAAGGCACAGCTATGGAACCAGATGCTCTGGCAACAGATACGCGTAATGAAAACACACAGCCGCAGGCCATGCCTATTAAGGCAGCACCTGTTACACCTGTAAAAGCAGAACCTACCGCTCCGGCCGCCCCTGCAAGCTCACCTGCAAAATAAAGAACACATAGAGAACATTTTTCTGGCGGCTCGTGCCTGAAATGAGTATTGTGCATTTGCCGCCCCTCGCGGGCGGGGCAAGCAGGAAGCTATTGGCTTTTGTGTTTTGCCGTCTTTCCTGTCCTTTGGGCGCAAGCCCGGAAAACCGGATGCCATTATGCTAACAAGCCTTTCCATCAGGGATGTTGTTCTGATTGAAACGCTCGATCTCTCACTCCACGCAGGTTTTACTGCACTTACAGGGGAAACCGGAGCGGGCAAATCCATTCTGCTAGACAGTTTGGGCCTTGCCATGGGTGATCGTGCAAGCGCTGGCCTAGTACGTGCCGGTGCACCAGAAGCGCGCGTAACTGCCAGTTTTGATGTTTCTGCTTCACACGAGGCATTCGGCATTCTGCAAGAGCAGGACATTCCCGCAGAATTACAGGAGCCCTTAGTTCTACGCCGTGTTATCTCCAAGGAAGGCCGCTCCCGCGCGTGGATCAACGATCAGCCTGTTGGTATCACGCTTTTGCGGCGCGTGGCCGCAACCCTCATTGAAATTCAAGGCCAGCACGAGCAAATGGGGCTGGCCGATTCCAGCACACATCGCGGTTTGCTTGATGCTTATGGTGTCAAACCTTCCTTATTAAGTGGTACTGCTGGTGCGTTTGATCGTTGGCAAACCCTGCGCTCAGAACTTGCCAATGCACATCGCGCATTAGAAGAAGCTGCGCGGGAAGAGGAATGGCTGCGCCATACGGTTGATGAACTCACAGCCCTCGCCCCGCAACCGGGTGAGGAAGAGGAATTAGCCCAACAACGCCATGCGCTTCAACAAGCTGAACGACGTGGAGAAGCTGTAGCCGCAGCCCTTTCCGAACTCACCCCCAAAGACAGACGCTCCCCCGGCCCGGCCGCCGCCTTACGTGGCGCAACCCGCGCCCTGCTGCGCCTTGTGCCAACAAATGCGTCCGCTCCCTCCCCAACATCGGCAGAAGCCGAACCGTTGGAAACCCGCACAACAGAAGCCCTCACAGCGCTGGAAAATGCCGAAAACGCTTTGGCAGAAGCCGAAACCCTGCTCTCCCGCTTAGCTGCGGACACAGAAGCCAACCCGCGCCTGTTGGAAGATACAGAAGAGCGCCTGTTCGCCCTTCGCACCGTGGCACGCAAACATTCCATTCCCGTAGATGATCTGGCAGAGTTGCTTACTCGGCTTTCTAGCCGCCTGACAGCACTGGAAAACGGCACGGCGGCGCTGGAATCTCTTAAAATTGCAACTGAAGAAGCGCGGCTAACATATATTCAAAAAGCCAAAGCGCTGCACGAAGCCCGCACCAAAGCTGCCAGCAAGATGGAGCAGGCCGTTACCGCAGAATTAAAGCCTATCAAACTGGAAAAAGCCCGCTTTCTGGTGGATATCAAGCCGCTTCCTGCTGAACAGTGGAGCAGGCAGGGTATGGAACAGGTGATCTTTCTAATCGCGGCCAACCCCGGCCAACCAGCAGGGCCTTTAGCTAAAGTTGCGTCTGGTGGTGAGCTTTCCCGCCTTATGTTGGCGCTTAAACTGGTTCTGGCTGGTCAATCAGGTATTGGTACACTGATTTTTGATGAAATTGACGCGGGCGTTGGGGGAGCTACAGCCGCCGCCATTGGTGAACGCCTGCATCGGCTTGCGCAAAATGTGCAGGTTCTGGCTATTACCCATAGCCCTCAAGTGGCGGCCAGCGCAGATGCACATTTGCGTATTGGCAAACTTACCCGCAACGGCCAAACCGTAACACACGCCACCCCACTTACAGACACAGAGCGTAACGAGGAAATTGCGCGTATGTTGGCCGGTGATACAGTAACCGATGCCGCCCGCGCCGCTGCCGCCAGCCTACTTGGACATGACAATAATGCCTGAACCCGCCTTTCTTCCCGCTACAATGACACTCCAACAAGCACGGGAAGAACTGGAGCACCTTGCTGCCGAAATTGCCCACCATAACGCGGCTTACTATCGGAACGATGCGCCAGAAATCAGCGATGCAGAATATGATGCCCTGCGCAGGCGGTATGATGCCATTGTGGCTCAGCACCCACAGGCCGAACCAGAAAACAGCGCAGCCCAAGCCGTAGGGGCCGCACCCGATACAGCTTTTGGCAAGCACATCCACCTTGTGCCCATGCTCTCGCTGGACAACGTGTTTGACCGGGAAGATTTTGAAGGCTTCATCAGCCGCGCCACACGCTTTTTAGGGCTGGATCAGGAAGCGACAGAACAACTGATTTTTGTAGGGGAGCCCAAAATTGATGGTCTTTCTATCAGCCTAACCTACGAAAAAGGCCGTTTTGTACGTGGCACCACCCGCGGCGATGGCACTGAAGGCGAAGACGTTACCGCCAATTTGCGCACGCTTAAGGATTTGCCGTTACGCCTTTCTGGCTCCTACCCCGATCTCATCGAAATTCGTGGTGAGGTTTTTCTTTCCAAAAAGCACTTTCTGGAACTCAACGCAGCGCAAGAAGCTGCAAACAAACGACTGTTTGCCAACCCGCGTAATGCAGCAGCGGGTTCATTACGGCAGCTAGATTCCAAAATTACGGCACAACGCCCGCTGTCCTTATTTGCTTATGCGCTTGGTTTCTGCTCAGAAAAAATCAGCCGCAGCCATTGGGCTTATCTGGAGCAACTCAAAGCATGGGGTTTTCCGGTTAATCCGCTTTCTCGCCAGATTAAAGGCGTAGAAGATGCCGAAGTCTTTTTTGCGGAAGTCAGCCAGAATCGGGCTGAACTTGCCTACGATATTGATGGCGTTGTTTACAAAATTGATGATCTGGCCCTGCAAGAACGCTTAGGCTTTGCTGGCCGCGCCCCGCGCTGGGCCATTGCGTGGAAGTTTCCGGCGGAACAGGCGGTTACCCGCCTGAAAGAAATAGAAATTCAGGTTGGCCGCACAGGTGCGCTCACCCCTGTTGCACATCTGGAGCCGGTAAATGTTGGTGGTGTGCTGGTTATGCGCGCAACCTTGCATAATGAAGATGAAATTGCCCGCAAGGATGTCCGCCCCGGTGATATGGTTTTTATCCAGCGGGCGGGGGATGTTATCCCTCAAGTGTTGGGCGTTGCCCCTTCTACAGATAGCACGCCCCGGCAGGCACCTTATCACTTCCCCGATCATTGCCCTGCTTGCGGTGCAGCGGCGGTGCGGCCAGAAGGCGAAGCTGTGCGCCGTTGCACAGGTGGGCTTACCTGCCCCGCGCAGGTTGTGGAGCGGCTGATCCACTTTGTTTCCCGCCAAGCGTTTGACATTGAAGGCTTGGGAGACCGCAGTATTCGTGAGTTCCACGATATCGGCCTGATTTTAACACCTGGTGATATTTTCCGTCTGCATGAACACGCCGCAGATATAGAAAAGCGCGATGGTTGGGGCGAGCAATCTGTTCAAAAGCTGTTGCAGGCCATAGAGAGCCGCCGCACCATTTCTCTTTCTCGTTTTATTTATGCGCTTGGCATCCGTCGGATTGGCGCCAGCAATGCCCGCCTGCTGGCACGCCACTATGGCACCTATGAAAACTGGTTTAACCAGATGCAGGCTGCCGCCATTATTGGATCTGACGCACGGCTGGAACTGGGTTCCATTACCGGTATAGGCACAACCACAGCGGAAGATCTGGTGGCCTTTGTGGCAGAAGAACATAATCTGCAAACATTGGCGGATTTACGCGCAAATCTGACCATAACGGAAGAAACCGCAGCATCCGAAGGTGCCTTGGCTGGCAAAACCATTGTGTTTACCGGCACCCTACACACCATGACACGGCCAGAAGCCAAAGCAACGGCAGAACGCATGGGCGCTAAGGTTTCGGATTCTGTTTCCAAAAAAACAGATCTGGTTGTTCTGGGGGAAAAAGCTGGCTCAAAGGCCAAAAAGGCTGTGGAACTTGGCCTTCAAACCATGGATGAAGCAGAATGGAACGCTTTTTGCTCCGAGCAGGAATAGCGCAGCGCGGCACACGTTTTTTTGTATTCTGATACAAAAGAGAGATTGCCCGCCCAGCAAAACTGCGTCATGCTACTTTCCAACGAAGGGATGGATTACAAAGTCGTCCAAAACCAAGAATAAAAATAGCACGCAGGCCAGCCTATCGCCCCGTTATCTCCTTTTCCTCCCCTCGGTCGGGGCTTTTGGCTTTACTGTGTGCAGGAATGAAGTGAACGGCACATGACCAAGTGGATCTACAGTTTCGGCGCCGGCCAGAGCGAAGGCAACGCCGGGATGCGCAATCTCCTCGGCGGTAAGGGAGCTAATCTGGCAGAAATGGCCAATATTGGCCTGCCCGTCCCCCCGGGGTTTACCATTACCACTGAAGTCTGCACGGCGTTCTACGAAAACGGACGGAAATACCCGGCTGAACTGGAATCCCAGCTTGAAGAAGCCATGGGTCTGGTTGAAAAAGCCATGGGTCTGCGCTTTGGCGATGCCAATGCCCCTTTGCTTGTTTCTGTCCGTTCTGGCGCACGTGTTTCCATGCCCGGCATGATGGATACAGTTCTCAACCTGGGGCTGAATGACAGCACCGTTGAAGGGCTTGTAAAGTCATCCGGTGATGCCCGGTTTGCATGGGATAGCTACCGCCGCTTCATTCAGATGTACGGCTCCGTTGTGCTGGGTGTTGCCCACCACCGCTTTGAAGATCTGCTTGAGCAGATCAAGCGTGCCATCGGCAAGGAAGATGATACATCTCTGAGCGCTGAGGAATGGCAGGAAGTCGTTAAAGGCTACAAACAGATTGTTCTGCAGGAAACCGGCACCGCTTTTCCTGAAAGCCCGAAAGAGCAGCTTTGGGGCGCCATTGGGGCCGTATTTGGCTCATGGATGAACCCACGCGCCAACACTTACCGCAAGCTGCATGATATTCCGGCAAGCTGGGGCACGGCTGTTAACGTGCAATCCATGGTGTTCGGCAACATGGGTGATGATTGCGCCACAGGCGTCTGCTTCACACGTGATCCTTCTACCGGTGAAAATATTTTCTACGGTGAATACCTGATCAACGCTCAGGGTGAAGACGTTGTGGCAGGTATCCGCACACCGCAGCCCATGGCCGCATCCCGTGCGGCTGAAGGCCAAGTGCCTATGGAAAAGGCCCTGCCCAACGCGTATCAGGAACTGCTAAAAGTGCGCGATCTGCTGGAACGCCACTACCGCGATATGCAGGATATTGAGTTCACGGTGCAGGCAAACAAGCTGTACCTGCTCCAGACTCGCTCTGGCAAACGCACAGCCGCAGCCGCCCTGCGCATTGCCATTGATATGGCCAAGGAAAATCTGATCACGCAGGAAGAAGCCGTTAACCGCGTGCCTCCTGCATCTCTCGATCAGCTTCTGCACCCTGTGCTGGACCCCAAAGCAGAACGTCAGCTTTTGACACGCGGCCTTCCCGCTTCTCCGGGTGCGGCAACGGGCGTTATCGCGTTCTCTGCTGAAGATGTGGAAGACCGTGCAGCCAAAGGTGAAGATGTTATTCTGGTGCGTGTTGAAACCTCTCCAGAAGACGTGCACGGCATGCACGCTGCTCGCGGTGTGCTAACAACACGTGGCGGCATGACATCCCACGCTGCTGTGGTGGCCCGTGGCATGGGCCGCGTGTGCGTAGCCGGTGCTGGCAGCATTGCCGTGGACTACAAAGCCCAGACCATGAAGGTAGATGGCCACACGCTTAAAGCTGGTGACTGGCTTACACTGGATGGTGGCACGGGTGCTGTTTACAAAGGCCGTGTTCCCACCATTCCACCAACACTCTCTGGTGACTTTGCAACCCTTATGGGGTGGGCAGATTCCATCCGTCGCCTTGGTGTGCGCGCCAATGCTGAAACGCCAGAAGATGCGGCAACAGCCCGCCGCTTTGGTGCAGAAGGTATTGGCCTGTGCCGGACGGAGCATATGTTCTTCGGCCCTGATCGTATTGGCCATGTGCGCCAGATGATTATGGCGGATGACAAAGCCACCCGCGCCAAAGCCATTAACGCGCTTCTGCCCTTCCAGCGGAGTGACTTTACAGAACTGTTCCGCATTATGGCGGGGCTACCTGTAACCATTCGTCTGCTTGATCCGCCGCTGCACGAATTCCTGCCGCATGGTGAAGCTGAGCTAGAAGAAGTGGCCAAAGCGCTTGGGCAGGATGTTGAAACCCTGCGCGCACGCCGGTCTGCACTATCTGAAGCCAACCCGATGCTGGGCCATCGTGGTTGCCGTCTGGGCATTACATACCCAGAAATCTACGCCATGCAGGTGCGTGCCATTGCAGAAGCGGCTCTTGATATTGCCAAGGAAACAGGCAAGCCTGTTGCTCCAGAAATCATGATCCCGCTGATCAGTACCAAGGCAGAACTGGATCTGGTGCGTAAAACCTGTGAAACAGCCATTGCTGATGTTCTTTCTGAACGGAAGGCAGAGCTATCTTACAAGATCGGCACCATGATCGAACTGCCACGTGCAGCCATTACGGCAGATCAGATTGCGCAGAGCGCAGACTTCTTCTCCTTCGGCACAAACGATCTGACACAGACCACCCTTGGCCTTTCCCGCGATGATGCTGGCTCCTTCCTGCCAGAATACGTGGAAAAAGGGCTGCTTCCGCAAGATCCGTTTGTCTCGATCGACCGCGAAGGCGTTGGCGCACTGGTGCGTATGGGTGTGGAAAAAGGCCGTACCGCCAAGTCCGACATCAAACTGGGCATCTGTGGTGAACATGGGGGCGATCCGCTTTCCATCTCCTTCTTTGAAGAAGTTGGGTTGGATTACGTCTCCTGCTCTCCCTTCCGGGTGCCCGTTGCCAGATTGGCCGCAGCACAGGCTGCACTGGCTGCCAAAAACAACAAGGCCGTAAAAGCCTGAACAAAAAGGTGGCCGCCTCTCACCGAGGCGGCCATTTTTGAATCTAGATCATGCAAAAAAAAATCACGCTCCACCTTGTCTCCGAAGCAACGGGCCAGACACTGGATTCCGTTGCCCGCGCATGTATTGCGCAGTTTCCCAACACAGAAGTGCATCTGCGCCACTGGAACCTTATTCGCACGCAACTTCAGCTCCGCCGGGTTTTGCGCCATATCGCGCTGGATCGTGGGCCAGTTATGTCTTCCCTGACAGACCCGACCTTGCAGGCTGATATGGAAGCAGGCTGTGCAAGCCTACAGGTGCGGCTATTAGATGTGCTAGATAACGCCTTGCACTTTCTTACGGAAGAAACGGGAGAAGAAGCTACGCTTCATCCGGGTGGCCAGTACATCATGGATGAAACCTATTATCAGCGCATTGAAGCCATGCATTATGTGCTGGCGCATGATGATGGGCAGGAAACCAAAGGTCTGAACGAAGCTGATGTTATTCTAGTTGGTGTCTCGCGCGTTTCTAAAACACCTACCTGCTTTTATCTGGCAAATCGGGGCCTAAAGGCAGCCAATGTTCCCTTGGTAATGGGCATTGAGCCGCCGCAGGATCTGTTTACTACCAATAAACCCGTTATCGGGCTGACAATAGACCCAGAACGCCTCATTGAAATTCGCCGTAACCGTTTGTCTCAAATGGTGCCATCCAAAGCCAAGATCGATCCTGTGGCAGATTATGCCTATATTGATCTGGAAAAAGTGCAGGAAGAATTGCACTGGGCGCGCCGCTTGTGCCGCCGCCATAACTGGCCGGTTATTGACGTTACGCGCCGATCTATTGAAGAAACATCCGCTGCTATTCTGGATCTGATTTCCGCTGGGTAAAAACACCACCTTCTTCCTGTATGCATACAGGAAGAAGGTGGAAGTCCGTTCTAGTCAGCCATTTCTTCTGGAGTCAGGTGCTGGATGCGTATCGCCTGCCCTTGCGCATTATAATAAATAATGCTGCTTCCACGCCGCTGTGCATAACCATCTGGCTTGCCATCCTGTGTCCAGAATAACAACCGGTTGGCATCTGGCTGTTCCTGCACTTTATCGCCCTCTGGCTTGTAGCGATATTTGCTAAAATCCTTATGGGCACGGGGCAGCGGCGGCTTGGTTGCCAAGTTGTGCATATCTGCTGGACGATGCGTTTCTGCATCGTCATCGTCGCCCAACCCACCTTCTGCCATAGCAGACGGTATATTCAGACTAGGTAGAGCAACTGCGCAAACACCTGCCAGAACCAAACACTTCTTACGCAACACAGGCGCCATGCTGCTGCTTTCCTTTTTCTGCTCCACTGCTAGCAGATACATAATCTGCAAAGCCGCGAAATGCGATTGTTTCCATATATTGGAACAAAACGATCCTACACCCAACAGAGCAAGCCTGTTTTTCACCATCCTGTCATGCCATTTTACCAAAGAAACAACCTTAATAAGGCCATAACTTTGGCTTTCTCATCATACATCCATCAGAATACATATTTGCTGGGCTTTAGGCAGGTTGTATCATTAAGCGCATGACCGAAACGCTTCTAAGCCCCTTTACTCTGGAACGGGATATTAAAAAAAGCCGCTTTCTTGCCAATGCTACGCCCATAAACAGCATAGAAGAGGCCGAAGCTTTTATCAGCCGCATTGCAGCGGCAGGGCCAGATGCCACGCATCATTGCTGGGCGTGGCAATTTGGCCCACATTGCCGCTGCCATGATGCCGGAGAGCCATCAGGCACTGCTGGGCGACCAATTTTACAGGTTGTTCTTGCACAAAAGCTTGATCGGGTTGCCATTGTGGTATCGCGCTGGTTTGGCGGTATCAAGCTTGGGGCTGGCGGCCTTGTGCGTGCTTATGCTGGCACTGCGGCAGAATGTTTGCGGGAAGCCCCAAAAGAACCGCTGATAGACCGTATCAAACTGAGCTTTCATTGCCCGTTTTCATTGATCGGGCTGCTACAGTCTCGTTTGCCTGAATGGGGAGTGGAGGCTGACACGCCAGAATTTGATGCTCTGGGTGCTCAATTTATTCTTACGCTGCCCACAGACTGG
Source organism: Acetobacter sp. DmW_136 (assembly GCF_008690365.1). Lineage (NCBI taxonomy): Bacteria > Pseudomonadati > Pseudomonadota > Alphaproteobacteria > Acetobacterales > Acetobacteraceae > Acetobacter > Acetobacter sp. DmW_136. The sequence goes on from NZ_VHON01000070.1 coordinate 42,095, forward strand.
CAGGAAAACATCACTCAACGCATCACAGACCTGACGAATGGTCAGGCCCAGATACGCTTGGTGGAAGAAAATTAGCGCGGGATAACCCACCCATTGCCGGTAGAATCCCCAACCTGCCCGGAACCAAACGGGCTGCTACTCTGATAGGCAGAACCATATTTGGAAATATCGGAACCGGTTACCGAGTCACGATGCACCTTGGCCAGATGATCCGGGTCTGCGCCATGCTGAAAATCCATGGATGGTGCATCCTGATACCCCGGTGGCAGGTTACGATGCCCATGCACGGTCTTCTTTTCAGAAGACTGGCTCTGCTGGCCATTAGAATCGAGGCTGCCAGAACCTTCAGAGAAGGAAACATTATCATCAGGCATCAGGGCTGGATCTGCATAAGCTGCAGAAATACCAGCCATAAGGCCAAATCCAACACATATGCCCGAAAGCGCCGTTACAAACGGTTTACGCAGCTGCGCCATTGCGCGTTACCCCGCGAAAAAATGAAAATTTACCCTGCCCGAAAAACCGTTCCAGCCGGGTTGTGCTGGTGCTATATTGCACCAACATGGCAAAATGCCAAACCAAGCGGCCATATGCCCGCCATACATTAAAGGCAAGCGCACGCGTTTGGCATTAAAGATGAAATTTGCCTATTGGCGCTGTTTTAGACATAAAGGCTTCCCCTTGGCATCCGTACGCGGGTGTAAGGTGCTTTATGTCTCTTTATTCAACCTCTGACCTGACCACCCTTAAACTGACAGGAACCGCGTTATGAGTGCAACGCTCACCCAGCCCAACCCGACGTCTGCGACCTGGATGCCGGATAGCTGGCGTTCGTTTCCCGTAAAGCAGATTCCCAGTTATCCGGATCAGGCCGCGCTTAAAACGGTTGAAGATCGGCTAAGTTCCTATCCGCCGCTGGTATTTGCCGGGGAAGTACGCACCCTGCGCAACCATCTGGCGCAGGCTGCTACCGGGCAAGCCTTTGTGCTGCAAGGTGGCGCATGCGCTGAAAGCTTTGGTGAATTCAAAGCCAACATCGTGCGTGATACCTTCCGCGTGCTGTTGCAGATGGCCGTAGTGCTGACATTTGGCGCCAAAGTGCCGGTTGTTAAAATTGGCCGTATGGCTGGCCAGTTCGCCAAGCCGCGCTCTTCCGATACGGAAACCGTAAACGGTGTTACCTTGCCGTCTTACCGCGGCGATATCATCAACGGTTCGGACTTTACGCCGGAATCCCGTATTCCAGACCCTGTTCGTATGGAAACCGGCTACTTCCAATCCACCGGTATCCAGAACCTTCTGCGCGCGTTCTCTCACGGTGGGTATGCCAACCTGCATCAGGTGCATCGCTGGAATCTTGGCTTTGTTGAGCGTTCTCCGCTTTCCAACCGTTACCGCGTTATGGCGGAACGTATTGGCGAAACGCTGGCATTCATGCAGGCATGCGGGCTGAACGCAGCATCTGCCCCGCAGATTGATGAAACAGAGTTCTACACCTCTCACGAAGCGTTGCTGCTACCTTATGAGCAGGCTCTGACACGCATCGACTCGACATCTGGTGAATGGTACGACTGCTCCGCCCACTTTGTGTGGATTGGGGACCGCACCCGCCAGCCTGATGGCGCGCATGTTGAGTTCCTGCGCGGTGTGCGTAACCCTATCGGCATTAAGGTCGGCCCCACTACCAGCGTGGAAGACATTAAAAAGCTGACAGAAATCCTCAACCCGAAAAACGAAGCCGGGCGTATTACGCTTATCTCTCGTATGGGTGCGGATAAGATTACAGAAAAACTGCCCCCGCTTATGCGGGCCGTAAAAGCTACTGGGCAGACTGTAACGTGGCTGACAGACCCCATGCACGGCAACACCACCTCTACGCAGCAGAAGATCAAAACACGCTCCTTCGATTCCATCGTGAAGGAAGTGAAAGGGTTCTTTGCCGTGTGTGCGGCAGAAAACGTGCCTGCTGGTGGTGTGCATCTGGAAATGACAGGCCAGAACGTAACTGAATGCGTAGGTGGCGCGCATTGCCTGACAGAAGAAGATCTGGGCAACCGTTATGAAACTTTCTGTGACCCGCGCCTGAATGCTGAACAGTCTTTGGAACTGGCCTTCCTGATTGCGGAAGAACTCAAAAGCGAACGCTAAGGCATACACGCTTTTATGAACTCAGCCTGAACACTCAGGCTGATCACAGAACCGGGGGGTGGGGTTTACCTTGCCCCCCGTTGTTCCCATCATCCCTGCAGCCCCAATGGCAGAAAGAGCAGATCAGGATGACACATTCCTTCTCCAAACCTACAGCAGGCGTCTGTTCCGCCCGCACAGCAGCACCGCTTCCCGATGCGGAAATTCGCGCGCGTACAGATTCCTATTTTAATCGTACCCGCCAGATTGTCGGCCGGTTTGGAGATTGCGAGGTTACATACGCCTTCTTTATCCGTCGTCCTGTTATTTCTGCTCCGGGGCTGATGCTGGAATGGCTGAAAAACGTTATGGCCCAGCGCCAAGCCCCCTACTCTGTCGATGTGGTGCACCCAGAAGGTGAATGGGTGGGCGCTGGCGAGCCATTGGTTTACGTAACAGGCTCCTTTACCCATCTGGCTGATCTGGAAACACTGCTGCTGCAAAAACTTGGTAGCCCTTGTGTTGCGGCACATCGCGCTTATCAGATGGCACTTTCCCTGCCGCATACCCGCTTTTTAGCCATGGATGCCCGCCATTGCGCTGGGTATGAAATGCAGGAGCTTATGGCCTATGCGGCTTCTGTTGGGGGGCGTGAAGCGCAGGAAAACGGCGCTATCGGATTTGTAGGCACAGCCAATGATGCCGTTGCACCCTTTTTTGGCGGCACGCATGGCGCAGGCACCATGCCACATGCTTTAATTGGATATGCAGGTTCCACCGTGCGTGCGGCTGAAATGTTCCACGCGGAATTTCCTCATACAGATCTGGTTGTTCTGGTTGATTACTTTGGCCAAGAAATTACGGACGCGCTGGCCGTTTGCAACCGCTTTCCCAAACTGGCAGCAGAAGGCAAGCTGGCTGTAAGGCTGGATACACATGGCGGCCGCTTTATGCAGGGGCTGAATCCGCAGGAATCTTATGCGGTCGTCAACCGCCATGCGCCTGAAGCACTACGCCGTTACCGTTCTGATAAAGAACTGCGCTACCTGATTGGCACAGGTGTTTCTGCCGCAGCTATCTGGAAAATGCGCGAGGAACTGGATCACGCAGGCTTCCCGCATGTTAAAATTATTGCGTCTTCTGGCTTCGGTGTTACCAAATGCGCCTGTATGGCAGACGCACACGCCCCCGTTGATGTTGTGGGTACTGGCTCCTTTATTCCTGAACTATGGAACGAAACCTACGCCACAGCCGATATTGTCTCCTACAACGGCGTTGAACGGGTAAAAATTGGGAGGGAATTCCTACTTCCCTCCTTCCGCAAAACCACCAAAGGCGAACAGACATGACCGACAAAACCGATACCGAAGACAAAACATGGAAAGTTCGCATTCTGGATCTTTCGGGCGGTGCGGAAGATAACATTGTGGAAGATGTTGGCGTTTTTCATGATCTGGCACACGCCAATGCATTTGCCCGCGCCTATGTGCGCGACAGTATAGAACGCTGCCGCACCCCCGGCGCCAGCGCCAAGGATGTGCTCACAACGTGGTTCAGCTTTGGTGAAGATGCTGTGGTACTAGATGCAGGTGAAGATGGCTGGCATTCCGCCAATGAGCTGGATGATTTTACAGCCCACCGCGCAACACCCATGGAACGAGACTGGCGTATGCTGGACCCGCGTCGGCTGGTTGAAGATAATGAAGACCTGACAGACCTTTACGCAGCGCCGGACGATGCAGATAATGGTGGCCACCAGCACTAACACAGCATAACGCTGTGGCTGGCCTTTCCTGTTCATTCGCGCCATAAGCTTCTGTCATGAAACTCCGTTTTGCTCCCAGCCCTACCGGCCTCCTGCATGTTGGCAATGCCCGTCAGGCACTTGCCAATGCCCTTTACGCCCGCCGCCACGGTGGCCAATTCCAACTTCGTATTGATGATACGGATATCGGCCGCTCCCGCGAGGAGCTGGTGGAAGCTATCCAGAAAGATCTGCACTGGATGGGCATTCAGTGGGATGAAACCTTCCGGCAGACAGAACGGCTGGACCGCTACGCTGCGGCCATTGAAAAACTGAAGGCCTCTGGCCACCTTTACCCCTGCTTTGAAAGTGAGCAGGAACTGGCCGCCAAGCGCGAAACACAGATCCGCCAGCGCCGTGCTCCGGTTTATGATCGTGCCATGCTGAAAATGACTGCCCAGCAGCGCGCACAGGCTGAAGCAAACGGTAAAGTACCCTACTGGCGCTTCAAACTGTCCAACACCACTGTACGCTGGCGCGATATGGTGATGGGTGATTGCCAGGTAAAACTTCCTTCTGTTTCAGACCCCGTTCTGGTGCGCACAGATGGCACAGTGCTGTACACACTGGCTTCTGTTGTAGATGATCTGGAAACAGGCATTACCCACATTATTCGTGGGGAAGACCACGTAACCAACACCGGCGTGCAGATTGATATTGCCCAAGCTCTTGGGGCACATCCTGATCACTTCCGTTTTGCGCATCTGCCACTGCTGCTTGATGAAAATGGCGGTAAACTTTCCAAGCGGTTTGATGCGTGCTCTCTGCGCACATTCCGGCAGGATGGCATAGAAGCAACAGCGCTTATCTCCTACCTTGCTCGTCTGGGGTCTTCGGATGACCCGGTGTTGCTGCCGTTTGATGAACAGGCCAAGATCTACGATATCTCCCATATCTCCCGCTCTGCCGCTCGGTTTGATACCCGCCAGTTGCTGGCCATGAACCACAAACTACTGGCCCAGACACCTTATGCAGATGTGGCAGACAGATTACCTAAAGGGGCCACAGAGGCATTCTGGCTGGCTATTCGCGGAAATATCGAACTGCTTTCAGAAGCACGCCTTTGGCATAATGTAACGGATGGAGATATCATCCCCCCCGTGCAGGAAGGAGAAGATGACTTCCTGAAAGAAGCCGCAAGCCTGCTACCTGCCGAACCGTGGAATGAAACCACATGGAAAGCATGGACAACCGCTGTGCGTGAAAAAACAGGCCGTTCTGGCAAAGCCCTGTTTCATCCCCTTCGTCTGGCCCTGACAGGTGAAGAACAAGGGCCGGAACTGCGTGATCTTCTACCATTAATTGGCCGCAATCGCGCCTTGGCGCGGCTGCTCCCTTCCGCATAAAGAATAACACGCATGCCCCCGCAATCAGCGCCTTTCCCGCCTACCTTTATACCGGGCAAAAGGGATGCGCTGATTGTAGTGGATGTGCAGAACGATTTTCTGCCGGGCGGCACCCTGCCTGTGCCTAAAGGCCATGCCATTGTGCCTGTTATCAACAAATTGGCACGTTTACCTTTTGGGATGATCGTAACCTCGCAGGACTGGCACCCACCTGATCATGTTTCTTTCAATACCCACCATCAAAAGGGTTTGTGGCCCCCGCATTGTGTAGCCCATACATACGGGGCAGATTTTCCCAAAGATTTACACCTACCCGACCATACCCTGCATGTGTTCAAAGGTGCGCAGGCCGATCAGGATAGCTACTCTGCTTTTGGGGCCAAAACAGAATTGGGCCTATTGCTGGATACAGTTTTAAAACAACATGGCATCATGCGTGTTTTTGTGTGTGGCTTGGCATTGGAATACTGCGTGCAGGCCACAGCAATAGATGCACACAAAGCCGGATATGCAAGCGTGCTTCTAACAGATGCCACCCAAGGGTTAGAGGCTGATCCCACCCGTGCTCTTACGGCCTGTCAGGCAAAAGGCATTTTGCTGTATTCTGGGTTACAATTACACATATCTTGCCCAACGTGCTGATTCATACCCTACGCAAACCAGCCAGAGGTTTTTATGCGTAACAGTTTTTCTCGCCGTCGTTTTGGTCTTTGCTGTGCTGGTATGGGCATTTCTGCTCTGGCTGGGCCACCCATTGTTGCACGTGCAACATCCATTCCCGAACTGATGGAACGCGAACCGCCCATGCTGGAGACCCTTAAATGGGCACCGCATGTGCATAAGGCCATTCAGAACGTTATCAACGCCAACGGGCAATATTCTTCCATCTATAATCCGCAACGTCGGCCTTATGTGGTGGTGGACTGGAACAACACAACCATTGTGGGCGATGTGCAGGAAACGCTGTTCCTCTACATGCTGGAACACTTTAGCTTTCTAATGCGTGCAGATGAATTCCGGCACCTTATCCACGTGCATGCATTTGCGCACCCCTTGCCAGCACCATTTTTTAATATGGCTGGGCAACCCGTTTCCTTCCCGGTGCTGGTGGATGATCTGATAGAGGATTATCGTGCGCTGGCGGCCCGTTACGGGCATATGCCGCATCCGCTCCCACGCGATGTGTTGGCAAAAGATATTACTCTGCAAGCTTTTCGGGCCAGAATGGCCTTTTGCCAACAGGCCGTTGCCACACTGCACGGGCCAGAAGCCGCGCAACGCTGGATGATACGGCTGGTGGCTGGACAAACGGCAGCAGATGTTATTGCCCTAAGCCGCGCGGCAAATGAATGGTGCCTTGGGGCCTCCATTACCACACAAACGTGGGAATGCCCGGCAGAGCGCCCCGGCAAAGCTGGCCCTGTATCTGCCAAAGTTGTGCAGGCCCTACGGCTTACGCCAGAAATGGCCAACCTGTTCCAGATTTTGCAAGAACATGGGATAGACCCGGTTATCTGCACCTCCGGCATGGAGGATATTACTGCGCTGTTCGCAACATCAGCAGAGTATGGATACAACCTGCCGCGTGAACATGTTTTTGGCGCACGTTTGGCAGAGCGCAAAAAAATCCTGCTTTCTACCGAGGCTGCTCATTACCCCTTCCCGGCAGATGCTGGCAAAACAGCCATTATTCACAAATATTTTGTCGCAAAACGGCAGATGCCACCGTTAATGATTTTTGCGGGGGAAGACTGCTCCGCTCATATGCTGGACGCTTTTCCTGATACCAAGCTGTGTTGCCTGATTAACCGCAAACAATCTGCCCCTATGCAGAAATTTCTGCAAAAGGCTGCACAATCTGCATCAGACACCACGCCTCGCCAGTTTTACTTGCAAGGGCGTGATGAAAACACAGGAGAGTGGTTGCCAGAAGAAGGCAGTATTTTACTTGGTGAAACCAATCCTTCTTTACCCACCTGATGTTATCAGGATTTGGGCTTCCACCGGTTTAGCAACAGAGAATTGCTGACAACAGAAACAGAACTCATGGCCATAGCAGCCCCTGCCAGCACTGGGTCCAACTTACCAAGTGCCGCTAGTGGCAAACCGAGAATGTTGTAGATAAAGGCAAAAAACAGGTTCTGCCATATTTTGGAAACCGTGGCGCGAGAGAGGGAAAGCGCATCCACCAAGGCCATCAGGTTGCTGCGCATCAGCACAACATCAGCCGTTTCCAGCGCAATATCTGCTCCAGCCCCTATGGCAAACCCAACATCGGCTGAGGCAAGGGCCGGGGCATCATTTATACCATCGCCCACCATGCCAACGCACTTACCCTGCTCTTTCAACTTACGAATTTCGGCTGCTTTGCCATCTGGCAGCACACCAGCAATAACTGTTTTTATACCCACCTGCTGGGCCACAGCCTGCGCAACACGGGCGTTATCCCCCGTTAGCATGACCACATCCAGCCCCTGCTGCTGCAAGGCCGCTACAGCTTCATGCGCTTCTGGTCGGATCTGATCTGCCAGCGCAAACCATGCCAGAACCGTTTGCCCCTGCGCCACCCCCACAACCGTACGCCCCTGCTGCTGCCAGCTTTGGGTGAATTCATGATCTACCTTACAGCCAAGAGTGCTGAGATACGTAGGAGAACCCAACGCGGCAGATTGCCCCTGAAACTCTGCGGTAACACCTTGCCCCGGCACCGCCTGAAAGCCAGATATCTCTGCCGCTGTTACATCCTGCGCACGTACATAATTAACAACTGCACGCGCCAATGGATGTTCGGATTGGCTTTCCAGCGCATATGCCAGAGCCAGCGCATTTTGTGCAGAAGCAGGCGCTATAACCTGAACATCCACAACTGCGGGCTGCCCTTGGGTTAAGGTGCCTGTTTTGTCCACCACAAGCGTTGTAAGCTTACGTGTCTGCTCCAGTGCATCCGCATTACGGAACAAGATACCCGCGCGCGCGCCCAGCCCCGTGCCCACCATAATGGCGGTAGGAGTTGCCAACCCCAGAGAACATGGGCAGGCGATCACCAACACGGAAATAGCGTTAACAAGGCTTTGGTCCCACACGCCTGTCAACAACCAGCCTGTTGCAAATGTCAGCACAGCCAGCGCCAGCACAACCGGCACAAAAACAGATGCCACCTTATCTGCCAGCCGCTGCACACTGGCTTTGCTACCCTGCGCCTGCTCCACCATATGCACAATGCCTGCCAGAATGGTCTGGCTGCCAATTCCGGTTACTTTGGCCCGCAGCGCGCCAGTCTGGTTTAATGTGCCTGCAAACACATTGGCTCCGACCTGCTTGGTAACGGGCACGCTCTCACCCGTCAGCATGGCTTCGTTCACATCCGATGCGCCAGAAAGCACCACGCCATCTACAGGAATACTCTCACCCGGACGCACCAAAAACACATTGCCAATTTGCAATTGTTCTACGGGTTCATCCGTTATCTGCCCGGCACGTTCAACATGCGCCGTTTTGGGTTGGAGCCGTAGCAGACTTTCCATCCCAGCCCCTGCACGCGCCTTGGCCCGTGCTTCCAGCAGACGCCCCAGCAAAACCAGTGTAATAACCAGCGCGCTGGCCTCAAAATAAACAGGCTGATCAAGCCCAAACAGCACCACAACCGCGCTGAAGCCATAGGCAATGCTGGTGCCCAAAACCACCAACACATCCATAGTAGCAGCACCACTGCGTAATGCATGCCATGCGCCTGCATAAAAGGAACGGCCACACCAAAACTGAACTATAGTGGCCAGACCAAGCTGTACCCATAGCGGCAACATAACCGCATGGTGTGCGCCTACCATCATACCCACCATTTCCAGCAAAAACGGCAAGCTTAAAACCGCTGCCAGCACAAAACCCGTAAGCGCTGTGCGCCATTCCTTCTGCCGCTGATGCTTGGCTTCTTCTGATGTTTTCTGCTGGAAAACACTTGCGCCATATCCGGCTTTTTCCACCGCTGCTATCAGCGTTTGCACCGTTACAATACCGGGAACAAAGGTCACATGCGCACGCTCGGTAGCCAGATTAACATTTGCATGCACGGATGGCAGGGCGTTCAGCACCTTTTCCACCCGCCCGGCACAGCCTGCACAAGAAAGCCCTGTAAGAGCCAGATCTACGCTGGATGTCTGTGCCCCAAACCCGGCTTTGGCTACGGCACCTAACACATCTGTTACGCTGCTTGCACCGGCCCCCAGATCAACCTGTGCTTTGGCCGTTGCAAAATTGACAGAGGCTTGCACGCCCTCCAACCTGTTCAGCACTTTTTCCAGCCGGGCAGCGCATGCAGCGCAGGACATCCCTTCTACCGGGAAACTGATTGTCTGGCTCATTCACCCTACTCCGCCTGTAGCTGCACACCTGCGTATCGCACCAAAACCAACTTATGATACGACTTTCTGCGTTGCAGGACATTTTCTTGCTCTCATACACACATTGCAGATATGGTGGCGAGATGATGGATCGCATCCTGCCTTTCAGAAAAATTCTGAGCGGCCTGCTTTTTGTAGCAGTGCTGGTGGGTTTGCATGCGCTTCTGCCGGGCAAGGTGTTTGCATCTACCCATGCAATGGGTGGGTGGCCTATAAGCATGCAGTCCGCCGAATGCCATTCTCATGATGCCATGAGCATGCCGATGGAACATTCGGCAGTTGCACCACCGGCAGCCCATGCGGCCCATTGTGCCTTGCAAAACCATGCACACCATCATCAACAGCATTGTTGCCAGACAGACTGCTTTGCATCTGGGCTTTCTGCGCTTCTGCCTTATGCGCCTGTGCATGAAGCCGCATGGCAAATACCTGCGCATCGGTTACGCAGGAATGTTCTGTTTCTGCCAGATTACGCTGCCGCACCTCTGCTAAGGCCACCCAAACTGCATAACGCCTGATTTTTCACACGTTTTAATCAGTCGGTCTGCGCGTTCTTACATACGTGCAGCATAATGCAGAATGGACAATACCCATGCATATTCCTCCTACCTTGAAAGGGAGAAATGTGTCTCGTCGGCAGTTTATAACTGGCGGCAGCGCATTGGCGGCCATGTATGCTTTTCGGCCACCTCAACAGGTTTTTGCTTCTTCCCACACATCCGGAATTGTAACCCCGCACACCAGCAGTAATTTTGATCTGACCATCGGTTGGGCAAACGTAAATATTGTGGATAAGCCGCAGCGCGTACCCACCATGAATGGCGGTGTGCCCGGCCCTATCCTGCGGTGGCGTGAAGGCGATGATTTACGCCTGAACATTCATAATACGTTGGATGAAACAACCTCCATCCACTGGCATGGCATACGCTGCCCGGCCCATATGGATGGGGTGCCGGGGCTAAGCTTTGCGGGCATTGCACCCGGCGCACACTTTACTTATCACTTTCCTATCAAACAGAGCGGCACATACTGGTACCACAGCCACTCCAACATGCAGGAAGCCATGGGACTGTACGGGGCCATTGTGATTGACCCCAAGGAGCCAGACCCCAACAGTTATGACCGGGATTACGTTATCCTGCTTTCAGACTGGTCTGATGTGGCGCCCCATACCATCATCAACAAGCTGAAGTTTCAGGACGACTACTATAATTTCCGTCAGCGCACGGCTGCCTCGTTCTTTCATGATGCCAAGAAATCTGGCGTCTGGCCTACACTAAAAGACCGTATGCAATGGGCAGGCATGAATATGTCCGCTACGGATATTTCAGACGTCAGCGGCATTATTTATACCTATCTGATGAATGGCTGCACGCCTGCTGCCAATTGGACCGGTATTTTCAAACCCGGTGAACGCGTCAGGCTGCGGTTTATCAACGCCTCCGCCATGACCTTTTACGATATCCGCATTCCCGGCTTACAGATGGATGTCATTCAGGCAGATGGAAATAATGTTGAACCCGTGCGGGTAGATGAATTCCGCATTGGTGTGGCGGAAACGTATGATTGCATTGTGCAGCCACAAGGCAACCAAGCCTACACCATTTTTGCCCAAAGTGAGGACAGAACAGGATACGCTCGCGGCACGCTCGCCCCCCATTCCGGCATGAGTGCGCCCATTCCCCCCATGGATGAACGCCCCGTACGCACCATGGTAGATATGGGTATGGCCATGCATGGGGGCCACGATATGGGTGACATGGATATGCACGACATGCCCATGCATCAGGTAGCAAAAACACATGCGCCACCCTTGAATGTAGAAAACCAAAACCGTGCCGCCATGCCCATCAACCGGCTGGCAGACCCCGGTGATGGCTTACAAAACAATGGCCGACGGGTTCTGGCATACGCAGACCTACGCGCCACCCACCCAGCCACAGATCAACGCCCACCCTCGCGCGAGATCACGCTGCATCTTACCGGCAATATGGAGCGTTATATCTGGGGATTTGATGGTAAAAAATTCTCGGAAGCTGAGCCCATTCCGCTGCGTTTGGGCGAACGGGTACGCTTTACCCTGATCAATGACACCATGATGGAACACCCCATCCACTTGCACGGCCTTTGGAGTGAACTGGAAAATGGGAACGGCCTGTACAACCCCGTAAAACACACCATTATTGTGCAACCGGGCGGGCGGCTTAGTTACTTGGTGTCTGCCGATACACCGGGTTTATGGGCTTTTCACTGTCATCTGCTTTACCACATGGATCTAGGCATGTTCCGCACGGTGGTGGTGTCATGAAAACATGTTTTTACCGCCAGATTTTGTATCGTTGGCTCCTGTTGGGCATGCCTGCTCTGCTTATGGCTTTTACGGTTATTCCGCAGGCTAAAGCGGCTTCCATGCACCATGCAGGTATGGAAGGCATGGATGATATGGATATGGGCGACATGGACATGCCAGCCCAAAAACCTGCGCATCCGCAAAGCTCGACACCCGCGCACCATTCTACGCAAAGCGTAGCACCCAACAAAAACGACAAACCGGGCACTTCCGCCTATCCGCCCGTTACACCCAGCGCACAATGGCCAGCCACACCGCCACTTGTGCCCAAAGTGCATTACGTGCAGCATATCCACCCGGTTATGGACCACAACACGTATTTCCATGCGCTTCTGGAACAGTTCGAGGGCCGATATACTCCGGGCAACAGCCTATTCCGCTATTCTGGCCAAGCGTGGTTTGGCACAGATTACAACAAGTTCTGGGTGAAGTCCGAAGGCTTACTAGATGGCCACCATCGTTTTTCAGACGGCGATCATGAATTCTTTTACGACCGCGCCATTTCCACTTATTTTGATGTGCAGGCAGGTATCCGGTTAGATGTAGATAGCGGCCCTACCCGCGCATGGGGTGCCGTAGGTGTACAAGGGCTGGCACTTTACTTTTTTGATGTATCTGCCACGGCATATTTCAACAACACAGGAGTGGCAGGCAAACTGGAAGGTTCTTATGACTTCCTGATAACCAACCGCCTGATCTTACAGCCACAAGCCGAGCTGAACTTTTATTCTCATGCAGACCCAGAGCGTGGTGTCAGCCGGGGTTTTTCTGACATAGATGCAGGTTTACGCCTACGCTACGAGTTCAAACGCCAGATTGCGCCATATATTGCCGTTACCTATGCCGGGCATTATGGCAACACCGCCAGCGTAGCCAGAAACAACACCCGCATGGCGGAAAATGGGCCAGAGGATTTACGTTTTACCTTTGGCATCCGCTCATGGTTTTAACAGCAAGATAGCCCCAAAACAGAAAAAGCCCTGCCACACATGAGGTGGCAGGGCTTTTTGCCAAGGCTAACGCCAGAACTGAATTAGTTCTTGGTTTTGTCAACCAGACGGGATTTTGCAATCCACGGCATCATGCCACGCAGTTTTTCACCAACGGCTTCAATCTGGTGCGCATCGTTACGAGCACGTGTAGCTTTGAAGAACACGTTGCCAGACTGGTTTTCCAGCACAAAGTTACGCACGAACGTACCGTTCTGGATGTCTGTCAGGATACCCTTCATGGCTTTTTTGGTTTCTGGCGTAATCACACGCGGGCCAGACACGTATTCACCATACTCAGCAGTGTTGGAGATGGAGTAGTTCATGTTGGCAATGCCGCCTTCGTAGATCAAGTCCACGATCAGCTTCATTTCGTGCAGGCATTCAAAGTATGCCATTTCCGGTGCGTAACCACCTTCAACCAGCGTTTCAAAGCCAGCGCGGATCAGTTCAACCAGACCGCCGCACAGAACTGCCTGTTCACCAAACAGATCGGTTTCAACTTCTTCCTTGAAGGAAGTTTCGATCGTGCCTGCGCGGCCACCACCGATAGCGGAAGCATAGGACAGAGCAATATCCAGAGCTTTGCCAGACTTATCCTGCGCAATAGCAACCAGACAGGGCACACCGCCGCCACGCTGATATTCGGAACGCACAGTGTGGCCAGGGCCTTTTGGTGCAATCAGGAACACGTCCAGATCCGGGCGTGCTTCGATCAGACGGAAGTGAATGGACAGACCATGAGCAAATGCCAAAGCGGCACCCTGCTTCAGGTTCTTTTCCAGAGATTCTTTGTACAGAGCACCCTGGCCTTCATCCGGCGTCAGCACCATAACAACATCTGCCCATGCGGCAGCTTTGTCTGGGGTCATCACGGTGAAGCCAGCAGCCTTGGCTTTTTCAACTGCTGAGGAGCTTTCACGCAAGCCGATCACGACATCTTTTACGCCGCTGTCCTTCAGGTTGTTTGCGTGGGCATGGCCCTGGCTACCATAACCAATAATGGCAACCTTTTTGGATTTAATCAGATTCACATCGGCGTCACGGTCGTAATACACGCGCATTGCCATGATTTTTGCTCCTTTTAGCAAGCCGGAATAGCTTTTCCGGCTTTTCTCATACTTCAGATGCTCTGAATTGTCTGCGGTCCGCGGCAAATGGAGGCCACGCCTGTGCGTGAAACCTCAGCCAGCCCAAGCGGACGCATCAGCTCGATAAAACTGTCCAGCTTTTCTGTAGAGCCAGTCAGTTCAAACACAAAAGAACTTGCCGTGGTGTCCACTGCCCGTGCACGAAATGCCTGCGCAATCCGCAGGGCTTCCGTACGCGGCTCGCCAGAGGAAACCACTTTCACCAGCGCCATTTCCCGCGCCACATATGGGCCTTCTGCCGTAAGATCCACAACGCGGGATACGGGCACCACACGCGCAATTTGGGCACGTATCTGGCGGATAGCGGAGGGGGTGCCAGTTGTCACCACATTCACGCGGGATGTGGTCTGATTTTCATCAACCGGGGCAACTGTCAGGCTCTGGATGTTGTATCCGCGGCCAGAAAACAGCTCCACAATACGAGCCAGCGCACCACTTTCGTTGTCCACCAGAAGAGAGATAACGGCAGAACCGGAAATTTCCTGCTGCATTGTCAGTGTATCCTGAAATCAGACTGGAAGAAGAAAGAAACTCTTGGGGGCAACCCCCAACTGGTCTCAGACCAGCATCTGCCCTTCCTTGGTGATCTTGGCTCCGCTTTCTTCCTGCTCTGGCCCCAAAATCATTTCATTATGGGCAGCGCCAGAAGGAATCATGGGGAAGCAGTTTTCGCCTTCCGCCACGCAGATATCCACAATCACCGGCCCATCATGCGCAAGTGCCTGCCGGATGGTATCATCTAACTGACTAAGCTGCGTGACACGCAGGCCCGTGCCATGAAAGCTTTCTGCCAGCTTTACAAAATCTGGCAGCGCATCGCTGTAGCTTTCAGAATAGCGTGAGCCATGCAGCAACTCCTGCCACTGGCGCACCATGCCCATGTAATGGTTGTTGATGATGAAGATTTTTACCGGCAGACGATACTGCGCAATGGTGCCCAGTTCCTGAATATTCATCAGGGTAGAAGCCTCACCAGCAATATCCATTACCAATGCATCCGGGTGCGCAATCTGCGCGCCAACGGCCGCGGGCAAGCCATAACCCATAGTGCCAAGGCCACCAGATGTTAGCCAACGGTTGGGATGATCGAACTGGAAGAACTGCGCAGCCCACATCTGATGCTGCCCAACTTCGGTTGAAACATAGGTATCGCGCCCGGTTTCGCGCGCCAGTTCATAAATGCGGCGGATCGCCTGCTGGGGCTTGATAACCGCATCCGGAGCCTGATCCTGCGTAAAGCGCAAGCAATCCAGCGCACGCCATGCATCAATCCGGTTCCACCATTCAGTCAGTTCTTTCTGATGCGTGAAGGCGGGTTCTTTTTCCCATTCCTCAAGCATCATGGCGATGGTTTCACCCACATCGCCAATAATGGCTTCATCTACGTGGATAATCTTGTTGATCTGTGCCGGATCAATATCCGCATGGATTTTAAAGGATGTGGGAGAAAACGCATCCACACGCCCGGTCACGCGGTCATCAAACCGGCTGCCCAGCGCAATCAGCACATCGCAATCATGCGTCGCCAGATTGGCTTCGTAAGTACCGTGCATTCCCAACATACCCAGAAACTGGGAATCGGTGCCCGGATAAGCCCCAAGGCCCATCAGCGTAGAGGTGATGGGAAAGCCCGTCATCTTAACCAGTTTGCGCAGGGCTTCACTCGCTTGCGGGCCAGAATTGATAATGCCGCCACCCGTATAAAACAGAGGGCGCTTGGCATTTTTCATGGCCTTTACGGCGCGGGCCACAGCATCTTTATCCGGCTTGGCCTGCGTTCTTTCCGTACGTGGTGCAATTTCCTTTGCATCCATGTATGGCGCATCACCCACAGTAATGTTTTTGGGCAGATCAATCAGCACCGGGCCGGGGCGGCCAGAACGTGCAATGGCAAAAGCCTCATGCACCGTTGGCGCCAGATCTTCGGGCTTGCGCACCAGATAATTGTATTTGGTAACAGGCCGCGTAATACCTGTGGTATCTGCTTCCTGAAAAGCATCATTCCCGATCAGGCTTGTGGGCACCTGGCCAGACAGACACACCAGCGGGATAGAATCCATCATGGCATCCAGCAAGCCGGTAACGGCATTTGTAGCACCCGGACCACTGGTAACCAGCACAACACCCACCTTACCGGTAGAGCGTGCATAGGCTTCTGCCGCATGAACAGCCGCTTGCTCGTGCCTTACCAGCACGTGGCGAATCTGGTTTTGCTTAAACAGGGCATCATAAATAGGCAGAACCGCCCCGCCCGGGTACCCGAAAATAACTTCCACACCCTGCTCAGCCAGCGCGCGCATAAGGACTTCCGCACCAGAAAGGGCTGGTGTGTTCCGTGCGTCTGATGGTGCCGAAGCAGTTTTGAGTGTCATGTTATCCTCTCTTCCCGGAAATGGGACAGGCGGCATCTTTAGGCCTCGAATCAGGTAGCGTCAATCCCACGAAGAACGAAAGATACAATTTCTTCGTATTTTCTTTCCGAAAATTGCGCAAAATCAGAAAAAGATGCATCAACTGTGCATTCCAAGCCCTTTTTTGCCAAACTGTGGTGCGCAAACCACGTTGCTTGCCGCTTTGTGTAACGCCCTGTAGCCTGCACAGCCCGTTGCGTGGCTTCTTGCTCGGTTATTTCTCCACGCAGCATGGCAGAAAGTTCTGGCACGCCGTGCGCACGCATGGCTGGTAAGCTGGTATCCAACTTTCGGGCCAGTAATGTCCGCACCTCTGCCACAGCACCATTGCGCAGCATGTTCTCAAACCTTGCAGCAATGCGCGCCCGCAGTTCCGCACGCTCCGGATTGAGGCGAACAGCTACAAACCGGCAAGCAGCAGGCGGCAAGCCCGGCTGTTTGTGCCACCATGTCAGCCCGTGCCCAGTGCCACGCCACACCTCCCATGCGCGCGAAACACGCTGGGAATCTACAGGCCGCAGGCGGCAGGCTGTTTCAGGATCCACTTCCATCAGGCGGGCATGCAAGGCTGGAGCACCATACTGCGCCACACTTTGGCGGGCCTCCTGCCGGGCCTCATCCCCTGTATCTGGGATAATGGCCAAGCCATGTGTCAGGGCATGCAAGTACATCCCTGTACCACCACATAAAATGGGCAAACGGTTTTGCGCCCATGCCTGCTGCATGCAGGCCAAAGCTTGCTCTCGCCACCATGCCACACTGCCTTTTTCTTCCGCTGGCAGCACACCGTAAAGCCGGTGCGGCACAAGCTGCTCATCTTCTGCACTGGGGCGGGCCGTTAAAACATCGAGATCCTTATAAACCTGCATAGAATCGGCATTAATAATCTCGCCGTTCAATCTGCGGGCCAATGCCAACGCCAGAGCGGATTTGCCAGAGCATGTGGGCCCGGCCACAATAAGTGCTGCGGGCAGATTGGCGGAAGGCTCCGCAAGTCTGCCCATATGGTGTTCTGCTTGCCTCATGCCTGCATTCCTGCCACACACCCCTTTGCCATGACGAGCCTTGTTCTGACCCTTGTTGCCCAGCGTGAGGCAACACCCCTTGATACCGCCACCATTGCACTGGTGCGCGACATTCTGGCCACCACTGCAGAAGCCACTGTGCTTTCAGCAGGGGAAGCAGTTGATATTCCTTGCACGGAAAGTGCAGCCAGCAAGCTGCCAGCCGTGCGGGAAGCGCTGAATACCCTGCCCATAGATTCGGTGCTGACCCATACAGCCACGCGCCGCAAAAAGCTGCTGGTTTCCGATATGGACAGCACCATAGTGGCCAATGAAACATTGGATGACGTGGCAGCCCATGCCGGTATTGGTGAAAAAATAGCTGCCATTACTGCACGCTCCATGAATGGTGAGCTGGATTTTGCAGCCTCCCTGCGTGAGCGCGTGGCCCTGCTGAAGGGACTCCCCGCCTCCTTGCTGGAAAAAGCGTGGAAGGACGTCAAACTCAACTCCGGCGCGCGTGAACTGGTGCAAACCATGCACGCACACGGCGCTTACACTGCACTGGTTTCTGGCGGCTTTACCTTTTTTACCTCCAAGGTTGCCGCCCTGTGCGGGTTTGATGAAAACCACGCCAACACGTTGCTTTTTGATGCAGAAGATTGCCTGACAGGCGCAACCGGCCAACCTGTTCTGGGGCCAGATACAAAACTGAGCCTATTGGAAAAGCTAACAGCCACCCATCATCTGCCCGCAGAAGCCACGCTGGCTATTGGCGATGGTGCAAATGATCTGCCCATGTTGCGCAAGGCCGGGCTTGGTATGGCATTTTACGCCAAACCGGTTGTGCGCAAGGAGATTACAGCCCAGATCAATCATACATCCCTACGCACGGTTCTGTTTGCGCAAGGGTATCCTGCTTCTGCATTTATCAAGGACTAATCAGTTCAGTACATTTGGCATGACGGCATAAGGAAAAGATTATGCAGTTTGATCCGCGTGATATTTCAACTTATCCCATCGTCCGTGCAATCTGCGTGATTGTTGGGTGTGGGTTGATGGTTTACTGCTTTGTTTTTTACCTGAACTTGCCGCCAGACACGCCAGAGCACGTTATGCGCCATGTGGCCGCACTTATTGTGGGCACACTTATTCTACTTGAGTCTATCTGGATCTAGAACACAGCACACAATAACGGCTTGATTAAAAACCAAGCCGTTTATGCAGTTCCCTAATAATATAAGGTGTATCATCCAGCGGTAACGCCAACCACGGGGCAGGAAGGCGCGTTTCTGTTTCTTCCAGCACATGCACCCGCCCGGCAAGTTCCAGCTCTTCTATAAAATCGGTAATCCGGCGAGAACGGCCCGGCAAAGGGTAGATTGTTACTGGCGCACACCCAGCAACAGCCTCTGATATCATTGATACACTATCAATTGTGACAATCAGATTATCTGCACAGGCAATCAGGCCCTCATAGGGGTTTTCCCCTTCCCCATTCCAAACATGTCCACCCGCGCCTTCTACAATGGTTTTCAGCACCTTCATGGCTGCCGGGCTTGTGCGCCGAGAAGGAGTAACAACCAAACTGCCCCCCTCCGCCTTAAGGGTTTCGACCAGAACCTGCCCAAGACGATGGGCTTCTGCCTCTCCAAAATGGAAGCGACCATTTGAGCCCCCAACCAAGGCTGCAATAAGAGGGCGTGGCAATTCTGCAAACTGTGGCTGCCATTTTGCACGCGCCTGTTCCAGCGCTTCTGGCGTAAGGCCGTGCAGCGCTGTGCGCCCCAGCAAAACATTGGGGCCTGCAATATCATCGTGCCGACAGGCAATAACCAGATCGAACCGTGACAGATTTTTGCGCGGATTTTGAATTTGCACCACAGGCCGGTGTGAGCCGCGCAAACCAGCGCCAACTTCTCCACCCTTACCGCCAACACTCACCACAACAGAGGATTGCGCAAACGCAGGATTTTCTTCCAGTTCCGCCCCATCGCTGCCGCGCAAAAAAGGCTTACCAATCCAGCGCGGCCCACGCAGCATAACACGGGCCAGCTTACTGGGGCATATCGGATGGAAAGTGCCATTCCACCCTGCACGTGCCACAAGCCCCAAAGCCTGCGACCGCATGCCAGCAAAATCTTCCCCCACCACAAAGGCAGCAACGCCCGCCTGCGTTCCGCAAGACGACATATTTGAACCCTCTGGGGTTCCGGCGTAATCTGCACGCGCCATGATGCGTTATTCCTCTGTTGCGCAAGGGAGAGTGCTGAAAAGCGCTCCCGTGTCTTTCTCTCCTTGCCGCTGGAACGGAAAGCGTGCAAGGCGTGTTTGCGCATTCCAGATAAGGAGAAAGGCAACACAATGTCCGGCAGTTTCCATGATCTGGGCCTAGATCCAGCATTATGCGCACATGCGCAGCAGGCGGGCATGGCTGCCCCTACTCCAGTGCAACAGGCTGCTATTCCTGCCATTCTGGATGGCAAAGATGTATTGGTGCGCGCCCCCACGGGCACGGGCAAAACGGCAGCCTATGCTTTGCCGCTTAGCCAGAAGCTGCTGAAATCTCGCAAGCCACGCTTTGTACTGGTGCTTGTGCCCACGCGTGAACTGGTTTTGCAGGTAGAAAAAGTTTTTCGCACCTGTTTGGGAGAAAGCAAAAAAGGCCAGAAGCAAACTGCGGTGACCCTTGTGCCGCTGTTTGGCGGATCTGACCGGGCTGAGCAGGAACATTTTCTTGCGCAAGCAACTGGCCGACGCATTCTGATTGCAACACCGGGCCGCTTGCTGGATTTTGTTTCCAACCGGATTTGCGATCTTTCAGAATACGGATATCTGGTTCTGGATGAAGGCGACCGCCTATTCTCTCCCGAATTTCAGGAAGATACAGAAACCCTGCTCTCCTATCTGCCATCCATGCGGCAAACGTTGGTGCTTTCCGCTACCCAACCCGAAAGTCTTAAAAACACGCTTTTGAGCCTGCTGCACAAGCCGGTTGAAATCAGCATTGAACAAGCCCCCCAAAAGCGAGGGCCCATTCGTCAAGCCGCATTGTTTTTAGATCCCTCTCAGAAGCCGGACTTTATAAAAGAATTTTTTAGCCGTGCGCCTAAAATGCGCAGTATTATTTTTGTACGCACAAAGGCAGAAGCAGATCAGCTCGCCGCTATTCTTAAAAAAGCACGCCTTGCTGCGGCTCCTTTACATGGGGACATTGCGCAGGATAAACGCACCAGCACAGTTGCCAGCTTTGAATCCGGACGGCTCTTTATTCTTGTTGCCACAGATGTTGCGGCACGTGGGCTGGATGTGCCTTCTGTAAAACAGGTCATCAATTACGATGTGCCAGATCAGCCAGAAACCTATCTGCACCGTATTGGCCGCACAGGGCGCGGCGGAGAAAAAGGGTCTGCTCTTACGTTATGCACAATGGATGATCGTAAAAGCCTACGGCAGATTGAGGTTGGCGCACAGGTGAAATTACGGATTATCAGCGCCGAACAAGCTCTGCCTGTGGCTAAGCCTCCTCAACCTGTTTCACGCCGTTCAAAATCTGTTCGGCCATAATCTGCCATGCCTGCTCTGCCTTTTGCTTATCCTTTCCTTGTGCGTTTGGGGTAGCGGCAGGCTTATCTTTTATAAATTCCGTAAGCGTTACCGCAATGCTCTGGGCTTCTGGCTTGCAGAACAGCACATTAGGTTGTCCTGCAAACTGTTCTACCAGACCACTAACATCTGTTGAAATCACCCAACGTCCGGCAGCAAGGGCTGCGGCACCTACACCACTTTGCGTTGCCTCTCTATAAGGCAACACCAGCGCATCTGCCCATGCCAGAAGCTGGCTGACTTTTGTTTCCGGCACCCATCTATTTTCAATCTGCACATTAGGTAAAGATGCCAACTGCTCCAGCTCCGCACTATGTGGCCCTTTACCTGCAACACGGCAGATATAATGGGCTTGTGCATCCATGGCTGTAAGAGCTTGAGCCAGCAGATCCAAACCTTTGTAAGACAGTAATCTGCCAAAAAAGAGCAGCCTAACAGGCCCTTTATGCGCAAAAGGCGCACTTTGCTGCCCCTGCGGCGCAACAAACGCAAACGGTGGATGAAAAGCCACTAGCGCACGCCGCCCACGCATATACCATTGCCGTTCAAGCTGGGCAGCCACATGCCGACTTAATGTAACCGGAACATCAGCAAACAAAATAAGCAGACGCTGCAAAAACATCTGCCCAACAAAACCATCTCCGGGATGTGCTGCCGCATCATGCACCAGCACTACAATGGGCACGCCAGCTTTACGCAAAGCTGCAACCATAATCAGATCAAGCGGCCCCGGCATGGCACATATAGCAACATCAGGCTGAACAGTGCGTAACATACGGCCCAATGCGTGCAGCATATATGGAGCTTGCAACAAACGCATGAAAAAGCTGGAAAGGCTTTTATATGTACGCACTGGTACATCGTTATGCAGATCAGGCTCAGCCTGCAGCACTTCCGCCCCGCAGGAAAGAGAAAGAACAGCAGACGTGTTGGGTAACGTGTTCAGGGCTTTGGCAAGTTCCGCAGCAATGCGCGGGCCCGCCCCTTTGCGCCCCCACTGCCAGATAAATACCCGTATGCCACTCAAACCACTTTTCCTAATCTACTTCTGCAACGCAGCTACGGCGTTCAGTAAAGGGGTGGGGCCAAAAGCCCGCAATGCTGCCTTACCAGCGGCCTGCCCAAGCTGGCGGCGCTTATTGGCATCATTTGCAAGAGTTTGTAATGCTTCCACTGCACACCCAATATCTGCCTCTGCCCACACAGCTTGAGGCACCTGATACACGCCCCGCGTATCTGTAGCTGTTACAAGTTTGTAAGAAATTGGCCAACCACAGTCTGATGTCAGAAATTCTGCTGTGGCAGACCAATCTGTGGCTATAACAGGACGTTCCAACAGCATGGCTTCTGCGGGCACCAGCCCAAATCCTTCGCTCCGGTGCAGGGAAAGCACAATATCAACTTGCTGTGTCATGGCGTACACATCTGGCATTGGCAGCATACGGTTTTCAAAACGGATATTCTGTGCGCCACCCGTAGCGTCCTTCAGGCGTTGCATATCTGCTGCATAATGATCTGCACCAGATATTTTCATGACCAACAGGCGGTCTTTTCTGTCTCCAAATGCCTGTCGAAATGCCGCTATAGCAGCCAAAGGGTTCTTACGTTCAAAGCTGGACGCAAGACTAAAAGAAACCAGTACCACCACAGCATCCTCGGGCCACCCAAAAGCCTGACGGTCTAGTTTAGAAGGCTGCGGAGGCACACACGCCAATGGGTAAGGCACAACCTTGACCCGGCCGGGCATAAGAGGTTCCAGCGCCCGTGCGCTAAAGTGGGAAGGAGTCCAGATTTCATGCACACAAGGTACACCTGCATGCCATTCTGGGGAGGCAACCGGCAGTTCCCACACCCAATAACCCACAATGCGCCGCCCTAGCACATGTTTGCGGCCCAGACGCAAAAGAGCTGTGGGCGTTTGTGGCGCATTTACATGCAGCACCAAAGCCGCTTTTGGATCTGCAAAAACAGAATCCAGCCCTGCCTTCCCCTGCGATTGTAGAAGACCTGCTTCTACACCTTCTGCCTTTACCCCTTGAGAAAGCAGACCACGCAGAAGTAATCTGGCCCCTTCACCTAAGCCAGAACCCCGGCCAAGCTCTCCTCCAATAATCACGTTTGCATCAGCAATAGGCGTGGGGCTAACCGCTTTAGGGGCAAGCAAAGCAGTAGCCTTGGCCAATAAACGCCGCCTTTGGGCTACAGGAAACAGACGCCACAAGTGATGGAGAGGATGAAGAGAAGATGTCACTCGTACTGTCCGTCACCTGAAAATAAGAAGAAAGTTGAGACAAAGCAGGGATTGCAGCCCCGCACAACCCACCGCATACTTTTGCACATGCGGTGCTGTTCCTTTTTTCATTCCCCCATACACGCCGAAATACCTTCTCCCACTAGATATCTGGAGAGGGGGTTATGAGTTGTGCATCCAAGCGGCATGTGCGGCCCGATAGCTCATTTCGTTTTCGGGCTGTGTCTGCCTTACTCCCGCCTTCTCCCCCCGCTTTGCCTGCTGTGTGTATTGAATATCCGCCACCAGACATCAGCCCGTGGATTGCGGGAAACTGCGGTATTCAAGGTGTGCATCATTTTGAAAGCCGCCGCCCCGGCCCCCATGTGGCTGTTACAGCCCTGATGCATGGCAACGAATACGCTGGGGCCTATGCCCTGCAACAGCTTCTTATGCTGCCATTACGCCCGTTACATGGACGATTAAGCCTGATTTTTCTTAATCTGGCTGCTTATAAAACCTTTAACCCCGCACGCCCCACCTTATCCCGCTTTGTAGAAGAAGACATGAACCGGTTATGGCAGCCGGAGTTAATTGACTCGGCGCACACATCTGTCGAAATGCAACGCGTACGCGAAGTGCTGCCTGTGCTGGAAACGGTAGATATTCTTTTAGATATCCACACCATGCTCTGGCCAGCACAACCCCTTTTCCTGTGCAGCATGGCGGAAAACAGCCGAGACCTTGCCTACTGCGTATCTGGCGCGCAACCCAACCCACCTGCCGTTGTTCAGGATGGTGGACATGAGGATGGATTAAGACTGATTGATTACACCCGCTTTAATACGCCACATTCATATACGCGTGCTTGCCTATTGGAAGCGGGGCAACACTGGCAAAAAGATGCCGCACAGCAAGCGTTGCTCAGCACCCGCCTGTTTCTGGCACAAACCGGCACTCTCCCTTCCGCTCCTACATTCGCATCACCTTCAGAACCTGTATGGCAAGCTGTGGTGACAGACTGCGTACGGGCGCTGACATCTCGCTTTGTTTTTGTGCAGCCGTTTGTAAGTGGCAGCGTTATCCGTAAGGCGGGCACTGTTATTGCTTTTGATGGGCAAGATGAAATTCGTACGCCCTATAATAACTGTATCTTGGTTATGCCCAATTTACGCCCACGCCGGGGGCATACAGCCGTAAGGCTTGCCAAGCGCCTTAATAACAAAACGGACATGCAAGCCTAAGCCTACATGCCCGTTCTGATACCCTAAAAGGCGAAGTTATTATGCGCGGCTATAGATAGGAAATTTAGCGCACAGAGCCTTAACGCGTTCATGCACAGCGTTTTCAACTTCGCTGTTACCCTCACCGCCAGAAGCGGCCAGAGCTGTCAGAACCTCGTCAATCATTTCACCAATCTGGCGGAACTCTTCCTCACGGAAGCCGCGAGCCGTTGCTGCCGGGCTGCCCAAACGCACACCGGAAGTGATGGCAGGCTTTTCCGGATCAAACGGAATGGCGTTTTTGTTGGCTGTAATACCAGCGCGTTCCAGAGCCTGTTCCGCAGCTTTACCAGTTACCTTTTTGGGGCGCAGATCAACCAGAAGCAGGTGTGAATCCGTGCCACCTGTTACGATATCAAACCCACGTTCCACCAGAACTTCGGCCAGAACGGCTGCGTTTTTCTGCACCGCTTTCTGGTATTCCTTAAATTCCGGACGGAGGGCTTCACCAAACGCCACGGCCTTACCGGCAATAACGTGCATCAGCGGGCCGCCCTGCAAACCGGGAAACACAGCAGAGTTGATCTTTTTAGCCAATGCTTCGTCATTGGTCAGGATCAGACCGCCACGTGGGCCACGCAGAGTTTTATGCGTGGTGGAGGTTACAATATGCGCGTATTCTAACGGGTTCGGATACAGGCCAGCAGCCACCAAACCAGCAAAATGCGCCATATCCACCATAAGAAGTGCACCAACTTCATCCGCAATGCGGCGGAAGCGGGCAAAATCAATAATACGCGGATATGCAGAGCCACCAGCCACAATGATGGATGGTTTATGCTCACGCGCCAGCCGTTCCATTTCCTCATAGTCCAGCATGCCGTCCTGCTGACGCACGCCGTACTGCACGGAATTAAACCATTTGCCAGAATAGTTGGGGGCTGCACCGTGGGTAAGGTGGCCACCAGCGGCAAGGCTCATACCCAGCACCGTGTCACCCGGTTTGCCCATAGCCATAAAGGCCGCCTGGTTGGCGTTGGCGCCAGAATGCGGCTGCACGTTGGCAAATGCGGCACCAAACAGGGTTTTCACGCGGTCGATGGCAAGGTTTTCAACCTTATCCACTTCCACACAGCCCCCGTAATAGCGGCGGCCGGGATAACCTTCGGCATATTTGTTGGTTAGCACGCTGCCCTGAGCCTGAAGCACAGCTTCAGACGCCATGTTCTCACTGGCTATCAGTTCAATGCCTTCCTGCTGACGCTTCAGCTCGCCTTCAATGGCGGCTGCAACATCCGGATCAGTCTGGGCTAGAGACGCATGGAAAAAGCGATCCAGATCCGTGTGGCTCATTCAGGTGTTCCCTCAAAATCAGACAATATGTTCACCAGCATATTTGCCGGGCGGCAGGCGGTGTCCGTTTGTTACGTTAGAAACACATCTTGCCAGGATGTGCTGCTGGCCTGTTTATAGAAAAAAGACCGTTGGAGGCTTCTTACCGCTTTCCGTGCGGCCCGGACAGGAGAAAAATATATGGAGCAGAAGTCTGCCCCCTCTGTAACATCGGCATTTACGCGATGTTTACCGCTAGACAAGCTACAGGCAGCACCGGGGCTTAAGCGTGTTCTGGGGCCGGGAAGCCTTGTAGCGTTGGGTGTTGGCGCCACAATTGGGGCTGGACTATTTTCTCTTACCGGCATTGCCGCTTCTGAAAATGCTGGACCTGCTGTGGTTCTTTCCTTTTTTATTGCAGCCATTGCCTGTGGCTTTGCCGGGCTCTGCTACAGCGAACTGGCCAGCATGATCCCCATTGCGGGAAGTGCCTATACCTATGCGTATGTCACGCTAGGCGAAATGATGGCATGGATTATTGGTTGGGATCTGGTGCTGGAATACGCCGTGGGCGCGGCCACTGTTGCAGTTAGTTGGTCTCGGTATGTGGTGTCCTTATTGGATTCGTGGGGGATCGTGCTGCCCCCACGGCTTACGACCTCCCCCTTTGAAACCGTGCAGATGCCTGATGGCAGCATGGTTTCAGGGCTGATGAACTTGCCCGCAGTTTTTATTACCTGCCTGGTTTCATGGATCCTTATTCGCGGGATCTCGCAATCCGCTATGGTGAATGCCGTTGTGGTGGTCATCAAACTATTGGTGATTACGGCGTTCATTGGCTTTGGCATCCACTACATCAACCCGGCCAACTATCACCCCTTTATCCCACAAAATACAGGCACCTTTGGGCAGTATGGCTGGTCTGGCATCATGCGCGCTGCGGGCACCATCTTTTTTGCCTATGTGGGGTTTGATGCCGTTTCCACCACAGCGCAGGAAACCAAAAACCCGGCGCGTGATATGCCCATTGGTATTTTGGGCAGCTTGCTCATTTGCGCGTTGGCTTATGTTTGCTTCTCTTTTGTGATGACCGGTCTGGTCAATTACAAAGACATGCTGGGAGATGCCGCCCCGGTAGCCACAGCCATTAACCGCACGCCCTATACATGGCTGCAACTTGCTATCAAAATTGGCATTATTTGTGGGTTTACATCCGTGCTCATGGGTATGCTTTTAGGCCAGAGCCGCGTGTTTTTTGCCATGTCCCGCGATGGTCTGCTGCCCCCCATGTTTAGCGCCACACATCCAAAATATCAGACACCTTGGATGTCCAACGTCTTTTTCATGCTTATCATCTGCCTGCTAAGCGCGTTTTTGCCCATTTCTGAGCTGGGGCACATGACATCCATCGGCACGCTTCTGGCTTTTATTCTGGTATGCGCTGGCGTAATGATCCTACGCCGCAAGGCACCTGATCATCCACGTGCCTTTCGGGTTCCCGGCGGAGACATTATTCCCATTCTGGGTATTCTCTCCTGCGGCACGGTCATGGTCTCGCTGGATGGACTGACATGGATCCGGCTGGTCGTATGGCTGGCCATCGGGATGGTGATTTACCTTACCTATGGCCGTTACCATAGCGCATTAGCGCGACCCAGCATTCCGCCAGACAGGGTTGCATAAAGCGCACAGGCGCGCATACTTCTAGGCAGCATTCACCCGTCTGTCCCGCCCGCCGTGGTTGGGGTTCTTTTAAGCACCCCTCCACGCCCGCAGGCAGCAGCAAGGAGATCCTGCCCATGATGGCTGGCCGTTTTCCTCTGGCTCGCCCCCGGCGCAACCGGATTGATGATTTCACGCGCCGCTTGGTTGCTGAAAATACGTTGGGCATCAACAACCTCATCTGGCCTATCTTTTTTATGGAAGGCACCAACACGGTTACCGAGGTGTCCTCCATGCCCGGCGTACACCGTGTAACGCTGGATAAACTGGCCGCACATGTTGAGCCCGCTGCAAAGCTGGGCATTCCGGCTTTGGCCCTTTTCCCCATTACGCCCACAGAAGCGCGGGATGAAAAAGGCACGGAAGCCACAAACCCAGATAACCTGATGTGCCGGGCCGCCCGCCTGCTTAAAAAAGAATTTCCAAACGTCGGGCTGATTGGTGACGTAGCACTGGATCCCTACACCAGCCACGGCCACGATGGCCTGATTGAAAATGGCTACGTGGTGAATGATCCATCCGTAACCATTCTTTCCCAGCAAGCAGTAAATCAGGCTGCTGCCGGTGTAGACATTATTGCCCCATCAGACATGATGGATGGCCGTATTGAGGCTATTCGGCGTGATTTGGACGGCAACGGGCTGATTAACACCCGGATTATGTCCTACGCGGCCAAATACGCCAGCGCATTTTACGGCCCGTTCCGTGATGCTCTGGGGTCTGGCGGTATGCTGAAAGGTGATAAAAAAACCTATCAGATGGATCCTGCCAACAGCGATGAAGCCTTGCGTGAAGTAGAAATGGACATTGCTGAAGGCGCAGATATGGTGATGGTCAAACCCGGCCTACCGTATCTGGATATCATCCGCCGTGTGAAAGATGAATTCCACGTGCCCACCTTTGCCTATCAGGTATCTGGTGAATATGCGATGCTGATGGCTGCCATCCGCAACGGCTGGCTGGATCATGAACGCGCCGTTATGGAAAGCCTGCTAGCCTTCCGCCGCGCGGGTGCCAATGGCATTTTAACGTATTTTGCTATTGAAGCTGCAGAACGTATCCGGGCATCTTTCGGCCAATAAGTTGCCAGTCAATATCACGACATATGGGCCAGAGCTTTCTGGCCCATAATTTTGTTGCGGGATCATTTCTCCCCATGACGTCATCGCAAGACAGGCCGCATTTTTTCTACACCGCGCCACCCGGTGCCTGTCCGTATCTGCCCAATCGCATTGAGCGTAAAATACTGGTGGATCTTGCAACCCCGGATGCCAACTTCCTACACAGCCGCCTTTCCCATGCCGGTTTCAGGCGGAGCCATACCTTGGCTTACGCACCTATTTGCGATGGTTGCTCTGCCTGTATTCCTATTCGTTTGCCTGTCAGAAATCTGACGCCTCATCGCACACAAAAACGCGTAGTCCGGCGGAATGCTGATCTTATGCGCAGCCTCCTGCCCCCTACCGCCACAGACGAACAATACACACTCTTCCGCAGATATCTGGATAGCCGCCATTCCGATGGTGAAATGGCGGGCATGTCCATGCATGATTACCGGATTATGGTGGAAGAAACGCCTGTAGATACGCGACTTGTCGAATTTCGTACACCAGACGCCACCTTAATGGCCGCCAGCCTGATTGATGTTCTGGAAGATGGGCTTTCTGCTGTTTACAGCTTTTATGAGCCTAACTGCCCTCAGCGTTCTCTCGGCAGTTTTGCCATTCTTTCCTTGGCAGAATTAGCCATGCAGATGGAGTTGCCATACCTGTATCTGGGGTATTGGGTGCCGGGCAGCCCTAAAATGGCTTACAAAGAACGCTTTCAGCCCGCAGAAATTTTGCGCAATGGCACATGGCAGAAGTTGGATCTAAACTATCCCCCCAAAACAGAAAGGGCCCATCCGTTTCCGGAAGGCCCTCTGTTCTAAGTGGCAGTGCTTAAGGCTTTTTACCCGCCCAAGGTGGCGCAACTTTGCCAACAGCCGCGCGGCGGCTAACCCAATCTTGCAGATCAGCAAACTGGCGCACACGTGCAGTGCCCGGCCAGTGCAGCCCATCTGCGGCGGTAAACACCACAGCTTGGCGCAACCCTCCTCCATCCGAGTATTTCTGCAAAGCCACACCAAGGCCGCGCGCCATGACGGGCAACTGCTCCAATGGAAAAATCAGGAACCGCCGGTTATCCCCCACAACGGCAACATGGTCTCCTTCTGCGGGTACACATATGCGGGCAAACTCGCCTTCCTTCAGGTTCAGCACCTGTCGGCCCGATCGTTTTTCCGCCACCAAGGCTTCTTCTTCCACCAGCATGCCACGCCCAGCGCTTGAGGCCACCAAGCGGCGTTTGCCATCTTCTATCGGGAAAACAGCCAGAAGGTCTTCATCATTGGAAAGGTCAATCAACAGGCGAATAGGTTGCCCATCCCCGCGGCCTCGCGGTAGATCGGCCCCTTTTACGGTATAGGCTCGCCCATCTGTTGCAAAGAAGCAAAGCCTATCTGATGTCTGGCAAGGAATAGCCAGCTTGAGAGCATCCCCTTCCTTAAACTTCTGATTTTCCAGATCAACATTATGGCCTTTAACCGCACGCACCCATCCTTTTTGAGAAAGGATCATGGTGAGTGGTTCGCGCTCAACTTCTTCCACCACGGAAATATCAACAGGCTTGGGTGCAGAAAGGATAGTGCTTCTACGCTCACCCAAACGCCCTTTCCCGAAAGCTTTGATCATGGTCGTTAATTCGCGCTCGATCGTTTTCCAGCGCTGTTTTTCACTATCAAGCAATGCCATTAATGCTGCTTGCTCGGCAGAAAGCGCATCATGCTCCTTGCGGATTTCCATTTCCTCAAGGCGCCGCAAACTCCGCAGGCGCATGTTGAGCACGGATTCCGCTTGCAAATCTGTTAGCTTGAACGTGGCTATCAGGCTGGCCTTGGCATCATCCTCTTCCCGAATAATGCGAATAACCTCATCCAGGTTAAGATAAACAGCAAGGAAACCCGAAAGAATTTCCAGCCGCCGTTCCACCGCTGTCAATCTATGGCGGCTTCGGCGTTCCAGCACTTCATGCCGATGGTTCAACCATGCCTGAATAACCTGCTTAAGCCCCATTACACCGGGTGAACGATCCGCCCCCAGCACATTCATGTTCAGGCCAAAGCGACTTTCCAGCGGTGTGGCGCGAAACAATGTTTCCATCAGCACTTCTGGTTCTATACCGCGTGTTTTGGGCTCCAGAATCAGACGAATTTCATCCGTACTTTCATCACGGATATCCCCTAGCAGAGGCAGTTTTTTCTGATCCAGCAAATCAGCAATCTGCTCAATCAGGCGAGATTTCTGCACCTGATACGGAATTTGCGTAACCACAATATGCCACGTACTAAAACGGCCCTGTTCAACCTCCCACCGCGCACGCATTCTAAAGCTGCCACGGCCTGTTTCGTACGCCTGCAAAATAGCATCCGAATCTTCCACAATCAGGCCACCGGTGGGAAAATCCGGCCCCGGCATAAGCTCTAGCAGCTCCTGCGTAGTGGCAGAAGGTTTACGCACCAACAAAGCAGCAGCAGCGCAAACTTCTGCTGCATTATGGGGCGGAATACTGGTGGCCATACCCACAGCAATACCTGCCGCACCATTGGCAAGCAGATTGGGGAAAGCCGATGGAAGCACAACGGGTTCCTGCTCCTCACCATCATAGGTGGGGCGAAAATCTACGGCATCATCTTCAATGCCGTCCAACAGGGCCACGGCAACTTCTGTCAGGCGAGCTTCCGTGTACCGCATGGCGGCCGGGTTATCACCATCAACAGAACCAAAATTCCCCTGCCCTTCTACCAGCGGGTAACGTGCGGCAAAATCCTGCGCCAGCCGCACCAGCGCTTCATAAACAGAGGCATCACCATGAGGGTGGAACTTACCAATAACATCACCCACCACACGGGCGCATTTTTTAAAACCAGAAGCCGGATCTAGCCGGAGCTGATGCATGGCATAAACCAAGCGCCGATGCACCGGCTTAAGCCCATCCCGCACATCCGGCAAAGAGCGGGACATGATGGTGGAAAGCGCATAGGCCAGATAACGCTCACTCAGCGCCTCTGCCAGTTTTGTTTCCTCAATATGTCCTGCGGTTTCGCTCATCTGCCATCCCTGGAAAGCTGTGCATGATCCATTAAAAACAAGACATACAGCCCTCGTATCGGTTGTGCCAGTCTTACGCTACTCGGTTATAGGTGTTTGGTCTGCCAGAACACGCATTTCCAGCCGATCATAGAGCCGTTGGCGTGCTGCGGGTAAGGGTAAATGGCGCTGGCCAAAGGCATCGCGCGCCAGAAAATGGCCTGTTAGGCGTAAACCTGCCAACCAATCTGCCGCACGACCGGTTTGTTCTGTATCTCGCAAAAAAGACGGAAGTGGCAAAAGCCGATCTTTCC
Organism: Acetobacter sp. DmW_136; assembly: GCF_008690365.1. Taxonomy (NCBI): domain Bacteria; kingdom Pseudomonadati; phylum Pseudomonadota; class Alphaproteobacteria; order Acetobacterales; family Acetobacteraceae; genus Acetobacter; species Acetobacter sp. DmW_136. The sequence goes on from NZ_VHON01000070.1 coordinate 74,228, forward strand.
ACTCTCCTGCACCTTCCTCACTAACTGCGCGCCCCGTACGTGGTGAGACATAATGTAGATTTTCTGTGCTGCCGGTAACCGCACAAGCGGAAAGATCCAGCCCAAAACCTAAAGTTGCCAGCAGTGCCATTTCCCACCGCACTACGTGTGGCATACCTTCCCGTTCTGCAACAACAGGATCATACCCCAAAAAGGTAAGTAAACGCACAGTTTCTGCAAAAAGGAATGGGCAAGGATCAGCTTCTGGCAACGTAACATCCGCCAACACACAAACAGATTGCACCATGCCCAGCGCTAACGGAGCATCCAGCAATCGTGCAGCACAGGCGTAAAGTAGCTCGCCAGAAATTTGTAATGGTGCTGCGGCGCTGCGTTTATGAAAGCTGGTTTTAACCACATTGCCCGGTTGCCATAGGGCGCGGCCCGCTTTACTGGCACCGCCATAGGCTATACCCCGCAGAGGGCCGTAATCTTCTGTTAGAACGTGTATGCGTGCGCTGGTTTCGCCCTGCACACCTGCAAAAAGCACAAGGGCGGGAGCCTCCTTTTCATAGGAAGTCCCGCCCTTGTCCATCACTCGGAAAGCTCGACCTTAGACGCCAGCAACCTTGGCGACTTCAGCGGCAAAGTCATCTTCTTCTTTTTCGATGCCTTCACCCAACTGGAAGCGATCAAAGCCAACCAGCTTAACGCCAGCTTTCTTCAGCACGTCTTTCACGCGGGTTTCGCCATCATGCACCCATACCTGCTCCAGAAGCACAACTTCTTCGTAGAACTTACGGATGCGGCCTTCGACCATCTTTTCGATGATAGCTTCTGGCTTGCCGGAAGCGCGGGACTGTTCAATCAGCACTGCGCGTTCACGTTCAACTTCTGCCGGATCAAGGCTGGTAACATCCAGAGCGGAAGGACGTGTGGCAGCAACGTGCATGCCAACCTGACGGCCAAGCTGTTCGATAGCTGCATCAGCGGTCGGGGCTTCAATAGCAGCCAGAACGCCAATCTTGCCCAGACCGGGGCGCAGGGCACCGTGAACATAGGTAGCAACCACGCCAGACGGCACAGTAAACACACGTGCCCGACGCAGGGTCATGTTTTCACCGATGGTTGCAACCAGATGCGTCAGTTCATCAGCAACGGTACGACCGGTTTCCAACGTGGCAGCCTTAATGGCTTCCAGATCTTCACCAACCTTAAGCGCAACTTTAGCAACGGATTCCACAAAGTTCTGGAAGGATTCGTTACGAGCCACAAAGTCGGTTTCAGCGTTTACTTCAACCATGGCAGCCACTTTGTCTGCAGAGGCAACGCCTACCAGACCTTCAGCAGCAACACGGCCAGATTTTTTTGCCGCAGCAGCAAGGCCCTTAGTACGCAGCCAATCAATAGCGGCTTCAATATCACCGTTGGCTTCGTTCAGTGCTTTTTTGCAGTCCATCATGCCTGCGCCAGTTTTTTCGCGCAGTTCCTTGACCAGTGCAGCCGTAATTGCCGCCATAATTCTATACTCCTTGAAAAACCCGAACGCGCCCTCTTAGGGGCGCGAACCGGAATATTCCATGGCCTGCCAATGCAGGCATTCATGCAGGAAAAAACAGCCCGGCATGATAACCGGGCTGTTTGTGTATTCCGTTAGCTTGCAGCCGGTGCTGGTGCCGGTGTTTCTGCTGCCGGAGCGGCTTCCAGAGCAGGCTCAACAGGCAGTTCTTCAGCAGCGCCGATATCCTGACCGGAAGCGCCCAGTTCTGCGGAAATACCGTCCAGAACAGCGGAAGAAACCAGATCGCAATACAGGCCGATAGCGCGGATAGCATCATCGTTACCCGGAATCGGGAAGGTAACACCACGCGGATCGGAGTTGCTGTCCAGAATAGCCACAACCGGGATACCCAGCTTGTTGGCTTCTTCAATGGCCAGCTTTTCCTTGTTGGTGTCGATCACGAACAGGATGTCCGGCAGGCCACCCATTTCCTTGATCCCGCCCAAGGAGCGTTCCAGCTTGTCGCGCTGGCGGGTCATGTCCAGAATTTCTTTCTTGGTCAGACCAGCGGTTGCGCCGTCCAGCGTTTCTTCAATGCCACGCAGGCGCTTGATGGAACCCTGAATGGTCTTCCAGTTTGTCAGCATACCGCCGAGCCAGCGGTGATTGACGTAGTACTGACCGCAACGACGAGCTGCTTCTGCAATCGGATCCTGCGCAGCACGCTTGGTGCCAACAAACAGAACGCGGCCACCACCAGCAACAGTGTTGCGGATAGCCTGCAGAGCACGATCAAGCAGGCCAACGGTCTGCTGCAGATCAATAATATGAACCTGGTTGCGCACACCGAACAGGTACGGCGCCATGCGCGGGTTCCAGCGACGGGTGTGGTGACCAAAGTGAACACCAGCTTCCAGAAGCTGACGAAGGGTAAAATCAGGCATCGCCATAAGCGTATTCCTACCTTTCTGGTTATTCCTCCGCGAGGCGTTACCCTGCCGGACAGGCAGAGCACCAGATGGTGTTTTCCTCGCGTGCGTTATACTCCCGGCCTTGACCGAGCGCGGCCCTTATGGCCGTTTTTTTGCGCTCGGACAAGATAAAAAAACGCTCTTTTCAGGCTGCGTCTTCTGCCTTGGAGACTGTTTCTTCTGGATGGGCGTATTTGTTAGGCACACCACTACGCGCCAGCAGAGCACGAAGCGACTTTACAACAGGGAACACTTCAACGTTGTGATCTCCGCCCAGTTCACGCCATGCGTTCTGTTCCATTTCCACAATTTCGCGGTCTTCTTCAAAGATGCGATGTGTGAAAATACCCAGCGCAGGCCATGCCAGATTGAGCAGGAAGTTCCATTTGGGTTTTTTAACAGAAAGCAGACCAAACGCCTGCGTAACCTGCTGTGTTTCACCCAGCGGCACATAGGATGTCCACAAATCCATGATCAGATCGCCATCCTTATCGTGAATCTGGAGTGTCTGATATGGATAGGTGGTACGGATGGACACAACTTCTTCAACCGGCTGCTCCCGGCCTTCGTAGTCATGATGCTTGCCAAAAATCAGGGCTTCAGCCAGCGGCTGATTACCACCTTTACGGGCAAAGCTATAGCGTGCTTCCAGGAAATCATCACCCTTATCCTGCCCCAAAAAACGCGCTGTGATGGAGCCCATCTGCCGCCGATGCAGGAACTGATGGTTCATGTCCATCAGGTTTTCATGCATAAAGGTGTAGTGGCATTTCAGCCGCGGGCTGAACATACGGGTTTTGTATTCCGGGTTCCCCACCTGCGCCACGTCTGGCACGGGCACTTTATCAGCCAAAGCCGGATCACCGGGGAAGATAAAGATCAGACCGCTTTTTTCACGGCAAGGGTAAGACTTAACCGGACGGCCCACCCCTTCCTTGTTCAGATAAGGCACGGTTACACACTTACCTGCGCGGTCAAATGCCCAACCGTGGTAGCAGCATTTTACACACCCCTTATCATCCACAACGCCCTTGCTCAGCGGCACCTGCCGATGTGCGCAACGGTCTTCCAGCGCATAAACAGGCCCATATTCAGGGCGAATAAGTGCAATGGGGTGGCCAGCATAACGCGCGGCAAATGTTTTGCCGGGGCGCACCTTGTGCGACCACGCCACAGGGTACCAGAAATTAGGATCACAATCGATCTGCCGAAGATCATAATGCGGCGTATTAGAACCGTCCGCCTGTTTTCCCTTGGCCTCTTCCACCAGCATGACGTCACCCTTTCAGAATCCAACAAGGCTGATGCAGCAGGAACAACATCACCTTAAAAACATGCCTATGCCCACGTGCCCTACAATTCCGCATCACGAAACTGCCTGAACAAACATGGGCGGGGATGACGCCTTCAAGATATTGAAGCTGCTTTTTGCTCAGCCCTGCCGCGCCATCACATGGGTGGGAAGGTTAGCCGATTTTGTACGCTGCGCCCAGATGCAAACAACCAACCAAGCTGTGCACTGGCCGCAACGGTCCTATCCTGCCAGACCACATACCTCATAGAAACAGGCACTCTTCATTGCATTATTGCGGGGCGTGATTTTCCAGAAGATGCGTAGAAGACGGCTGATTGTTACCGGGGATTGTCTCACTTGGGCTTTCCATCACCTCGGATTTCTTGCCATGCGGGGTATGGTGAGGATGGTATTCCTTAACCGGATGAGCCGGGTTCTTGCCATCGTTAGAAGGCGGTTGCGTGCCGGGTTGCTCATCTACCGTGCGTGGGTTGCTCCATAGCTTTTTAGATGGATCAACATGCTCACCATTCGGCCCTTCGGCCGCTTTTGAGGGAGCCTTCCCCTGCTGGGAAGCAGCGCCCTCGGCTGTAGGCGGCGTACCACTATTATCCTGCGCCATAGCCAATGCTGGCATCACACTTAAAGACGCGCCAAGCAGCATAGAAGTTAAGATTTTCTGCATGGGATATTCCTTTTAATCAAATGAGGTATCCCGTTTTCCAACGCCAGCAATTTGGAAGAGTTGCAAATTTTATTTTTTCAGAATTTCCCTTATTTTTCTACAAGATTCTGGATGGCATGAGAGCGCTTTTCCATCCAAATGCGTAACAGTGCGCAAGGAAAGGCTGTTTGTTAAATACACCCCTTGCGCTTTTACAATATCTTCGTAACAGACAGGCCGCTCTTGCATTACGCCCGCATCTAATAGCAGCTTACGGGCAATGCCTGGTAAAGCGCCTTCTGTAACAGGAGGCGTTATCAATCCTGCCTCTGTTTGCATAACAATATTACTAATTGTGCTTTCCGCTATATGCCCTTGCATATTTAGTAAAAGGGCATCATCACAGCCTTTTCGCTCTGCTTCCTGCCTTGCTACAATACCGGGCAAATAACTGAGCGATTTAATACGAGAAAGTGGGGAAAGCTCATCTCTGCGCACCAGCTCACTCACACACACACGAACAGACTGCTCCCTAAAAACACCGGCAGCACCTGTTATAAAAACTGTTGGCTTGCAGTGTTCTGGCGGCAGCAGGCCGCGTGGCGCCACCCCGCGCGTTACAGTCAACCGGACAGAGCCATTCTCAAAACCAGCACATGCCAAAAACTCCCGGATCGCCTGCAAAGTATTCTCTTGCTCTGGAACAGGTAACCCCAGAACTTGAGCACCATTACAAAGACGCTGATAATGCCATAAAAAATGCGACACTGTGCCGTTCTTTATACGCAAAGTTTCAAACAACCCGTCTCCCAATGTCACGCCACGATCTAGCGGGCTGATAGCAGCTTGGTCTACGGGATATATTTTGCCGTTTAACCAGATAATACTCACGCCTGCCCCCAGAACTTCTGAAATGGTGCAAATTTCAGGCGCATTTCTTCATATTCCTTTTCTGGGTCAGATAGAATGGTTACACCACCCCCAACACCAATACTCAGATGATTTTTGGAATGCTCCAAACTGCGAATAATTACGGAACTGTCCATACTGCCATCTATTCCAATACGAAACACAGTGCCGCAATACGCACCTCTGGCAGAGGCTTCCAGCTCATCTATAATCTGCATGGCCCGATATTTCGGGGCTCCTGTTACAGATCCTGGGGGCAACGTTACTTTCAAAAGATCAAAAACATCTTTATCAGGCAGCAACTTTCCACGAATTTCTGAAACCAGATGATGCACATGCGGAAACTGCTCTACCACCAGCAGGTCTGGCACATACACGCTGCCTATTTGTGCCATGCGTCCGATATCATGCCGCATGAGGTCAACAATCATCAGGTTTTCGGCACGCTCTTTTTCATCATGTAGAAGTGCATTATGCCAAAACGCATCTTCTTCTGGCGTTTGCCCTCGTGGTGCCGTGCCTTTGATTGGCCGTGATGAAACACAACCATTCGCATCCACTTTCAAAAATCTTTCTGGGGAAGAAGATAGCAGCGCAAAATCTGAACCGCATGACAAATACGCACCAAAAGGTGCTGGTATTTGCTGCCGTAACGCACGATAGACCTCAGCACTCAGCACATTTTTGGCCATTTCCGTTGTATAGCGACACGTTATATTCGCCTGAAAAATATCTCCCGCAGCAATATAATTCCGTGTTTGCGTAACGCTCTGACAATAAGCTGTATGATTTTGGTCTGGAACAAACGGCTTGGTTACATGTAGCTTATATGATGGAACACGCTCAGGAAGCATGTTCCATTCCCTTATAGACTGCGCCACATTGAGTTCATTCACAAAAAAACTTGACATTCCTGCAAGAAACACACGTTTTTCAAAGCGATCCCAAATAAAGGCATGATCATACATACCTGCCGCCAATGCGGGTGTATTCCGGTCTTTATGGCGAGATAAAACGCCTTCCAGAATCATTCCCATTTGATAACTGGCAAACCCAATAAGACCACCCCAGAATGGAATGCCTTGCGGGCATGATCTACCTGCAAATTCTTTTAATTCATCATGAAAAATACGTAGAATTTCAAAAATATCATCAGAAGAAATTATCGGTTTTTTTGTACCATCCACCTCTATTTCATGAGGCCAGGCCACCACTGTATGGCATGGGTTGTGGCAAAAAATCTGCCATCGGCTTCGATTATCTATCTTGCCGCCACTATCCAGAAAAGCACACCATGGCTGTTGCCCCCATGCCGATAAAACAACATCGGGCTCCCTCCATTGTAGCTCCTTTACCTGAACCAATGTTAGACCTGTTCTACCCGAGAAACGCCAGAAAGTGTGCGCAACCTTTGCCCTAAAACGGGTGTAACCTTGTAACGGCCTCGTAGGCGCACCTCTACATCGCAACTATCTGCAACACCCGGCAACAAAACAATCCGCCCTGCTCCGCCCTTTTGTGGTTCCAGAATAGCTTGCAAATCTGGCAAGGCATCGGGCTTTTCTAACCATACCCGCATTTCGCTTTGTCCTTGTGCCGCAGCGGCTTCCAAATCCACAATATCTGTAGCGGTAAGCCGCAGAGCTTCGCCTTCCAGCTTTAAATCGGCTGTTACAAGTATAGCGGTACCAGCTACCAGAATATCACGCACACGCGTCAGCACTTCCGAAAAAACAGTTACTTCGCAACCACCAGATGCATCGGAAAGGCGTACCCATGCCATTTTATTACCTGTGCGGGTTGGGCGTTCCTTTTTATCCACCACACAGCCAGCAATTTTAACCCGGCCACCACCCAGTTCCGCCGCTGTTAACAACTGAGAGGTACGCGTAACACCCAAACGGCGCAGTACCGAACCATAAGCATCCAACGGGTGGGCTGTCATATGGAAGCCAATAGCTTCTGCCTCCATCGCCAGACGTTCAAATTCTGGCCAATCGTGCCCTTCCACCAACCGCAGAGGCTCAACTTCACCAGGGCCACCAAACAACCCAATCTGGCCAGAAGCTGCCTCCTGCGCCTGGCTATGTGCCCGCCTTAGAATAACATCTGCTGATCTGAAAACACGGGCCCGGTTTTTATCAATACATTCAAACGCACCAGCTTTTGCCAGATTTTCCAACTGCATCCGGTTGATGTGCTTGGGATCAATACGGATTGCAAAATCTGCTAGGTTTTTGAAAGGTTTTTCTCCCCTCACCTCCACCAGAGATTCCATTGCGCCATAGCCCACCTTTTTGATGGCAGCTAGCGCATAACGGATTGCGTATGTTCCATCTGGCTGTTTTTCGACCGAAAAATCAGCTTCTGATTTATTGATATTTGGCGGCAACACTGCAATGTGCATCCGCTCTGCTTCCTGACGCAAAGCAGCAAGTTTTTCTGTACGTTCCCGCGCCAAAGACATGCAAGCAGCCAAAAAGGCCACTGGATGGTTAGCCTTCATCCATGCTGTTTGGTACGAAACAAAAGCATAAGCAGCGGCATGAGATTTATTAAAGCCGTAATCTGCAAACTTAGCCATAAGGTCAAAAACCTCAACGGCTTTATCACGGTCAATCCCGCGCTTGGTGGCGCCTTCTGTAAAAATTTCGCGCTGGTGATCCATTTCCGAACGGATCTTTTTACCCATGGCACGACGTAACAAATCTGCGCCACCCAGACTGTAGCCAGCCATTTTTTGGGCAATCTGCATAACCTGTTCCTGATAGACCATGATGCCATAGGTCTCTTCAAGAATATCGCGAATTTCCTCGTGCGGGGGTTCCCATACCTCTCCGTGTTTTCTACGGCAATAATCGGGAATATTCGCCATTGGCCCTGGGCGATACAGCGCCACAGCTGCAATCAGGTCTTCTATGCGGGTTGGGCGCATTTGTTTAAGAACATCGCGCATGCCCGCGCCTTCAAACTGGAAGACGCCAGCGGTATCACCCCGCCCCAACATTTCATACGTTTTGGGGTCATCCAGCGGAATGTGGCTGAGATCTACATCCTTGCCCATACGGCGGATGAAATCGACACCCCGTTTGAGAATAGTGAGTGTTGTTAAACCAAGAAAGTCGAACTTAACGAGACCCGCCTGCTCAACAAACTTCATGTTATATTGAGTGACGAGCGTATCACTTTTCGGGTCTCGGTACAGCGGCACAAGCTGCACAAGCGGCCTATCGCCTATCACCACCCCGGCCGCATGCGTACTGGCATGGCGGAAGAGCCCTTCCAACTGCTGGGCTATTTCCAGCAGCCTGCGCAGGGCCTCATCATTATCACGCATTTCCTGCAGCTTGGGTTCACCTGCAATGGCTTCTTTTAGGGTAACCGGTTTGGCAGGATTGTTAGGGATAAGCTCTGCCACACGGTTAACCATACCATACGGCAAACCCAGCACACGCCCAACATCGCGCACGGCAGCACGCGCTTGCAGCTTACCGAAGGTAATAATCTGCGCAACACGGTCTGATCCATATTCATGCCGCACATAGGAAATCACTTCGTCTCGCCGATCCTGACAGAAATCGATATCAAAGTCAGGCATGGAAACGCGTTCTGGATTTAGAAAACGTTCGAACAGCAAATTAAACGGAATAGGGTCAATATCCGTAATGGTAAGCGCCCATGCAGCCAAAGACCCCGCACCAGAACCACGGCCCGGCCCAACCGGTATGCCATGCGCCTTAGCCCACTGGATAAAGTCCGCCACGATCATGAAGTAACCGGGGAACCCCATTTTGGAGATAATATCCAGCTCGAAACGTAAACGTTCCTTATATTTCTCTACTGTTTCTGCATCCAGCTTCATGCCGGACATACGGTGTTCCAACCCTTCCCACGCCATAGCACGCAGGGTTTCATCTTCTGTCGCGCCTTCTCTTACCTTAGGGCAAACTGGCAAAAGCGGCTTGCGGGTTTCCACCTTAATGGCGCAGCGGCGGGCTATTTCCAAAGTGTTGTCACACGCATCTGGCAAATCGGCAAAAAGTGCGCGCATCATTTCCGGCGGCTTGAACCAATGCTCCGGCGTTACACGAAAGCGGTCTTTTTCTGCCATCGTGCGCCCTTGAGCGATGCACAACAGGGCATCCTGTGCTTCGTACATTTTTGGTGTAGGAAAAAAGCACTCATTCGTTGCCACTAATGGCAAACCAAACTGATCGGCCAACGTCAGCACGCCCGGTTCCACAGCTTTTTCAACACCTAATCCATGCCGGTGTAGTTCTACAATCAGCCTGTCACCAAAGGCTTCATGCACACGGGCCAGCCATTTTTCGGCATCTTCCGTTTGCCCTTCTGCCAGCATCTGAAAAAGTGGCCCACGTGTGCCACCTGTCAGCAGCAACAGCCCCTCTGCTTTCTCACATAGCAAATCCAGAGAAACAAAAGGGTCTGCCGGATCTGAATTTTGGAACCCGGCTGAAGAAAGAAACTGGAGATTCGCCAACCCTGCTTCATTCTGTGCCAGAAGCACTACAGGCTCGGCGGGGGCGCCGGGTTTGTCATTACGCGCAGGCAGGCCGATCTGGCTGCCAATAATAGGCTGAATACCGCTTTTGGTACAATACTGAGAAAATTCCAACGCCCCGAACAGATTGCCTGAATCTGCAATACCCACAGCAGGCATGTGCATTTCCTTCGCCAGCCCCACAATATCGGGCACACGAATGGCCCCCTGGCTAAGCGAATAGGCAGAATGAACACGAAGATGAACAAAATCAGCGTAAGACATGCGTCTTTATAGCACAGACTTGAAGCTTTTCACTCTGCCTAAAGTTTTGTTTCAAGTTAGTCCCCACGCGTGTGGGGAACACCCAACGAGCACGACCTTATTTACGGAGCCAGCCGGTTCATCCCCGCGTGTGCGGGGAACACGAGATGGGCGAGTTCAATTCTAATTACATGATCGGTTCATCCCCGCGTGTGCGGGGAACACATCTACCATTGCATCATGTGCGCCTATCAGTTCGGTTCATCCCCGCGTGTGCGGGGAACACGGTCAATTGCTCTCATTAGCCTACCAATCCGGCGGTTCATCCCCGCGTGTGCGGGGAACACCATGGCCAGCTTACGGGCATCATCACCAAACTCGGTTCATCCCCGCGTGTGCGGGGAACACTCTTTGTGGAACCATTTGATTCCATAGCATTATTTTACTGTCAAAGAATCCACCAACCATAAAAGGGCCCAGCCACTTCTGGAATAGTGGCACATTCACGGATACATTGCAGCACTTTGCAGTTTGGAACACTTATTCCGGCTGACTAAAATACTGGCGTTCAGGATTCATCATGCAGATTGTAAAAACCAAAGCAGAACTGGCAGCTCTCAGCACCAGTTGGCGGAAAGATGGCCAGACTATTGGCTTTGTGCCGACCATGGGCGCACTTCATGCAGGCCATATCTCACTTATAAATGCGCTGGATGGCAAAGCCTCCCGTCGAATTGTGTCCATTTTTGTAAATCCTATCCAATTCAACAACACCAATGATTTCCAGCATTACCCGCGCGGGCTGGAAGATGATGCTGGCCTGCTACGCAATACCGGCAAAGTGGACGTACTTTACGCCCCAGATGAAAGCCAAATGTACCCTCCCGGCTTTGCAACTCGTATAAGTGTCTCTGGGCTGGATACTATGCTGTGTGGCGGAGACAGACCCGGCCATTTTGATGGCGTTGCCACTGTGGTTACCAAACTGTTTTTACAAACACGCGCCAATATCGCGGCCTTTGGTGAAAAAGATTACCAGCAACTCTGCCTCATCAAACGCATGGTGCAGGATTTGGATCTACCTGTAGATATTTTACCCGTGCCCACTTTGCGAGAAGCAGACGGGCTTGCCCTTTCATCCCGCAACCGCAGGCTTACGCCACAACAACGCCAACAAGCCACGCTCCTGCCCCAAGCCCTAAAGGCATGCCTTGCAGCCATGCGGAACGGCACAAATGTAGAAAGCAGCTTGGCCACATGCCGTGAAGCATTAAAGAATGCAGGCTTTCACGTTCATTATCTGGAACTCCGCAATGCGGAAAATCTGGCACTTGCCCCTATTGCCAGCAAAGATGCACGTTTGTTTATAGCTGCCAGCTTAGGAGACATCCGGCTTATTGATAATATGCCGTTTGCCTAACTTTGGTTTTCCATAAAACTTTTTCCACTATAGCAGAGAACCCAAAATCATGAGCATCAAACGTCTTGCTCCCGAAGAACGCTTAACAGGCGCTGTTATCCATAATGGTCTTGTTTATCTGGCTGGCCAGATTGCCGATGATTCCACATTGGATGCAGAAGGCCAGATGGCTGATATTCTACAGCAGGTAGATGCCTTATTGGCTGAAGCTGGCACGGACAAAAGCCGCCTTATTTCCGCACAGATCTTTCTGGCCGACATGAATGATATGGCTGGCATGAATCGTGCATGGGATGCATGGCTGGACAAAAACAATAAACCCGCCCGCGCAACGGTAGAAGCCAAACTGGCAGACCCCACATGGAAGGTGGAACTCACCGGAATTGCCGCGTTGCCTCAACCATAATTGCTTTAATAGTGGACGGCTGTTTTGCCAGCCGTTCACTACAAAAAACGAGGCATAAGCAAATGCTTTAATGCATTGATACAATTTATAAATTTTAAAGAGAAACAAGGCTGGCTCCCGAAGTAGGACTCGAACCTACGACCCAGCGATTAACAGTCGCTTGCTCTACCAACTGAGCTATTCGGGACCAGCGAGGGAGCATATAGCTAACCTAAATCGCGCCGTAAACCCCCTTTTTTATTTTTTTTCATATCTCCTCCATCACTCATAAAGCGACAGACACAGCAAGACATAGTAAACCTACAAAAATGAACGCCCAAGGTCCTTCCCAAACACGTCGTAATCTCCTGCTAGCCGGTATGGGCGGTATTGCCGCCATTGGCGGAGGAACCTTTTTGGCAACACGAGGCAAGCATCACACACACAAACAGCCCGATGGTGCTTATCGGCAGATCAAAATAGGTTGGCCAAATTCTGGATCGGCACCAGTTTTGGCTGTGGCTGCACAAAAAGATTTTTTTGCGCATTACAGCTTGGATGTAGATCTGCCCTTCGCCACCATAAATGGGGAAGACACCATTAATGCGCTGGCCAGAGGGGATATTTCCTACGCCGTAGCCCCTGCCCTTACGTGGCTTAGGCACCTTTATGCAGGGCTAAATGCGCAGTTGCTTATTGGGGTGCAGCCGGGCAATTTTCGGCTGTTAGTACGCCGCAGCAGCCATATTACACGGCTAGACCAGCTTATGGGCCACACTGTAGCCGTTATGGATCAGAACGCAGCAGATAAGCTGTTTTTTGCCATTATGATGCGCCGCAAAGGGCTAGACGCCATGAACCGCATCAACTGGCTGGATCTACCTCTCCCACAAATTGATGATGCCGCACGTAGCCAAAGAATTGATGCCGTTGTCGCGCATGATTATCAGGCATGGTGGCTGCTTCAATCCTTCCCTGATCTGTTTATTGAGCTAGCAGGCAGCAATACTGGCCACTATGCTGAGCGCACAAGTATGGTGCTTGGCGCCTCCAGTTCTGCCCTACAAGATGACCCAGATGCCGCCATTGCCCTTGTGCTGGCCCTACGTGATGCAGCACGCTGGACAGATACCCACCGCGATGATGCTGCAACCCTGATTGCGCCAGATATTACGGATCTTTCTGCAGCCAGCATACGCGCCATGCTACACAGTGAACCTGCTATCCGGCCCGTTATTGGCAAATCATTGCGCGAACAACTGGCGCAGTATTGTGATGAACTGCAACTGGTCAGCCTACTGCCCGACACAGAAGACAGCACAGAACTTGCTCATCATTATGCGCGGAATGTTTTGAAAGAATAAAGAAAGTGCAGGCACATTTTTAATTGCGCCTGCACTTTACTTGAAAGCTTTACTGCAAGCCTTCTACAAACTGAGCAATACGCTGGCAGGCCTCGCGCAGTGTTTCATCTGCCGTTGCGCAGGACAAACGCAAATAAGGTGAATGCCCAAAGGCGCTTCCTGGCACAGTGGCTACAAAAGCCTCTTCCAGCAAAGCTAATGCAAAGTCATGGTCTGTTTCTAACCGCTTACCGGCAGCAGTTGTTCGGCCAAGACACCCGGCAACACCCGGATACGCATAAAACGCACCATCGGGCATAGCGCAGGTAAACCCCGGAATGGCCCGCAATGCTTCCACAACCATCCGGCGGCGGCGGCCATATGTTGCCACCATTTCCTGCACCAAATCTGCCGGGCCATCCAACGCAGCCGCTGCAGCCGCCTGCGCTATGGAGCACACGCCAGATGTGGCATTGCCCTGAACACCCCGCATGGTAGCGATAAGATCTGCCGGACCGCCCGCAAAACCTACGCGCCAGCCTGTCATAGCATAAGCTTTAGAAACGCCATTGAGGGTAATGGTGCGTTCTTTTAGATCAGGCGCTACAGCGGCAATAGATGCTGATTTTGCACCATCAAACACCAGATGTTCGTAAATCTCATCTGAAAGTATCCAGATATCTGGATACTGCCGCAACACTTCCGCAATAGCCCGCAGATCATCCGCTGAGCAGACACCACCTGTTGGATTATTAGGAAAGTTCAACACCACCCAACGTGTGCGTGGTGTCAGCACCTTTGCCAGTTCATCCGCCTTCAGGCGGAAACCATCTTCCTCCCGGCAAGGTACAAAAACAGGTGTTGCACCAAACATACGGGCAATAAGCGGATAGCTGACCCAATAAGGCGTGGGCACCACCACTTCATCACCCGCATTCAGCGTGGCCATAAAAGCGTTGAAGATAACCTGCTTGCCACCGTTGGAGACCATAATCTCCTCCGGCTTATAATCCAGCCCGTTTTCACGCGTGAACTTGCGGACAATGGCCGCCTTAAGGGCTGGCGTACCATCTACGGGTGGATATTTGGTCTGCCCAGCCAAGGCGGCCTGATGGGCGGCCTCTACCACGGCAGGCGGTGTGGCAAAATCCGGTTCCCCCAAAGCAAGGGAGATAACGGGCTTGCCCTCCGCCTTAAGTGCGCGTGCACGGCGTGCCATTTCAATAGTAGCCGGTGCAGGCAAACCTTTTAGTCTATTCGCAAAAGACCGCGCCATATTTTACAGCAGCCCTTTGCAAAAGCGCTGAATACGTGCGCAAGCTTCGCGCAAGCTATCTGTATCCGTAGCATAGGAAATACGGATATGACCGGGGAACATGAAGGCCGAACCATGCACAGCGGCAACGCCTTCTTCTTCCAACAGAGATGTTACGAAATCTTCATCCGTTTCCAGCTTTTTGCCACCCGGAGACGTTTTGCCCAAGCATTTTTCAACTGTAGGGAACACATAGAACGCACCCTGCGGTACATCACATTCCAGCCCTTCGGCTTCATTCAGCATGGAAACAACCATGTCACGCCGCCCCTGATAGGTGGCAACCATTTCCTGAATGAACTCCTGCGGGCCGGTGAGTGCTTCCACAGCCGCGGCCTGTGCGATGGAACAAGTGTTGGAGGTGGACTGCCCCTGAAGTTTGTTCATGGCTTTTGTTAGCTCTACCGGAGCACCAGAAAAACCAATGCGCCAGCCTGTCATGGCATACGCCTTGGAAACACCATTCATGGTAACGGTGCGGCTACGCAGCAGAGGTTCCACTTCCACAAATGTAGCAGGGCGGAAGCCATCGTAAACCAGCTTGGCATAGATATCGTCTGTAAAGATCCACACATGCGGGTGGCGGAGCAGAACATCACACAGCGGGCGCAGGTCTTCGGCAGAATAGGCCACACCTGTAGGGTTACAGGGTGAGTTCAGAAAAAACCATTTTGTGCGCGGCGTAATGGCGGCTTCCAACTGTTCTGCTGTAATCCGAAAACCATTTTCACGCTTGCAGGGTACAATAACGGGCTTGCCTTCTGCCAACGTAACAATATCGGGGTAGGAAACCCAGCATGGTGCCGGAATAATTGCCTCGTCACCCGGATTAAGGGTGGACATCATGGCATTGTAGATAACCTGTTTGCCACCTGTGGAAACAATAATTTCCTCCGGCGTGTAATCCAGACCACTATCCAGCTTAAAACGCTCTGCCACAGCCTTACGCAGTTCTGGCGTGCCAGCAACATCGGTATAACGGGTTTGGCCGTTTTCAATCGCCTTGGCTGCTGCGCGGGAGATGTTTTCGGGCGTGCGAAAATCTGGCTCACCAGCAGAAAGGCTGATGATGTTCCGGCCTTCAGCTTTAAGTGCACGCGCCCGTGTCGAAATGACAATCGTCTGGCTCGGGCTGATCCTGTTCATGCGGTCAGCAACAATGCTCATGGTTCTCTTACTTTCCGACACTATGTTTTTCATGCCAGTTACCAGGACACCCTACATGCCCCTGAAACAGACATTCGGTTCTGGGCCGGCACAGTAATCCTGTTCGGCCTCCGGCGGAACCGGAGATTTCTCATACGCCGCGTTTTTTGTACGCAATTCAGCGTTTATCTCTCAAAAATGTGTGGGAAACCTGCCTTGCAGCGCACATCTTCCGCTGAAAGGCCTGCCTTGCGCATAGCCCGCACAGCCAATGCACCATCCCGCTTGGCCAGCCTGCGGCCTTCTGCATTACATAATAATGGATGAAAGCTATAGTCTGGCACGTTCCAGCCCATAAGGGCTTGCAATACGCGATGCAGGTCTGTTGCTGGGCGCAGATCTTCCCCGCGTGTTACCAGTGTAACGCCTTGGGCGGCATCATCATGCGTGACGCAAAGATGGTAAGATGCGGGAATGTCTTTGCGTGCAAGCACCACATCACCGAACAATTCAGGGTAGCATAAAACTGTTCCGCGTTCTTGATCCTGATACGTCAGTGGTGCGCCATGTGTGCATTGGTTTATCCATTGCAAGGCTTTGCTCATATTCAGCCGTAACATATGGGGTTGCCCTTGGCTGATGCGCTCCTGCCGTTCCTGATCTGAGAGATGGCGACACGTTCCGGGGTAGCACAAACTGCCATCTGGAGCCGTATGTGGGGCTGAGAATATGGCGGCACTTTCACGCAGGATATCAGAGCGCGTGCAAAAACAGGGGTATAGCACCCCCATTGTATCCAACCTCGCCAACGTTGCCTGATAGGCAGGCATATTGGCCGATTGCCTTAAAACAGGCCGAGCAGAACGCAAGCCTAACCATTCCAGATCTTGCAAAATGGCGGGAATAAATTCCGGCTTGCAGCGTTGGGTATCAATATCCTCCAGCCGTACAAACCATTCCCCATCCGGCTGGGCCTTTTGCCACCCATACAAAGCCGAAGCCACATGCCCCAGATGCAGAAAACCAGTGGGGCTAGGTGCAAAACGCGTTACCCACCCGGCATGCTTTGTTTGACTATTATGTAATAAATTGTTCATGTTTTTCATGAAACTATTACTAAACTCTCAAAAGACGCATCAAACAGACAGTCGTTTTGTTGCCTCACTCCCGAACCTCTGCAATACTACATGTAGTAATTACCTCGACGACGCACCTTTTGCAGGCAATCGGCTCCGAGTTTTACGATCGCAGAAAGATGCGCCCTCGAAGATAAGCCGAGGAGACAAGTCTTGCCTGACGGTAGTGCCCTCAACTTTCCTGCATTGGTTCTAAATGCAGATTTCCGGCCACTCTCCTACTATCCCCTTTCCCTATGGGCATGGCAGGATGCCATTAAAGCTGTCTGGCTGGATCGGGTTTCTGTGCTGAGCGAGTACGAGACAGAAGTACATTCTCCGCACCATACCATCCGCCTGCCCAGTGTAATTGCCTTAAAAGACTACATTCCCGCAGCCCGCAAACCTGCTTTTACCCGTTTTAATGTTTTCCTGCGTGACAACTTTTCCTGCCAGTATTGTGGGGAACGCCATCCTACGCAGGAACTAACGTTTGACCATGTTATTCCGCGCTGCAAAGGCGGCAAAACAAGCTGGGAAAATATTGTAACCGCATGCGGGTGCTGCAATCTGCGCAAAGGCTCTCATCTTCCACATGTTATCGGCATGTTGCCACGGCATCGGCCAGAACGTCCATCTTCGTGGCAGCTACAGGAAAATGGGCGCGCCTTTCCCCCCAACTATCTGCACGAAAGCTGGCGCGATTACCTGTATTGGGACACAGAACTAGAAAACTAATCAGGCAGCCACTTTTTAGCGCGTATAGCTGTACCCGTATTCATCTGCCTGTTTCTGAAGATCCGGAGCATCTTTCAGGTTCAGCGGAATCGGTTTTGCGTTTTTCTCACCAAACATAAAGTTATGGTTGGTCATGCGCTGGCATGTATTGGCGGCCAGCGGAAAGCTAAGATACATCGGCCCGGCCATTTGCTTGCGCAGGCAGGTAATATCCGTATCAACCAATGGCAGACGCCCCACCTCGGAAGAGCAACCACCCAGCAGGGTTAGGCCTACCGCTACAAACCCAAGGCGTAATGTATTTTTCATCTGCATAACGGATCAGCCACCTTGCTTCAGCATATTTGACAGCGGCTGGAGGCCGCGCTGGCGTGTTATTCGGAAACATTCATACTGCCAGCTTCTGCCTACCTCAGCTAGACAGGGAACATCACGCCCCCTGTCTGCCTGCCGCATGGCAGAACTGGCTAAAATGAAAAATGCCGCTTTTAGCTTACTTCGTAACCTGCGCCACGGATTGCATTCTGCAAGGAAGAAACGCCAGCCCGTGTTGGATCATACGTTACTTTCACTTCGCGCGTTGCCAGATTAACATCTGTGGCTTCTACACCATCAATAGCAGCAAGGGCGCGCTTGATAGCAGACACGCAGCCATCGCACGTCATACCATCCACCATAAAGCTTGCTGTGGTTTGGGTCATTTATCTTTCCCTTTATAAAATAACATATTTAACGTGGCCCGCCTTATAGCGCAGCTCTGGCCCAGACGGAATAAGCAGATAGGCAGTCTGCCATCCTGCATTCTCATGATATGCTGCCCGGATGAGCAGCCTTTCCATGTATTCCGGCCCCGACAAGATGCACACCACCCTATCTCAGTGGCAGGATATCCCCCTCCACCGCCTGATGTTAGCGACTCTTATAGAAAAACTGGAAAACAGGCTGCTTGCCAACCCCAGCGCCACACGTGTTCTGGAACAATGGATAAGCACTTACAATCTGGCCCCAGACAACAACCTGCATGCTCATCGCCAAACAGAAGGCACTGCACCCTGCCCGCCGTTCTTGTTGCAAACGCTATTAGGTGCCTGTGATACGCAAACAGAAGATGTGCATTACAGGAAGGTGCAACTTACCGCACATGGGAAGGTTTTTTCAGAAGCAGAAAACTGGTACATTCCGGCCAGATTATCCCCGGAAATGGCCACGCAACTGGACACAACAGATAAGCCCTTTGGGCTTGTTGTGGCAGCGCTTAACTTCTCTCGCCAACTTATCAAACGGGAAGGCCTGTGGTTTCCTCTTCCAGATCAATGGGAACAACATGGAATATCGGTTGGTTCAGGCAAGCCTATTGGCCTGCCGCCCTATCTGTTCCGCCATATGGCAGTGCTACGCACGCAAACAGGGCAAGCTTTTTGCGTGGTAATTGAAACCTATACCGCAGAAGCATTAGGGTTTCCGCCGCCAGCCATGCCAGCATAAACGAAAACCCCTTTGCTTATATCTTAGGCTTCGGCGTCAGCCTCTGCGCATTCACCCATACGCGTTGTATCTACAAACTTTTCAGTATCATCATCCAGCGCACGTGTTTTACGCCCACCGGGACCATGCACGTACAGGTCTTTCTTATTCAGCTTGGAAACAGCATCAGGCTGCACAGGCATCAGATACCGTGCAGGGCGCTGATGATCCGCCAACTGAAGTTTGGGGTTAAAGACCGAATTGAACTTCCAGAGCATTTTTACAAAGTTGGTCTGGCCATTACGCAGCAGACGCGCCGCAATACCTGCGGTGTCTTTCAGTGCTTCCCAACCCATGTGCTTGGTGTTGAGCACCTGCTGGGTTTTCACCAGTTCTTCGTAAAACTCAGGCAGCGGCAACGTAGTGGGCAGCACCGCATGCTGAATATCGAACAAACGATAATCCCGCGTTGTCAGACGGCGTGCTTCCTTGTGCCAGATTTCTGTGCCCGGATACGGCGTGGTGACAGAAATATTCACAATATCCGGAATTTCCAAGCACCACTGACGCACTGTTTCAAAACGCTTCCGATCCCATGAAGGATCAGCAATGATGTTAATGGCAACAATCAGCCCCAGAGAACGTGCGTATTCCAGCGCTTCAAAGTTTTTATCCAGAGAAACACGCTTACGGAACTGCTTCAGACCTTCTTCATCCACAGCTTCCATGCCGATGAAGATGTAGGAAAGCCCGATTTCACTCCAGACCTTGAACACTTCCTTATTACGCAGCAGCACGTCTGCACGCGTTTCAAGGTAGTATTCCTTTTTAATGCCGCGCTTCTTGATTTCGTTGGCAATGGCCATGCCGTGCTCTTCATGCACGAAAGCCACGTCATCCACGATAAAGATGCCGGGTTCCTTAATTTCCTCTAACTCATCCGCAATCACCTGCGGGCTGGCTGTACGGTAGGAACGGCCATAGAATGTCCATGCAGAACAGAACGTGCAATCCCACGGGCAACCACGCGCAAATTCGATAGAAGCCGCCGGATCCAGCGTGCCAATAAAGTATTTGTTGCGGTGCCGCAGAAGATCACGCGCTGGGCGCACTTTATCCAGAGATTCTACAAAAATGGGGGGCGGCCCTTCACCATCTTTGGTGATAACGCCGGGCACTTCTAGAATATCCTTACCATTCTGCACGGCTTCCAGCAGCAGCCCAACCGTGGCATCGCCTTCACCTTTAAGAATGCAATTAATAGTACCTTCAGAAAGTTCCAGAACATCCTTTGCAATAAAGGATACAGAGTGCCCGCCTACAAACTGGAAGATATTGGGATTGCGGTAGCGGGTTTCTCGGCACAGATCCAGAATTTCTGGCACGTTTGCCAGATAGTTACCGGAGTAACACACCACATCGGGCTGAAACTCATCGAGCATTTTCCAGTAATCTTCATGCGTTTCGGCCTGAAGATCCAAAATCTGCACATCATGGCCGGCACTCCGAGCTGCGCCAGCAACCAGCTCCATGCCAAGAGGCTCCAGACGGAGAAAGACCCGCGTGTACATCAGGGCGCTGGGGTGAACCGCCAGAACTTTCATGTCATTCCTTTTCGCTCGCAAAGCCAACAGCGCGCGGAGGTTTCCTCAACACGCAGCCGGAAAAATTCTCTGGACGCTTACATATTAGAGGAATGCTTATAGAGCAAATGTTAGGCGTGACCCCATCTTTGCAGCCACACCTCCCATGCAAAAGGTGATTACCTCTTGCAGACTGCGCCTCATTAGAGGGCCACAGCAACATATTTATATCGCTCTGGCTGGCAGCAAATCCACCAGCCAGAGTGAATCCGAAAAAAACGGATCAGGGCAGGATTTCGGTTTCCGCGAAGAAGAAGCGGATTTCGTTCGCTGCGTTTTCTGCACTGTCAGAACCATGCACGGAGTTTGCTTCAATGCTTTCAGCAAACTGAGCGCGAATGGTGTTGGGTTCTGCCTTTTTGGGGTCTGTCGCACCCATTACTTCGCGGTTCTTGGCAACTGCGTTGTCGCCTTCCAAAACCTGCACCACAACCGGGCCGGAAATCATGAAGGACACCAGATCATTATAGAACGGGCGTTCTTTATGCACTTCATAGAATGCACCAGCCTGAGCTGGGGACAGCTGAATGCGCTTCTGGGCGACAATGCTCAGACCTGCGTCTTCAAACACGGCATTGATCTTGCCGGTCAGGTTGCGACGGGTTGCGTCCGGCTTGATAATGGATAGCGTACGTTCTTTAGCCATTGGGTTTCTCCTTTTTTCTGGCATACCAGCACCATAAGGGTGGCAGCCGTAGCGCTCCATCTAGAGCATATCGGCGCGGGCTGGTAGGTACCATGCCGGATGTAATGCACGATTCATAAAGAAACGAGAGTTGCGTTGAGCCTTCTTGTCATATCCGATCTTACCCTGCGTATGGCAGGCCGCACCCTTCTGGACCAAGCAAACCTGTCTATAGAGCCCGGCCGTAAGGTGGGCCTTATCGGGCGCAACGGAGCCGGAAAATCTACCCTGTTGGCCGCCATTGCGGGTGATATTTCCCAAGATGGTGGGGAAATTCGCCTGTCTGCCCGCGCCCGTATGGCACGCGTAAAGCAGGAAGCTCCAGCGGATGGCGCATCGCTTCTTGATACTGTGCTGGCTGGTGATACCGAACGCAGCGCCCTTCTGGCAGAAGCCGAAACGGCGACTGACCCTGTGCGCATTACAGAAATACATGAACGCCTGCGCGCCATACGTGCAGATAGCGCCCCGGCACGCGCGGCTTCTGTTCTGGCAGGGTTAGGGTTTAATGCCGCTGCACAGGCCCGCCCTGTTTCAGACTTTTCTGGCGGCTGGCGTATGCGCGTTTCCTTGGCAACTGCGCTGTTTCTGGAACCAGATTTGCTGCTGCTGGATGAACCCACCAACCATTTGGATCTGGAAGCCACCCTGTGGCTGGAAGATTGGCTCCGCCGATTCGCAGGGGCTGCGCTGATTGTCAGCCATGATAGAGGGCTACTGGATTCCTGCGTGGATGCCATTGCGCATCTGGACCATGGCAAGCTCAGCCTAACGCCGGGTGGATACGAAAATTTTGTGCGCATTCGCACAGAGCAAGCCTTACAGCAGGCCCGGCAAGTTGAAAAAATTGCGGCCCAGCGGGCGCATATGCAGTCCTTTGTTGATAGATTCCGGGCCAAGGCTACCAAAGCCAAGCAGGCACAAGCGCGCCTAAAGGCGTTGGAAAAACTGCCCGTTATCGAATCCGTGGTGGAAGAAACGCCCGCTCACTTCTCATTCCCAGAACCCGAGCAACTTCCTCCACCTATTTTGAGCATGAACCGTGCCAGCGTGGGGTATGAGGGCAAGCCTGTGCTCAGCAATCTTTCCCTCCGGTTAGATATGGATGATCGCATTGCCCTGCTTGGTGCCAACGGGAACGGCAAATCCACCTTTGCCAAACTTCTTGCAGGCAGGTTGGAACCACTCTCTGGCACAGTAGAGCGTAACCCCCGCCTTAAAATTGGGTATTTTGCTCAGCATCAGGCGGAAGAACTACGCCTGAACGAAACACCCATAGACCACATGGCACGCGCTCTGCCAAAAGCCACACCCCCGGTTGTGCGCGCCCAGCTTGCACGCTTTGGGCTAGATGCAGAACGAGCAGAAACAGCAGTTAAAGACCTTTCGGGCGGAGAAAAAGCACGCCTGCTGTTGGCCTTGGCAACGCGTGATGCCCCGCAACTCCTGCTGTTGGATGAACCAACCAACCATTTGGACCTAGATGCCCGCGATGCGCTTATTCGTGCACTGGCAGACTATGAAGGTGCTGTAGTTCTGATCAGCCATGATCCACATCTGGTTGAACTGGTGGCTGACCGGCTGTGGTTGGTAGGTGATGGTAAGATTACCCCATTTGAAGGCGATATGGCGGAATATCGCGCGTGGCTGATCGAACACAACCGCGCTGCAAACCGTCCAAAACAGGATAATGCCGCCCAGCCCAGCCGCAAGGATGACCGGCGTGAACGCGCAGAAGCCCGCAAAGCCTTGGCCCCTTTGCGCAAAATTATAAAAGATGCAGAAGCCCGCCTTGCCAAACTGGCGCAGGAACAGAAGAAAATTGAAGCCAGCTTGGCTGATCCTGCACTGTATAGCGAAGGAAAAACACAGGATCTCACGCGCCTGAACACACGCCTTGTCGCCCTAAAAAAAGAGCAGGAAGAAGTGGAAGAACGTTGGCTAACTGCCGAAGCTGAAATGGAAGCAGCCGCCAACGAGGCCTGATGCCTTTGCTGGCGTGAGGCATTTTTGCCAATGCGCCAGCTTTTTGTGTCTGACTTTTCAGAATTTCCTTCTCAGATCGTAAGACACATGGATAAGAATACATCTTAAACGCAGCAACACTGCTTCCACGCCTTCCCCTTCCCAATATTCCAGCTTCAAGCAGCCTTCCGAAAGACACTTGCGCATGCCTTCAGACACCCCTTCTTCTCCTGCCACCCCTCTTGCTGGCGGGCCGTATGAAGGCAAGCCACACTCTGCTGAGTGGCTGCAATCCATCTCCAGAATCCTGCGTATGACCTTCAGCGGTGCCGTTATTGCCCTGGTGGTCTGGTTGATGGGCGATGTGTTGATGGTTGTGTTTGCATCCGTGCTTTGTGCTGTGGTGCTGCATGGGCTGTCTAAAATTCTGGTGCGCCATCTGCGGCTGCCATATGGGTGGGCTCTCAGTGCCGTTATCTGCGGGTTGATTGGCAGTGCTGTCTTTTTGGTCTGGAACAGCGGCCCAGCCATGATTAGCGAAGCTTTGCGCCTGCAAGATGCCTTGCGCCAGCAGGAAACCGCACTGCGTAGCACTTTGCAAAGCACGCCCACCGGCCAGATGATCCTGAACTACCTGCCTGCTTCCTTGGGGGGACATCAGGCTGGCGGTGGAGATACCAGCAGCCTTGCCTCTCTTGGCTCTCGCATTGCCGGATCCATGACAGGCATTCTGGGATCTGCTTTTGGGGCTATCGGCACATTGTTGGTTGTGCTGATAGCCGGGCTGTATTTTGCCATGTCCCCCGCAGTTTACGCCAACGGCTTTCTACGGTTGGTGCCTGTTTCCAAACGCCCCAAAGTGCGTGATCTTCTGCTTAGGGCTGGACAGACACTTTGGGCATGGGTGGCCGGGCAATCTTTGGACATGCTGGTCGTTGGCACGCTTTCTGGCCTTGGCCTGTGGTTTATTGGCGTGCCTTTGGCGTTGGCGCTGGGTGTGCTTGCTGGGTTGTGTAACTTTATCCCCTATATTGGCGCCATTATGGGAGCCGTTCCTGCGTTGCTGCTGGCACTTTCTCTGGGCACGCGGGAAACCATTATGGTGGCTGTACTTTATAGCGTGATCCAGTTTCTAGAAGGTAATGTGCTAGCCCCGGTTATTCAGCGCCACGCCGTACAAATGCCTCCTGCTCTTACAGTTTTGTCACAGACACTTTTTGGCGCCATCTTGGGTTTTCCGGGCCTGATTTTTGCCTCTCCGCTTACGGCTGTGTTGATGGCAACATTGGATGGCCTTACCCCCAAGCTGGATGAAAAAGACCAGATTTAACCACGGACCGTGACATGAATGTATATTTATCGTAAGGTTTTGGTAATACGCTCTGGATAATGTAAGGTCTGGATCATGCGCGTTCTTCTTGTTGAAGACGATCAAACAGTTCGCAATTTTATAGCCAAGGGTCTTGCAGAAGCTGGACACTTGGTTGAACAGGCTGAAGATGGCAAAAGCGGGTTATCTCTTGCCGCCAGCGAAAAGTTTGATGTGATCATTCTAGATCGCATGCTGCCGGGGGGTGTTGAGGGCCTTCATATCCTACAAACATTGCGTAACCAAAATAATTTAACCCCTGTACTTCTTCTTTCCGCCTTAGCTGATGTGGATGAAAAAGTGGCCGGACTGAAAGCTGGAGGGGATGATTACGTTACAAAACCCTTCTCATTTTCCGAGCTTCAGGCACGTCTGGAAGCACTGGTGCGCCGTAACAGAAACGAGGCCCAACCGCAGACACGCCTTACTATTGGAGATTTGGAAATAGATCTGCTCTCGCGCAATGTGCGGCGTGCAGGCCAGAAGATTGAATTGCAACCGCGTGAATTCCGCCTATTGGAATTTTTGATGCGCCATGCCGGTCAGGTTGTTACGCGCACCATGCTGCTAGAAGGCGTGTGGGATTACCATTTTGACCCCCAGACAAACGTCATTGACGTGCATATTTCCCGTCTTCGCCAAAAAATAGACAGACCGTTTCATCATCCGCTGGTTCATACTATCCGCAATGCAGGATACATGCTGCAAGAATGAACATTTTTGCGGCCAGAGGATCAGATAAAAAACCTTTTTGCACGGTTTAAATTGGCAAGCTTATCTTTACTGTTTTGAGTGAGTAATCTGCGAAATGTTCCAACGCATTATTCATCTCATTCACAAAACTACGGCTGCCATCACTCATGGCAATCTCTCCCAGCGCATCCCACTCACCGGAAACGGAAATGAAGGGGATGAGGTTACCGCCGCCATAAATACCATGCTGGATAGTATCAGCCAGCAGATGGATAACGTGCGACAAACTTCCAACGCCATTGCGCATGATCTGCGTGCCCCTATTGCCCGTGCACGTTCCCAACTGGAAGATGGAGCCTTACACGCACACACTGAGGCTGAACTCCGCACAGCCATTGAGCATGCTATTGAGCAGCTTGACCATGTGACCAGTATTTGTGACGCACTGTTACGTATTGCGCAGATAGAAGCTGGCAGCCGCCATTCGGCCTTTAGCCAGTTTGATCTGGTGCCTGCCCTACGGGATATTCTGGAACTTTACTCCGCTGTTGCAGAAGATCGTGGAATAACGATCAAGACCATTTTCCCCGAAAAACTTCCGTTTTATGGTGATCGCACCATGTTCCAGCAGGCCATTGCCAATGTGTTGGACAACGCCATTAAATTTTCTCCGCCCAAAGGCGTCATTGCCTGCTCCGCCCAGCTTATTCTACCCTCACCTCATTCAGAAAATGATGGCATCGTAGAAATCACCATAACTGACCACGGCATAGGCATGACGCCACGAGACATAGCGCATGCCACACAACGTTTCTTTCGGGCCAAGCAGACACACCATATTTCAGGCTCTGGTCTTGGGCTTTCTCTTGTGCAGGCGATTGTGCAACGTCATGGTGGCCAACTTCATCTAGCCCACAACAATCCGGGGTTAATCGTGCGTATTGAGGTACCCTTGCCTCGCACTAAAATCAGTAAGACTATGGAAATTAATCGCTAATCTAACGTTTTCGAATACAATCATCCCTTTGCCGCAGATACATTGCCTTTCTGCCTTGAACTTGCCCTACTGATAGATTGTTATCGCAGCAGTAAGTATTCACCTGTGGTGGACAGCCTCAGAAAAAGCGCTGCTCTTTGCCAACAGGGAAACATCTAACCTCATTCATTTTTACCCAACAACTCTGACATCAAAAGGAAACACCCGCTGATGCGTTTTTATTCTCGCTCCATGTTGTTCCTGCTTTCCGCAAGTTCCTGCGCATTCATGGCAATGCTCCCCCCAGCTCATGCGGAAGATACAAATACTTTTACCAAGCTTGAGCTTTCTGCTTCTGGCACAACAGATTCCGCCCCAGACCAGCTTACCGCCACATTCCGGGCAGAAGCACGTAACAAAAATGCAGCAACAGCCCAGCAGGCTGTAAATGCGCTGGTGCAAAAAATTACCGAACAAACCAGCAAAAATGATGCCGTGCAGTTAGCGATAACAGGGTACGATGTTTCTGAAACGCGCCCAGACAAAGAGCCCGCTTTTTGGACAGCGACCCAGAGATTGAGCCTGAAAGCCCAAAATGGTAACGCGCTCCTGCCCTTAGCCGGACAGTTTCAGGCAAATGGCCTTATTCTGGAAAGTCTGGATTGGTCTATTTCTGATGACAAGCGTGAAGATCTGCTACTGGATGCTGAAAAGAACGCCATTGCCGAGCTAAAAAAGCAGGCAGACACGGTGGCTGCGTCTCTGGGCTTGCATGTCGTGCGCTTTTCAAACGTAACTATATCTGAAAACCCCATCATCCGCCCCATGCCTATGATGATGTCTATGGCGCGCAGTGCAGATGCCTCGGCAGCAGCACCATCCAGCACCGCACAAACCCAGCATGTTCACGCAAACGCGCGTGCAACTATCCTGCTTGGCCCGTAAAACAAAAAATCCCTGCTTCCTTAATAAGAAAGCAGGGGTTTTAATGGCAATCAGACTAAAAACACGGTTTAGCGCGGGGCCAGAACCATGATCATCTGGCGGTTTTCAAGGCGCGGCATCTGCTCCACCTTGGCAACCTCATCCATTTCGCCACGAATGCGTTCCAGAACCTTAATACCAAGTTCCTGATGCGCCATTTCACGACCACGGAAACGCAGCGTAACCTTTACCTTGTCACCTTCACCAATAAAGGTTTTCACAGCACGCATTTTAACCTGGTAGTCATTTTCGTCGATATTCGGACGAACCTTGACTTCCTTGATTTCAATGACCTTCTGCTTCTTTTTGGCTTCGTTGCGCTTTTTCTGCTGTTCGTATTTGAACTTGCCGTAATCAAGAATCTTCGCAACAGGCGGCTCGGCATTTGGGCTTATTTCTAGAAGATCCAACCCAACACTATACGCTTTTGCCAAAGCATCACGCACAGTCATAATACCGGCCATTTCGCCATTTTCATCAATAAGGCGAACCTGCGGCACACGGATTTCTTCATTCACTCGCGGCCCTTCTCGGCTGGGCGGCGCGGGATACGGTGATCTGGCTATGGTCGGCTCCTGTAGTACATTTCAATAATTTGCAGAGGCACCTTTTGGGCGCTTCTACCTGTTGTTAGTATGTGCGCAATTATCTGCGCTTTATCAAGCAGGGCAAGCACAAAAACATCTTCATTGCTGCCCTGCTGTGACAAGAAAACTCTGCTTCACCCTTTTTTGCGTAAGTCTGGCGGCGTTGCCTCATTTTTCAAGCGTGCAACCGCATCATTCAAGCTCAGAGTCTCCTGCGCCTGCGTGCCAAGGCGGCGCATGGCAACGGTGTGCTCTTCTGCTTCACGCCGACCAACTACCAGAATCACCGGAACAC
The DNA here is from genome assembly GCF_008690365.1 of Acetobacter sp. DmW_136. Taxonomy (NCBI): domain Bacteria; kingdom Pseudomonadati; phylum Pseudomonadota; class Alphaproteobacteria; order Acetobacterales; family Acetobacteraceae; genus Acetobacter; species Acetobacter sp. DmW_136. Next base: position 102,434 of record NZ_VHON01000070.1, read on the forward strand.
GCGCCACGCTGTGTTCACGCACTTTGGCGTTGATCTTGTCATTCCGCACATCGGCTTCCACAGCCAGCCCGGCTTCACGCAAAGCGGCAGCCACTTCCTCTGCATAAGGTGCGGCGTCACTTACAATAGAGGCGACCACCACCTGCACTGGCGCCAACCAGAGCGGGAAACGCCCTGCGTGCTGTTCGATCAGAATACCAAGGAACCGCTCAAAAGATCCCAGAATGGCACGATGCAGCATAACGGGACGATGCCGCCCAGAGTCTTCGCCAATATAACTGGCATCGAGTCGTTCAGGCAGAACCAGATCAACCTGCAAGGTGCCGCACTGCCAATCACGCCCAATGGCATCACGCAGCACAAATTCCAGTTTGGGGCCATAGAATGCGCCCTCACCGGGGTTGTGTTCGTATTCCACACCCGCCACGGTGCAGGCTTCTTTCAGCGCGTTTTCAGCCTTGTCCCATACCTCATCGCTGCCAGCACGCTGTTCTGGGCGATCTGCAAACTTTACGCGCACATGCTCAAAGCCCAGATCCTGATACACATCGTGCAGCATTTTCACGAAACGCACTGTTTCATCTGCAATCTGATCTTCGGTGCAGAAAATATGCGCATCATCCTGCGTAAAGCCGCGCACACGCATCAGGCCATGCAATGCGCCAGAAGGCTCATACCGGTGGCATGCGCCAAATTCCGCCATACGCAGCGGCAGTTCACGATAAGAGCGCAGGCCATGACGGAAAATCTGTACGTGGCAAGGACAGTTCATAGGCTTGAGGGCGAGGGTTTTGTTTTCGTCCTCAACCGTCGCAATGAACATGTGATGGCGGTATTTGTCCCAGTGGCCAGAAGCCTCCCACAGTGCCCGGTCAACAAGCTGTGGTGTGCGCACTTCCTGATAACCATGGCGTGTCTGGGCACGGCGCATGTAATCCTGCAACGCCGTATAAAGCCGCCAGCCTTTGGCGTGCCAGAACACCTGTCCCACGGCTTCTTCCTGAAAATGGAACAGGCCCATTTCCTTACCGATCCGGCGATGATCGCGCTTTTCTGCTTCTTCCAGTTGGTGCAGGTGCGCGTCCAGCTCCTTCTGATCACGCCATGCCGTGCCGTACACACGGGTTAGCATGGGGTTACGATGGTCCCCACGCCAATAGGCGCCAGCCACCTTCATCAACTTGAAAGCGTTACCAACATCCTTGGTGGTGCGCAGATGCGGGCCACGGCACAAATCCAGCCATTCACCCTGCCGATAGATAGAAATTTCTTCATCTTCCGGCAGATCGCGAATCAGTTCGGCTTTGAATTTTTCACCGCGATCTTCAAAAAACTGAATCGCATCATCGCGCTTCCAGACTTCGCGCACAAACGGTTCAGCCTTGGCGACAATTTCCCGCATTTTAGCTTCAATGGCCGCGAAATCTTCCGGGGAGAACGGTTCGGAACGATAGAAATCGTAATAGAAGCCGTTTTCAATGGACGGACCGATTGTAACCTGAGTGCCCGGGTACAGCGCCTGCACGGCTTCGGCCAGCACATGCGCGGCATCGTGCCGGATAAGCTCCAGAGATTCCGGATCTTTGCGGGTAATAAAGCGAAGGGCAGCATCTTTCTGGATGGTCTGGCGGATATCGCACAGCTTTCCATCCACTTCCATGGCCAGTGCGGCTTTAGCAAGACCGGGGCCGATAGCTTCCGCCACCGTCGTGCCTGTTACCGGCCCGTCAAAACTACGAACAGAACCGTCAGGCAAGGTAATGGCGGGCATGGTCAAAGGCTCCAGAAAAGAAAATCAGAAACTGATAGAAGATGCTTAATGACGCCACCAGAGCGCGGCTGCAACCCTTTGCACACAAAGCAATGCAAGATCACGCACACGAAGTACGCGCACCTGCCCTGCCTGCCACCCTAACGGAGCCGTAAGCGCGGGGTTACTATCAGCAGAAAACAGCACAACGCAGCGGCAGCCCATAACGGCAGCCAAATGCATTGGGCCTGTATCATTCCCCACAGCGCATTGCGCCCGCGCAGCCAGCCCTGCAAGTTCTGGCAGGGTGGTCTGACCCATTAAATTTAGGGCTTGTGGGCAATAAGATAGAATATCCTTTGCCAAAGGCTGTTCAGTTTCATGCCCCACCAATACTGGGCACAAACCACGCCGGGCAATTTCTGCCGCCAGCTCACCATACCGTCTGGCAGGCCAGCGTTTGGCAGGCCGATGCACGGCTGCCCCCGGCACAATCAGCACATAGGGGGTATCAAGCTTTGGCCCTTTATCACGCAACCATGAAACATCTGGTTGTGGTACATTTTCTATGCCAGCCATACGCAACTGATCACGCTGGCGGGCGCGCGTGTGCATCTCATCCCGCCATGGGTTTAAATGGGCAAGTCTGCCCTCTCCTACATGCCCGCACCATGAAGCGGGCCGTCCTGCCAGCACAAAATAACGCGCTGTACGGGCGGATGTCTGTAGATCATAAACCCTGTCATACCCGCGCAACATCTTACGCAGTGCGCATATTTGCGGCACATTTGCCCAATGTGGGCGTGTATCCGTAAGGACTTCATTAAACCAGGGTGAAAGCCGGGCCAGTTCAACAAACGGCGCTGTTGTAAGCAAAGTGATATATGCAGCAGGATGTACCTGCCGGATGGCCTGAAATGGGCCAAAACTTTGCACGAAATCTCCCAACGCACCCAAACGGATAACAAGAATACGTTGCGGTGGAGCCCCTTGGGGTTTTTCAGAATGTATTAAATGGCTCATGGTGTATCCGGATCTGCGGCCATAACAGCAAGATCCTGCCGAGCCAGATCTGCTTCATGACTATCTGGTGCCAGATCAAGCACGCGCTGCCAGTCTGCCTGTGCGCCGGTGGCATCCCCTTTACGTTCACGCACAATGCCGCGCTCCAGCAAAGCTGCCGGGTTTTCCGGCTCTATTTCCAAAGCATGTGCTACGTGCATGGCCGCAGCATCAAGCTGCCCTACGCGACGTTCCGCCGATGCCAGCAAAACATACCCCTCGGCTCCAATATCTGGCTTTTTAGCCACCAGCGCAGAGAGTTCTTTCACCACCACATCAGCCTGATCCTGCGCCAGCAAAGCGCGAGCACGTAACAGGTGCAGGCGGGTGTCATCCTCAAACGCCAGCCCGTAATCTACGCTGCGCAAAGCTTTTTCTGGTTGCCCGGCAGAAAGCCAGGCATCGGCTGCATCTTCCTCCAGCCCGGCCCGAAAGCTGGAAGGCGCGCGCTCTGCGTGCTCTATAGGCTGGTGGGCAAGTTCATCCAGTTCCGCTGCTGCACTTTCTTCATCCCCGGCTTCCAGCAATGCCAAAGCATGACAATGCTTGGCTTCCTGCCCTCCGTTACCGTGGCGCTCCCAGTCCAGTGCGTAATCTCTTGCGCCAAATGGATCATCCCCCACCATGGCCATACAAGCTTCTACAGACCATTTCTGCCCGCTTACTGGCCCGGATGTATCCGCAGCATAGCCGCGTGCTGTAGCCGCCGTAACTGGGGCGGAAACAAGCAACGCTGTACCTGCAACCACGCAGGGAAGATGCCGCCGTGTAGGCACAAAAGAAAACTTCATCCTGCCTCCATAACAAACAGGTTCATTCACGCACAGGCCGGGAACCTGAAAAGGAAGAACAGTTCTGCCCTACTGATCTTATGGCACAAAATGTGCAAATTATGATAACACCCTGTTCATGAGCAGTTTTCTGGCCTCTGCCTCCATCCTGCAAATCCTGCCCGCTCTGGAGCAGGGCGGAGTGGAAAGAGGCACCATAGAAATGGCGCAGGCCATTACGCAAGCTGGGGGCAAGGCGCTTGTCATCAGCGCTGGTGGGCGTATGGAACCCCTGCTGCGGCATAGTGGCGCAGAGCACATTACCCTTCCCGATTGTGGCAGCCGAAACCCCTTGAAGATTGCCAAAAACAGTCATTTCCTCAGCAACATTATTCGCCAGCACAATGTGCAACTTGTTCATGCCCGATCCCGCGCGCCTGCATGGGTGGCCAAAATGGCCTGCAAGCGCACACAAACACCCTTTGTAACAACATGGCATGGCGTGCACGCCAACACCTTTCCCGGCAAGCGGCACTACAACGCTGTTTTAGCATCTGGGGACCGCGTTATTGCCATTAGCAACCACATCGCCCAGCGCCTTGCGGAAGAATATCATGTCGGGCCAGATCGGCTACGTACTATCCCGCGCGGGGCAGATACCGATCAGTTTTCGCCACAAATGGTATCCGGCCAGCGTGTGCACCGTCTGGTAGAAGCATGGGCGCTTCCGGCTGATGCCCCGGTTATTCTTATGCCCGGCAGACTAACAGCATGGAAAGGCCAAAGCCTTGTGCTGGATGCGTTGGCCCAGCTTCTAGACCTTTTGCCAGATATAAACTGGCATTGCGTGTTTGCTGGCGGGTGCTCGCCCGAAGATAAATATGCGCAGGAACTCAGCACAAAAGCGGCGCAATTAGGCCTGACTGACCGCGTGCGCTTTGCAGGCCATTGCGATGATATGCCCGCCGCCATGATGCTTGCCAACATGGTGGTTGTGCCCTCCCTCCGCCCAGAACCTTTTGGCCGTGTAGTGGTGGAGGCGCAGGCCATGTGTTGCCCGGTTATTGTGGCGCATCATGGTGCAGCAGTAGAAACCGTTGCCCATGGCCAGACGGGCTTTAGCTTTACCCCAGAAAACGCCAACGAACTGGCACAGACCATTTATGACGTGCTGGTTGCGCCACCAGAAATTCTGGAAGCTATCGGATATGCCGCACGCCAGATGGTACTGAGCCATTACAGCACCTTTGCCATGCAACATGCCACACTGGCTGTGTATGATGAACTGCTTGATACCACTCTGGCAGAACACTTTGCTGGCATTAAAAATGATCCTGCCCTCTTTCAGGAACCAACATTTGCAGGATAAGGAAGAAAGACTTTAATTTTCCTGACCTGGAAGGAAGCAGGACACAGACATGACTGCTACTTCTCTTACAACTCCGCCCTCCATTTTTATGCGACCTCCGCAACATCTGGCTTTTATGGCGGCCCCTACAGAAACCGCCCGTGATGAGCTTGATCGGCTGGTGACCCGTTATGGCAACTGCCACCCCGGTGAGGCAGACGTAGTGATCTGTTTGGGCGGTGATGGTTTTATGCTGGAAACCCTACGCGTTATTCTGGAAGCCGGGCTGACAACCCCAGTTTATGGCATGAACTGTGGTTCCGTGGGTTTTTTGATGAACCCTACGGATGAAGAAGACCTTCCTTACAGATTGGCGCATGCACAGGCTGCAATCATTCACCCTTTACGCATGAAAGCCGTAACGGCACATGGCGAAGCACATGAAGCATTGGCGCTGAATGACGTGTATCTGTTCCGCCAGACACGACAGGCAGCCAAATTACGCATTGATGTGGATAGGCTGGTGCGCATTCCCGAGTTGATTTGTGATGGCGCTTTATTGGCCACCCCAGCCGGTTCCACCGCTTATAACCTTTCTGCCCACGGGCCTATTGTGCCACTTTCTGGCAACCTGCTTCCGCTTACCCCTATCTGCCCCTTTCGCCCACGCCGCTGGCGCGGGGCACTTCTGCCCTCCTCGGCCCATGTCGGTTTTAGTGTTCTGGAACACGACAAGCGCCCGGTTGCAGCCGTTGCCGATTCGATAGAAATTCGGGATGTTGTTTCTGTGCAGGCGTGGGAAGACCGTGAATTGGCCGTAACCTTGTTGTTTGACCCTGGGCAAACCCTTTCTGAACGTATTGCGGCGGAACAGTTTTCTGCATGATGCCGCAGTGTGGCCGCTTTCAGGCGCCAAAAGCAGCTTCCCTCTGGTCTTCTTCCTCTTTTTCTGGATTAGTCTTCCATTTAATGCAGAACATGTTTCCTTTCTCTCGCCGCCTTGCCCTTTTGTGTGCCGCAAGCTTGCTTGCCACCAGCGCGGTCTCACATGCTCAGATTGTTACCAACAGTCAGGCTCTGGACAGTTTGGGCGGGGCAGCACCCATAACCGCGCCCACAACACCTGCGGTACCTGTGCATGAAGCAGCACCTCGCCAGGCAACAACGCCTGCGCATACTGAAACGCGCCGCCGCGTAGCAGAAAAGCCGCAAGCTTCCACAGCACAGAAAAAAGAAACATCCAGCGTAAAAAACACGCAGCCAGCCGCAGCAGCGCCTAAAAGTGCACCTGCCCCCAAGCCGGTTACCAAGCCCCCGGTTGAAGCCAAAGCACCCGCACCCGCACCCGCACCCGCACCCGCACCCGCACCCGTGGCTAAAGCCGCACCTACCCCGGCGCAAGACACCAAAAGCGTAGCACCTGCCGCCCAGCCGCATAAACCGCCACCGCCGGCAACAATACCAAATGCCCCACCTCCGCTGCCGCAGCTTACCCCTGCCCCATCAGACGTGGAAACCCATCCCTTTCCGGTGCCTCCGCAGCCAACTGTGGATTTAAAAGCTCCAGGCACCGTGACACCTATTGAAGGCGGTGTGCGCATTACCTTTGCACCAGATGCGGCAACACTTAACCCAGAAACACATCAGGCCATTCTGGCATTTGGGCAGCGTTTGTCTGACAAACCGCATGAACGCGCCCTGATAGATGCCTACAGTTCCGGCGCTGTGGATGATCCATCATTGCCGCGGCGTATGGCACTGGCCCGCGGGCTGGCAGCGCGCAGCGTGCTCATGAATGGTGGCACACCCTCTACCCGCATTTACGTGCGCGTTATTGGCCTGCCCAAACAATCCGCCCCTAACACACCGCAGGATTATATTGATATTTACCAATCTGACGTTGAGCCCTAAAAACGAGCATCTTTTCAGTTTTCAGGCACCTTAAAGGGGTGTAACCATACCAGCAGCATGTTGCTGCCTATGCGTATTTCTTTTTGTGCAGGCCCAAACTGTGTTTGAGCCTGTGCGGCCTGATCCGCACTTTCACATACAATAAAATTGCCACCCGTTTCATACCATTGTCGCTTGCTGAGGGTATGAAACGCTTTGATGCCTGATGGCGTGAACTCAATAGGCGCAAGCCGTGCCTGAAATGGCAGACTATTGCGGGCAGCGCTCCAGTATGGCGCAAAACCCTGCTTTAGGCCCATTTGTTCCAGAGCATGGTTTACGGGAAAGTTCTGATTTGCTGCTGCATACCCTAAAACGGGACGCGGCAGAATTGTTGCCGCATACAAAATACAGCAGCCACCAAACAGAAAGCCATAACCACGCGGCACCTGCACATGCCGAACAACTAGCAAAACAGACAACAGGCATGGAAAAACCAGATAACGGAATGACTGCTCATCCATTGTCAGTTCGCCAAAAATAAAGGCTGCCAACATGATAAGAATAGCGAGGGCGGCTGAAAGATCAAACAGCGTCCATTGCCGGTTTTTACGCAGCACATGAAAGCAGCACCATACCGTGCCACCTGCACACATCAGATGAAACAGCTCACGCCCAGAACCTGAAAGCGTTATCGGCTTTCCAAAAAAATCAGCACCAAAATACTGTAAGAAGCCGGAAAACAGAACGCTTAGATTATACGAAACCCGACTTTGTGAACCAAAAGATGAACTCCACAACCCCGGCACATGGAACGCTCCATTATGGGCAAGCACTGTTTTAATAACGTGCTCCAGCAGCAAGGCCCCCACCATGCTGCTGGCAATTCCGCAATATCTTGGACCGCGCTGTTCAAGACTGCATCCGATAGCCGCCAGAATAATCGGCAAAGCCAGAGTATACTTAACCAGATCATCACTGCTCAGTAGTAGAGCGACAAACAGGACAGTGCCGCTCCAGCGCGTACAGATTGCGAATAAGCTTTTAGATTGTAACCATTGCGGTTTGCGTAACCACATCAACCAAAACAGTAACATGCCAACATATGCGCCGACATGATAACAAGGTGACAACACCAGATGGATGGCAAAAGCGCTAGGTGCCCCTAACAAAACCAGAAGCGGCCAGCCCGCAATACCCGTTGCCGAACGTACGATACGAAACGCCAGCAACATAGCAACGGCCCACAACATGGCTGGCACAATGTAATAAAAAGACACATGCCAACCAAATAGGCCGAACACCACAACATAAGGCAGTATTTCAGTAAAATAGAAGGACTGGGTAGAAAGATCCCACCCTTTCAGTAAAACATTACCGTGCAGAATATCTTGCGCGGCCAGCAAGGTCGAAACACTGTCTGAATTCAAAGGCTGCGTCATACCCAAAGCGGTATAAAGCAACGTTAAAACCACAAACGCCACCAAATAGCCTACTACGTTTTGGTATGTTTTGCGTTCAACCACAGTGGTTTTCCCTCGCAATGTCTCATGAAAAAACCGGCCTTTCAGCCGGTTTGTTTTTAGCTCTCTAAAAGAGACTGTTCTATTTTTTCTCGGGCTTCTGTTGCGAGTTGGTCCACCCGTTCATTTTCTGGCACGCCGGAATGTCCCTTGACCCAATGCCATGAGACCTCGTGCCGCTTGGAGACATCCAGCAGCCTGCGCCATAAATCCATATTGGCAACCGGATCACCCGATGCATTGCGCCAATTACGCCTTACCCACCCTGTATGCCACCGGGTAATGCCATTGCGCACATATTCACTATCTGTGTGTAAATTCACCACACAAGGGCGCGTAAGAGCTTCCAGCGCTTCTGCTGCGGCTGTTAGTTCCATACGGTTGTTGGTGGTTTCACGCTCACCGCCAGAGAGTTCTCGTTCCACGCCTTTGCAGCGTAGCAGAACACCCCAGCCACCTGGGCCAGGGTTTGGGCGGCATCCACCATCCGTCCAGATTTCAACCTCCAGAGCAGGTTGTTCTGTTGCACTGGTATTTTCAGAATCCGTAGGCATCAGCACTTTCCGTTTCCAGATGGAAGCGCAGGCGCTTCAGATAATCCATAGGATTTTTAGGCGTTACCAAGGCATCTGCTGGCGTGTTGATCCAATCATACAACCGGGTCAGCAAAAAGCGCATGGCCGCACCTCTGGCCAGAACAGGCATAAGTTTGCGTTCTGCTGGCTCCAATGGGCGTATTTCCTCATACCCTTGCATCATATGCCGGGCAAAGGTGATGTTAAACGCCCCATCGGCCTGAAAGCACCATGCGTTCAAACAAATGGCGATATCGTAAGCCAGAAAATCCGTGCAGGCGAAATAGAAATCAATCACACCTGAAACTGCATGATCCAGAAAGAAAACGTTATCTGGAAACATGTCTGCATGAATCTGCCCACGCGGCAGTAGCGGGTTATTCTCCCGCCCCGGCCAAAACGGCAGAATATGCTCCAGTGCATTTTGCAGTTCATCCCGCAAACCTGCACACACATTATCTGCACCTGCGCCGCAGCTTTCTAGCAGCGCAAACCACGCATCTGGCCCCAAACCATTCTGACGTTCCGGCTTATAGGAACGCCCCGCCACATGCAGTTGTGCCAAAGCTCGCCCCAATGGGCGACAATGCTCCAGCCTGACAACACGCGGCCAAACGCCGGGCAAGAATGTGGTAATGGCAGCGGGCCTGCCTGCCAGTGTTTTGAGCACGTGGCCCTGCGAATCTGCCACAGGCTGGGGGCATGTTACCCCCTCACGCGCTAGATGCTGCATAAGCCCTAAAAACCAAGGCAGATCCTGCGCATTCACCCGTTTTTCGTATAGAGTAAGAATGTAATCTCCATCTGTTGTACGCAGTTGGAAATTACTGTTCTCTACCCCTTCGGCAATACCGCGAAACGCAACCAGAGACCCTATGGCGTAATCCTGTAAAAACGCTTCTAGGGCCTCGTTCCCAACGTCCGTATAAACGGCCATGCAGCACCTTTAGCCTAACGGTGCAGGAAGGCGGAACGTTACGTTTTCTTCCTTCACAATCCGCTCTTCAATGCACAGCGTATAACGCTTGGCCATTTCTGCCAGCATTTCCTGCACCAGTGCTTCCGGCGCAGAAGCACCCGCCGTAATACCCAACGTGTTTACGCCTTCCAGCACGGACCAATCCAGAGAATCCAGACGGGGCACCAAAAGCGCACGCGGTGTGCCAGAGCGTTCCGCCACTTCACGCAGACGCTGGGAATTGGAAGAATTGGGAGAGCCGATAACAATCACCAGATCGCATTCCGGCGCGATGGTTTTAACGGCTTCCTGACGGTTGGTGGTAGCGTAGCAGATATCTTCGCGCTTTGGCCCTTCAATCAGCGGGAACCGCGCACGCAGAATATCCACAATTTCTGCCGTGTCATCCACGGAAAGCGTTGTCTGAGTGATAAAGGCCAGACGTGTTGGATCTTCCGGCTCTACCGTGCGGGCTTCTTCTGCATCGTTAATCAGCGTCATGGCGCCCGGTGGCAGTTGGCCCATTGTACCCACCACTTCTGGGTGGCCTGCATGGCCAATCATCAGGATATGGCGGCTTTCTGGCCCACCACCGGCAAAATGACGCTCAGCTTCACGATGCACCTTGGAAACCAGCGGACATGTGGCATCTAGATACAAAAGGTTACGGCGTTCGGCCTCAACAGGCACGGTTTTTGGCACGCCATGAGCAGAAAAAACAACGTGGCCATCTACGGGAACTTCATCCAGTTCCTCAACAAAAATGGCGCCTTGTGCTTCCAGCTCTTCCACCACTGTCCGGTTATGGACAATTTCATGGCGGACATAAACAGGCGCACCGTAGCGACGGATGGCTTCTTCCACCACACGGATGGCACGGTCCACCCCTGCGCAGAAACCACGTGGGCCTGCCAGCAGAACCTTAAGAGATCTGCCGTGCTGAGCATCTGCGCTCTGGGGCGGGGTAAGGGTATCAGTTTGATCGGGCATGGTGTTCCCCAAAGTTGCAGCGGACTGTATAGAAGAAAACTGGCTATGAAGAAGCATATTGAAAACAGGCTATGCCCGAAACCCATAAAGGTGACGGAAGTTGTGGCCTACGCAAAGGACGCATGGGATGCAACCCGTTTTACGGCATCAAAGCCTTGAAAAACATACCTATCCGGGTGTGATGGCTGCTATCTGCTGTGTTCAACCCGTTTTAACCGATAATGCCGGATCCATACATGTTCCTTAATCACAACCAACGGCGCAGCCTGTTCCCCCGTATTGCCGCTCCGGGTCTGGCAGCTCTTGGGCTGCTGGCCACACTTGGTGGCTGCGGTGATGGTGAAAGCAAATCCATGGATTTTGCGCCCACCTGCCCCATTACGCATATTCCATCCGAAGCCGCAGATTACTACCTCTATCAAGGCAAGGGGACGGGCTTTAAAAATATGATAGCCCGCGCCAGCATCCTGCAATTACAGGGAGATTGCCTTGCCGCTGGCCCCAAGGATCTGAAAACCCGAATCGTGTTGCGCTTTGTGATCGAACGCGGCCCAGCCGCGGCAGCCAATACGCTTACCCTACCGTGGTTTATTGCCGTGCTGCATGGAGACAGAATTGTGAACAAACATGTCTTCCACCACACCGTGTCCTTCCCGGCCAATCTCTCTACCTTTGAAGACGATACAAAGGTGATCACGGTGGATCTGCCCATTCCACCCAAAAACGTGGATTCAGATTATCGGTTTGAAGTTGGTTTTCAGCTGACCAAGGATCAGCTTGAATATAATCAGGTTCACCTTAAACGCGCGGCTTATCAGGCTTACTGAGGTAAGCCACCTTACTTTGCTGGGGCTTTTAGCACACCCCAGCAAAGCAAGCTTTGCCTTTAATCAGGAAGCCGACTGCGTTGCTGGTGGAAAATGTGCTGCCTTAACGGCAGCCTGCTGACGCTGGGCCAGAGCCTGCTCATCAAAATCCTGCACGATTTCATGGAACAATTGGTACCAGTTCATCTTAACTTTCAGCCGCATGAACACAGATCCAAGCCCAAGGGCTGAACGATCAACCAGCACAAATTCACGCGGCAGGCGCACGCCTCCGGCTTTTTGCAGCCCATCATGCACTTTGGAAAGAATTTCCCGCCCAAGGGCTGGGTTGTTGTCATCCTGAATGTAGCGTTCTTCATCCACCATCAGCGGGGCATATAACAGCCCTGCCCATTCGTTCAGAACAGCCACTTTCTCACGCGTTAGGTCACGGAAACCCCATGCTTCATAAGCATGGGCGGCCATGTCCATATCCTTGTTACGGAGCGCGTAATACAGGTCAATATTCCCCTTGATGAACGAAGGCTGGAAAATACGGATGGCCCCAAAATCCAGTAGGTTCAGGCCTGCATCTTCCCTCATGGTAAAGTTGCCCATGTGCGGGTCACCATGCACCACGCCATACTGATACAGCGGCACATACCATGCCCGGAACAGCGCACGCGCAATGCGTTTTTTCTGCTCTTCCGTAAGACCTGCTTTTATGGCTGCATTCAGATTCTGCCCCTGCACCCATTCCATCGTCAGCAACCGCTGCGTGCAGAGTTCATCTATTGGTAAGGGCACCGTAACTTCGGGGCAATCTGCCAACACGGAATGATACAGGCGCATATTCGCGGCTTCGTGCCGGTAATCCAGTTCTTCCCGCAGCCGTTCAGAAAGTTCCTCCACCACATCATCCTGCCGGATGGCGTTATCCAGCTTGTGGTAAACCCCAATAGCCATACGGAACTGGCGCAGATCGGCCTCAACAGCGGCCTTCATATCCGGGTACTGCAACTTACAGGCTACGCGGCGACCATCGGCCAGCACTGCCTGATGCACTTGCCCAAGGCTGGCAGCCGCAGCGGCTTCCCGCCCGAAGGAGCGGAAATTCTTTTCCCACCCCGGCCCAAGTTCCGCCGTCATGCGGCGGCGCACGAAGCTCCACCCCATTGGTGGCGCGTTGGACTGAAGCTGCGCAAGCTCATCGGCATATTCATCGGGCAACGCGCCGGGAATGGTGGCCAGAAGCTGCGCTGCCTTCATGAGCGGGCCTTTTAGCCCACCCAACATGGATTTAAGATCTTCTGCATGAGAAGCCCCGCCAGAGCGCAAACCTATTTTGTTGCCTGCCAGCCGGGCTGCAATGCCACCAACGGTTCCGGTTGTTTGCACCATACGGCGCAGTTCACCAAAAACGCCGGTATTATCCATATCTCGCGCCATAATCAGCCCTGCTCCAACTGGTCAATAAAGCCGGAAATAACATCCAGCCCCTTGCGCCAGAAACCCGGATCAGATGCATCCAGCCCAAAGGGGGCCAGCAGCTCCTTATGGCGCAGGGTGCCACCGGCTTCCAGCATGGCAATATATTTATCCTGGAAACCCGGCGCGCCCTCACTGAACACCTGATACAGCGCGTTCACCAAGCAATCTCCGAATGCATAGGCATACACATAGAACGGAGAATGGATGAAGTGCGGAATGTAAGCCCAGAACACATCGTATTCCGGCGTAAAATTAAAGGCCGGGCCGAGGCTTTCTGTCTGCACACCGCGCCAGATGGCACCAATTTGTTCAGGAAGCAGCTCGCCTTTTTTACGGGCATCGTGCACGCGGGTTTCAAATTCATAAAACGCAATCTGACGCACCACAGTATTGAGCATATCCTCAACCTTGGCAGCCAGCAGCAGACGGCGGCGCTGTGGGTCTTTTTCTGCATCCAGCAAAGACTGGAATGTCAGCATCTCGCCAAACACACTGGCCGTTTCTGCCAATGTCAGCGGCGTATCGGACATGAAGTAGCCCTGCTTTGCCGCCATAACCTGATGCACACCGTGGCCCAGTTCATGCGCCAGCGTCATGACATCGCGGATACGACCATGATAGTTCAGCAGAATATAAGGATGTGCTGAAGGCACAGTAGGATGTGCAAAAGCGCCGGGAGACTTACCCGGTGCTGGTGGCACATCAATCCACGGATTGGTCAGGAAGGTGTTGATAACCTTGCCCATACGTGGGTCAAACCCATCATATGCCTTTTGCACAATATTCTTGGCTTCAGACCACGGAATCAGCTTATCATCATTCCCAGGCAGTGGGGCGTTGCGGTCCCAGTGCTCCAGCTTATCCAGCCCCATCCATTTGGCTTTTAGGGCATAGTAGCGATGGGAAAGGCGCGGATAATCAGACCGCACAGCAGAAACAAGAGCATCCACCACCTCATCTTCCACCATGTTGGAAAGATTGCGGGAGGAAGTTGGCCGTGCAAAATGCCGCAGATTATCCGAGATGGATTTATCCTTGGCCAGCGTGTTTGTAATGAGCGCAAACAGGCGGACATTTTTTTCAAAAACGCCACCTACGGCTTTACCTGCCTGCTCTCTTGTTGCCCGGTTTGTATCGGACAAACGGTTAAGCGCATCCCCTACCGTAATTTCCTGCCCATCCAGTGTGACGCGCAAAGCCGCAATGGTTTCATCAAACAGACGGCACCATGCCTGCCCACCGGTTACAGATTTTTCCAGCAGAACCTTTTCCACATCATCAGAAAGCTGATGCGGACGATACATGCGGATATCACGCAGGTAAGGCTGCCAATGCGCCAGTGTGGGATCTTGTAGCTTTTCCCGAAGATCTGCTTCTTCCAGCCGGTTCAGTTCCAGCGTAAAAAACAGCAAATGGGTGGAAATGGCTGTCAGCCGTTCATTGATGGACTGGCTAAACTGGCTGATGGAAGCATCTGAAGAATCTGCGGCAAACAGCAGAGAGGCATAAGAACCTGCCTTGCCCAGCATTTCCTCAATAATTTCAAAGGTTGCTATGGCGTCTGCCAATTCCTTGCCGGAAAGGCCGCTAATTTTGCCCTGATACTGCTTGGCAAAAGCCTGAGCTTTTTTTTCTGCCTCAGCCAAATCAGCGTGCAGCTTCGGATCATCCATACCCGCGTAAAGGGCTGAAAGATCCCAACGCGGAAGAGAGGCCGCCCCCTGCCCTGCAGGTGTGTTGGCAACGGTACCGGCTTCCGTTGCAAAAACCGGAAGCGGATGTGAACGGAGGGAATGCGCTGTGTGTTCCATATCTAACACTTTACAGTGCATTTCTGCTGGAAGCGAGAGGCCGCAAACATAAGCGCGGTTCACATGCACAACAGATATGAAAAACAAATGGGCGAAAGGTTTCCCCTCCGCCCATCTGCTTCTGTCAACTTACATGCAGCCTTATGGTTCAGGCTGTTTTTTCCAGTTGCTGTTCCGGCACCGTAAAGCCGATAATCCGGGCATAATCCTTAGGCACGATATGCCAGAAGTGCGGCAGAACCTCATCCCATTTATGCAGCAACATGCTGGCATAGGCAGAACCTGTTTCTTCCACATGCCGTTCAACAAGGCTGCGCAGCATCTGTTCCCATTTCGGTTCAGTTACACGCACCCACAACAGGGATTCGGGGTTTACCCGGCTATCGAACACATTGTCCTTGTCCAGCACAAAGGCCATGCCGCCGGTAAAGCCAGCGCCAAAGTTGTCACCCACATCATCCAGCACCACCACGGTGCCGCCTGTCATGTATTCACACCCGTTGGAACCACAACCTTCTACAACAGCTATCGCACCAGAGTTACGCACGGCAAAGCGTTCCCCCGCCTGCCCTGCGGCATACAGTTCACCCGCAGTAGCCCCATACAAAACCGTGTTGCCGATAATGGCGTTCTTGTTAGACACCAGCGTAGAGGACGGAGAAGGACGCACCGTAATGGTTGCGCCAGAAAGCCCTTTGCCCACGTAATCGTTGGCATCGCCCAGCACCTCCAGTTTAAGCCCCTGCACGGCAAACGCCCCTAGAGACTGCCCCGCAGAGCCGCGCAGACGCACCGTAAGATGCCCCGGTGCCAGTGTTTTCATACCAAACTGACGCACAATCAGAGAGGAAATGCGCGTGCCAATGGCGCGCTGGGTGTTCTGCACATTGTAGTGCAACTGCATTTTCTCACCGTGGTCGAACAGCGGCTTGGCATCACCAATCATCTGCGCATCCAGCGTATCTGGCACTTCATTCCGGCCATCCAGCGTGCAGTAGCGTGCAAACGGCCCCGGATCTGCCTGGGACAGCAGAGAGTTCAGATCCAGATCATCCAGATAATCATCCCCGCGGGAAACCTGCCGCAGCAGATCCGTGCGCCCGATAACTTCATTTAGAGAACGGAAGCCCAGCGAAGCCAGAATATTCCGCACATCCTCTGCAATGAAGGAGAATAGATTGATAACCTTTTCGGGCGTACCTTCAAACTTGGCACGCATTTTGGGGTCCTGAGAACACACACCTACTGGGCAGGTGTTGGAATGGCACTGGCGCACCATAATGCAGCCCATGGCCACAAGGCTGGCTGTGCCAATACCAAATTCCTCTGCCCCAAGCATAGCGGCAATAACCACATCGCGCCCGGTTTTGATACCACCATCGGCGCGCAAACGCACCCTATGGCGCAGACGGTTAAGCATAAGCACCTGATGCGTTTCCGCCAGCCCAAGTTCCCACGGCAAGCCCGCATATTTAATAGAGCTCAGCGGGCTTGCGCCTGTGCCACCGCAATGGCCGGAAATCAGGATGGCATCAGCTTTTGCCTTGGCCACACCAGCGGCAATGGTGCCAATACCAGAACGCGCCACCAACTTAACGGTAACCGTTGCTTCCGGGTTGATCTGCTTGAGATCGTAAATCAGCTGCGCCAGATCTTCGATCGAATAGATATCATGGTGCGGGGGCGGAGAAATCAGCGTCACACCCGGCGTGGCATGGCGCAGCTTGGCAATCAGCTCCGTTACCTTAAAGCCCGGAAGCTGCCCACCTTCACCCGGTTTGGCACCTTGTGCCACCTTAATTTCCAGTTCACGGCAATCATTCAGATACTGCGCCGTTACACCAAAGCGGCCAGATGCCACCTGTTTGATAGCGGAGGATGCGTTATCCCCATTCGGGCGCGGCTTAGCACGTGCCGGATCTTCCCCACCTTCACCCGAATCAGACTTTGCGCCAATTCGGTTCATGGCGATGGAAAGCGTTTCATGCGCTTCCGGGCTTAAGGCCCCCAGGGAAATTGCCGGGGAAATCAGGCGTTTACGCAGCTGCGTAATGCTTTCCACTTCTTCCACCGGAATAGGCGTGCGCCCATCACGGAAGTCCAGCAGATCACGCAGGGCTACAGGTGGCTGCGCATGCACGGCATCTGCATAACGCTGGTAGATGGTAAAGCTGCCAGTAGCCACTGCTGTTTGCAGCATATGGATCAGACCGCCATCAAATGCGTGCTGTTCTCCACTCCGGCGCAGCTTGTAAAGGCCACCTACAGGCAAAGTGAGCGTATTGGTCGCGCCCCATGCGCTTTCGTGCAGTTGCAATACGTTGCGTGCAATGCCCGAAAGCCCAATACCAGAAATACGCGAAGGCATACCGGGAAAGAATTCTGCCGTAAGCGCACGAGAAAGGCCCACAGCCTCAAAATTGCACCCACCACGGTAAGACGCCACGATGGAAATACCCATCTTGGACATAATCTTAAGCAGGCCTTTATCTACCGCTTTACGGTAGCGTTCCATGCACTCACGCAGACTCATCTGCCCAAACAGGCCACGACGATGCCGGTCTGCAATGCTTTCCTGCGCCAGATAAGGGTTAACTGTGGTGGCGCCCACCCCAATTGTTACTGCAATAGCGTGCACATCCAGCGCCGTAGCCGTGCGCACGTTCAAAGATGTAAACGTACGCAAGGATGTACGCACCAGATGCGTGTGCACAGCCCCGGTCGCCAAGATCATTGGAATAGATGCACGCTCAGCAGACTGATCTTCATCTGTCAGGAATACGTGGGTGCAGCCACCCCGCACACCTTCTTCTGCCTCACGCCGGATACGAGCAATGGCTTCGCGCAGCCCAGCTTCCCCATCATTGGCGGGGAATGTGCAATCAATCACGCAACCAGAAGTGCCCGTAAAGTGGCGCAGCCCTTCATACTCACCAGATGTCAGCACCGGACTGGGCAGTTGAAGCATGTCACACTGTTCGGGGGACTGATCCAGAATATTGCCCAGATTCCCTAGCCGCGTTGTCAGGCTCATCACGCGGGATTCGCGCAGAGAATCGATTGGCGGATTGGTCACCTGGCTGAACATCTGCCGGAAATAGTGTGCCAACCCACGATAACGCGGAGAAAGCACAGCCAGAGGCGTATCATCACCCATGGAGCCAATGGCTTCACTGGCGGTAGAGACCATTGGGTGCAGAATGGCTTCCAGTTCTTCCAGCGTGCTGCCCACAGCCAACTGGCGGCGGCGCAGTTCTTCGCCTTCGTAATAAACTGGCTCTGTCACATCCGAACGGACGATATGGCCAATTTTCTGGGTGCGTTTGATCCAGCTAGAAAAATCTTGCCGTGCAGCAAGCAGATCAAGCAGTTCGGTATTACCATACAGCTTGGCTTCCTGAAGATCGACACCAATCATCTCACCCGGGCCAAGGCGACCGCGGCTGACAATGGCGTTTTCAGGCACGCGCACCATGCCGGTTTCAGAACCGACAATCAGCAGATTATCGGTTGTTACCGTATAACGCAGCGGGCGCAATCCTGAGCGATCCAACCCAGCCACAACCCAACGGCCATCTGTGGCGCATAGTGCTGCGGGGCCGTCCCACGGTTCCATTACCGCGTTGCAATACGTGAACATATCACGGTGCGCGGGCTTCATGGAGGAATTACCGCCAACACTTGCCGGGATCATCAGCGCCTTGGCAAAAGGTGCATCACGCCCAGCAAAAGTCAGCAGTTCGTAAACGTTATCCAGCGTTGCGGTATCGGAGCCACCAGCCTGCACCAGCGGCTTGATATCTGCCATCCACGGATCAAGATCTGGGTGAGAAAGCCGTGTTTCATGGCTTTTCATCCAGTTGATATTGCCGGAAATGGTGTTGATTTCACCATTATGCGCAAGGCGACGGAACGGCTGCGCCAATTTCCATGTAGGGAAGGTGTTGGTGGAATAGCGCTGATGATAGATGGCAAAGCGGCTGACAAAGCGTTCATCCAGCAGATCTGGGTAAAACTCTGTCAGATGTTCTGCAAGGAACATGCCTTTATAAATAACAGACCGGCATGACAGCGAGCAGATATACAGATCAACCTGCGCGGCGATGGCGGCCTTTTCTATCCGGCGGCGGATCACATACAGATCACGCTCAAACTCTTCTTCCCCTTTATTGGGAAGATTACGGATAAGGATCTGCTCAATTTCCGGGCGCGTTGCGTTGGCTTTTTCACCGATACAGGAAGTATCAATCGGCACCTGACGCCAGCCATAAATGCCGTATCCAAACGCCAGAATCTGGGTTTCGATAATCTGGCGACACTGTTCCTGTGCTGCCAGATCGGTTTTGGGCAAAAACACCTGCCCCACCGCAATCCGGCTTTCATCTGGCCGATCCCCTGTGCTGGTAATGGCATCTGCAAAAAATTCCTGCGGAATTTCTACATGAATACCCGCACCATCGCCTGTCTTGCCATCGGCATCCACTGCGCCGCGGTGCCAGATAGCTTTCAGAGCGGCGATGCCAGCTTCAACCACCTCACGCCGACGCTTGCCATCCAGTGCGGCCACAAGGCCCACACCACAGGAATCACGTTCATCAGCCGGATCATACAGCCCATCCAGCGCGGCCACGTTGGCATCCCACGCTTTCAGAAATTCCTCGCTACTTTCAGCGGAAACGGTGTTGGGAAACTGTTCCATATCCATTAACCCTGCTCCGCCTTGGCGGTAGCCATTACATTTTCCTGAATCCATGTGTGCATGCAGGCGGCTGCATCGCGCCCATCACGAATGGCCCACACAACCAAACTGGCCCCACGCACAATGTCCCCTGCGGCAAACACGCCCGGCAGGGATGTCATGAAATCTTTCTGACCAACCTTGAGCGTACCCCAACGGGATACAGCCAGATCCTTCTGCCCCCAAAGCTGCGGCAGAGGTTCTGGGTCAAACCCAAGAGCCTTGATAACCAGATCAACATCCAGCGTGAAAGAAGAGCCTTCCAGTGGCTCAACTGACTGACGGCCCGTGGCATCTGGCAAGCCCAGCTTCATCCGCACGGCCCGCACGCCAGAAACATGTCCTTCACCCAAAAAGGCTTCAGGGGCTGCCAGCCATTCAAACTGCACACCTTCTTCTTCCGCATTTTTTACTTCGCGGGCAGAACCAGGCATGTTGGCTTTATCGCGCCGGTACAGGCATTTCACGGATTTTGCACCTTGGCGAATAGCCGTGCGCACGCAGTCCATTGCGGTATCACCACCACCCAGAACCACTACGTTTTTACCTGCGGCATCCAATGCCTGCGCTTCCGGCGGCAAGGTATCCCCCAAGGAACGTCGGTTAGAAGCCGTAAGGTAATCCAGCGCCTTTTCAATACCCGCCAGCCCAACGCCGGGGCCTCCGATTTCACGCGATTTGTAAACGCCTGTTGCAATCAGAATAGCATCATGGCGGTTACGCAAATCTGCAAAAGACAGTTCGCCTTCACCATCCCCAATGCCTTGGCCGAGGTGGAAAACAACACCACCTTCTTCCAGCAGCTTATGACGGCGGGCCACAATGTGTTTTTCCAACTTAAAGCCGGGAATACCGTAAACCAGCAGACCGCCTACCCGATCATACCGATCATACACATGTACTTTATAACCTTGCGCGCGCAGCTGATCTGCCGCAGCCAAACCAGCCGGGCCAGCACCAATAATAGCAACGGACTGGCTGCGCTCCAGCACCGGGTTAACAGGTTTAACCCAGCCTTTTTCAAATGCTGTATCGGTAATGTAGCGTTCTACGGCGCCAATGGTCACGCTTTCGAAACCCGGTTCGATCACGCAGTTACCTTCACACAGCCGATCCTGCGGGCAAATACGACCGCAAATTTCCGGGAAGGTATTGGTAGCGGAGGAAACACCATAGGCTTCTTCCAGCCGCCCCTGTGCTGTGAGCATCAGCCAATCAGGAATATTGTTGCCGAGCGGGCAATGAACTGAACAGAAAGGCACACCGCACTGCGAGCACCGACTGGCCTGCTCGGTTGCTTCTGGTGTTGCGAAGTCCTCATAAATTTCATCAAAATCTGCCCGCCGCGCCGTAGCCGTGCGCTTGTCTGGCTGCTTTTGCGGCACAGAGACAAATTTAAGCATCTTGGTCGTCATGTGGCATCCCCGGAGAAAGGGCGCGCCAGACAGACTCCGCCCCTAAACTTTGCTGGAGCTAAGGTGCTTGTTCTCCGTAAATATAAAAAGACAGCAATGCTTACCTTTTTATATTTTTCCTCATGACAAAACAAAAATCTATCTAATTGGTCGGATAAAAAGGTATATTTTCGGGCCTTTTTATCCCCAACTCATTATACAGAAAAGGATATATCTTTTTGTGCCTCA
The DNA here is from genome assembly GCF_008690365.1 of Acetobacter sp. DmW_136. Taxonomy (NCBI): domain Bacteria; kingdom Pseudomonadati; phylum Pseudomonadota; class Alphaproteobacteria; order Acetobacterales; family Acetobacteraceae; genus Acetobacter; species Acetobacter sp. DmW_136. The sequence continues at coordinate 123,789 of NZ_VHON01000070.1, forward strand.
CCCACCCTAAACCGCGCCAAATAAGACGGCACAATAGCCGCAACGCTTTGCGGCACGATATTCAACGCTTCAAAACCGGATTTCCCTGCGGGCACAACATTGTCGGTTGCCAACATCCGCAATTGATCCTGCGTCAGAAAATGTCCCGGCAGCCGCTCCAAAACCATAGCCTGCAACTTTGCCAGTACTGATGGCACAATAAAAACAGGCTTATGGCGCTGCGTTACGCGCAATACAAACCGCGCAATATCCAGCATGGTCATTTCCTGCGGGCCACCCAACAAAAGTTCTTTCCCCGCAAACACAGAAGACTGCGCCGCCACAAATACTGCTTGCGCCACATCTCCCACATAAACAGGTTGCAAGCGCGAATGGGCACCATAAACCGGCAAACACGGCAAATACCGCGCAAGACCTGCAAACATGTTAAAGAAATGATCCTCCGGCCCAAAAATAACAGAAGGCCGTATAATCACAGCATCTGGCCGATATTGGCGCACAACCTTTTCACCCGCAGCCCGACTTCTACCATAAGCCGAAAGAGCCGTTTCTGAAGCACCAAGCGCCGACATTTGCACAAATACAGGCACATCTGTTTCTGCCGCTATACGCGCCACACGCCCTGCGCCCTCTACATTAACGGCTTGCAGTGTTTGCTGCTTGACGGAAGATAAGACAGCCACAAGGTTGATCACCACATCCGCCCCCTGCACCGCACAGGCCACAGAAGCATCATCCAGAACAGATGCATAAAAAGGCGCAATCTGTCCGACATACCCTAACGTGCGTAAACGCGCAGTTAAATCTGGTCGCCGGCTGGCAACGCGCACCTCGTACCCGGCCCGCGCCAGATTTTGCACCACATAACGCCCTACAAATCCGCCACCACCCAATACGGTTGCAATTTTACGCGCACCCATAAGTCACCCTCGTCTTCCACGTTTATCCAGTGTTTTGTGCACTGTGTGCCATTCCCTCCGCCCACGCCAGACAGGCAAATGACACAAATCTGTCAGAAAAATCATTTTCCCTGTTGACGCTCCCATCACAGAGGGGTAAACGGCTCTTCACCAGCCGGGGACACTCTTGGTTGCCATTTGAGCCCAGATGGCGGAATTGGTAGACGCGCAGGTTTCAGGTACCTGTGGCCGCAAGGTCGTGGAAGTTCGAGTCTTCTTCTGGGCACCAAATATCATATATAGTTTATATGATATTTTTCTTCTCCCTAAATGGTAAATATAAAGAGTTGAGTATTCAATTCAGCCTTCGGGCTGTTTATGACACTTCTTTATTCTTTTCACTTACGCGCCATTAGGCAGAGCACAACACATGAAACTTAGCCCGCCCACTAAGGGCCTGCTGCTGTCTTTATTGGGGTTTGCAGCTTTCTCTATAAGTGATGCTTTTTCTAAACTGCTTACTGGCAGGCTCAACCCGTTTGAGGTTGCCTTTTCTGGTGGCGTTTTTGGGCTGCTATTGGTTCCGTTTGTTAAATCGCGCGGGCAATCATGGCTGAACATTCTGCCCATTCAAAAACCGGGTATGTGGTGGATTCGGGCTGTCGCAACATTTATTGCCACAGCCGCCAGCGTAGAATCCTTCATGCTTCTGTCCATGCCAGAAGCGCTCTCGCTAATGTTCCTTATGCCCTTTATTGCCACCATTCTTTCTGTTGTCGCACTTAAGGAAAAAGTATCCCTTTGGGGATGGGTTGCTGTGGCTATCGGGTTTGCAGGCGTTCTGGTTGTGCTGCGCCCCGGCGTGCGGCCACTTCATTTTGGCCATGCCTGTGCATTAGCCGCTGCCATTGCCAGCGCTGTAAACGTTATTGCTTACCGTGTAGCTGGCACAGGCACCACAAAACTGGGGGTTCTTGGCTCTAGCCTAGCCGGGCCTCTGCTTGGGGATGGCCTTTTGGCCCTTCCCAACTTTACGTGGCCGCATACAGTTACGGATTGGAGCTTTTTGTTTGGTTACGGATTTCTGGCGGCTCTAGGCCAACTACTTATTATGTTGGCGGCCACCCTTACCCCCGCCAGCCGCGTGGCATTGCCACAATACACCCAAATGGTTTGGGCTGTGCTGTTTAGCTATTTGCTGTTCCATGAACCGCTAGATAAATGGACCATTATTGGCGTAACAATTGTTACCTTATCTGGCATGCTGGATTGGTTCCGCAAGCATCTACTCGCACTCAAACAGCGGCGCCTTGCACGCAAGCAGGCGCGCCTTCAGCCTGCAAGCCCCACTCCGGCTGATGCAAAGTAACGATTAACGGCGTCTCGCATGGCCCCGGCCACCATGGCTCGGTGGCCTGCCTGACGCAACGCAGCCTCATCCATTCGATTAGACATAAAGCCCATTTCAACCAGAACCGAGGGGATTTGGGCAGATTTCAACACCGCAAAAGCAGCATGCCTGTGCGGATGCGGCAGCAACAGCACCCGAGAATTAAAGGCCGACACCACAGCCTGCGCCATATGGGCTGAGCCTTTGCGGGTTTCTTCTGTTACCAAACTAGCAAGAATCTGCTGCACCTCTGGTGATGCACTATGCACCATTGGGCCGCCATATCTGTCTGCACTGTTTTCGGTTTTGGCCAGATCTGCGGTCTGGCTATCTGATGCGCCATGCGAATGGGTGTAAACACTGGCCCCACGCACCTGCGGACTATGCAAAGCATCTGCATGCATGGAAATAAAAAGCGATGCTCCGTGCTGCTGCGCCAGTTCCACCCTACCATCCAGCGGTACAAAATGGTCTCCAGCACGTGTCATGGCTACGCGGTAACGTCCCGTTGCCAACAATTGCCGCCTTAGCTCCTGCGCGGCAGCTTCCGCTACATGTTTTTCATACGTACCAGTGTACCCAATGGCCCCAGGATCTTTGCCTCCATGCCCTGGGTCTAGCATAATAAGCGGGGCTGCGGGCCGTGCCTTACCAACAAGAGCCGGAGCTGCCAGTTTATGCCCTGTTGCCTGCTTATTTGCGGCCCAAACATCTGCTGGCATAGCGGCAGCAACCAGTCCGCCACCGCCTAAATACAGCAGCCCGGAACGGCGTGTAACACCCTTCTGCACCGTTGCAGAAGCAACGATTTTGCCGCGCATCTTGCCTGCCTGAAAAGCCATTAAAGTGCTCCTGTTCACTTTACGCTAAAGTGTGCACTCAAAATGACAGAAAAAAGATGTATCGGCACCCTAAAACAACGTTTGTTACGAATGGCTTGCGATTTATGGTTATTTGAGCCATGTTCGCACAGTATGGCACAAGGGTAGAAATGCCCGTCATGCGCTTTATTCCGCTCCGTCCATGCCGTGAACGGGGGCCGCCGGTTACATCAACACCGCGCCCGCACGCATAAAGATCAGGGGCAGAAACACTGACTGAAGGATACATGACCATCGCCCGCCCCATCCCTTTGCTGAAAACAGCCAGACCACAGGCCGTACCGTGCCTGAAGGATGCTGATACAGGGGCAGCTATGGAAACTTTGTACGCCTTCCAATTTTTATCGCACGCCTGTTTATATCCGCCGGAAGAGCCCCTGCTCCGTCGTGCCATGCCATTTACACGGCAGCACCACACAGGCTGGCCACCGGCGCACCGGAGTTTTTCTTTTTATGTCAAAGCGTATGCTGATCGACGCGACACACGCGGAAGAAACGCGTGTTGTTGTGATGGACGGAAATCGGCTTGAAGATTACGATGTTGAATCTGCTGCAAAAAAGCAGCTTAAAGGGAACATCTACCTTGCCCGCGTTGTTCGCGTAGAGCCAAGCCTGCAAGCCGCCTTTGTAGAATATGGCGGCAACCGCCACGGCTTTCTGGCCTTTAGCGAAATCCATCCGGATTACTATCAGATCCCGGTTTCTGACCGCGAAAAGCTGCTGGCCCTTCAGGCGGAAGAAGAAGCTCTGCTGGAAAACAGCGAAAATGGTTCTGATGAAGATGATGCATCTGACAATGCAGAAACTCAGGCATCTGATACGGAACAGGATATAGAAGCATCTGACACTGCCGCTCAGAATGAAGGCGAAGGTTCTGAACGGGAAGAACGTTCTGCCAACAAGCCGGATGCTCCAGACTACGTCGGCGGCGAAACAGATACGGGTGAAGAAGCCCTTATTCAAAAACGCATTGCCCGATTCCTGCGTAACTACCGTATTCAGGAAGTTATCCGCCGTCGGCAGGTGCTGCTTGTGCAGGTGGTTAAGGAAGAACGTGGCAACAAGGGCGCAGCCCTGACCACCTATGTTTCTTTGGCTGGCCGTTACTGTGTGCTTATGCCCAATGCCCTGCGTGGTGGTGGCGTTTCACGCAAGATTACATCTGTGGCAGACCGCCGCCGTCTGCGAGATATTGTTTCCGACCTCAACCTGCCCCGCGGCATGGCCATGATTGTGCGCACTGCTGGCGCGCAACGGCCCGGCCCAGAAATTACGCGAGACTGCGAATATCTGCTCCATCTGTGGGATGATATCCGCGAACATACGCTTCAATCCGTGGCCCCCGCACTGATTTACGAAGAAGCGAGCTTGGTAAAACGCGCTATCCGCGATGTTTACACCCGCGAAATCAGCGAAATTGTAGTGGATGGAGAAAACGGCTGGAAGGCCGCGCGGGACTTCATGCGGATGCTGATGCCTCAGCACGCAGAAAAAGTCCGGCTGTGGAACAAGGAAAACCAACCTCTGTTCACCCACTACCACGTGGAAGGGCATCTGGATGCCATGTTCTCCCCCGTGGTATCTCTGCGCTCTGGCGGTTATCTGGTTATCAACCAGACAGAAGCCTTGGTTGCCATTGACGTAAACTCGGGCAAAGCCACCAGCCAACGTAACATTGAAGAAACGGCGTTCCGCACCAATCAGGAAGCTGCTGATGAAGTAGCCCGCCAGTTGCGCCTGCGCGATCTGGCTGGCCTGATTGTAATCGACTTCATTGATATGGAGTCTCGCCGCCATAACTCCATGATCGAACGCCGCCTGAAAGATGCCTTGCGGCATGATCGGGCACGTATCCAGATTGGCTCTATCTCCCATTTCGGGTTGCTGGAAATGTCGCGCCAGCGGCTACGCCCATCTGTAGCAGAAGCCGCCTTTATGCCTTGCCCGCACTGTAATGGCACAGGCATGATGCGCAGCATTGAAAGCTCTGCCCTGCATGTTCTGCGCGCAGTGGAAGAAGAAGGCGCACGCCGCCGTTCTTCCGCCATTACCGTGCATGTTGCTGCGGATATTGCTTTCTACATCCTAAACAACAAGCGGGACTGGCTGACGCAAATCGAACAGCGCCACCAGATGGAAGTGCTGTTTGCCGCAGACAATACGCTACCAGCTCCGGAAGTTCGGATCGAACGCCGCCAGCATGCACGTCCGCCACGGATTCAGCCGCCATTGCCGCCGGTTGAAAACATTGTGGCAGATGAGGTTGCCGCTGCCACGCCAGAAATTCCGGCTGCAGAACCTTCTTCTATTCAGGAAACTGCCGATACTTCCGACGAGCCACGTCGTCGGCGTCGGCGTCGGCGCCGTCGGCGGAATGATCAGGATACCAATCAGGTATCTGAAACACAGACACAGCCTGATACAGAAACACCAGAAACTGCTGAAACCGCACCCATTGCAGCGCCTGAAAACGCGGCAGAACCTGTTGCAGAAGCCGAAGCAGAAACCAATCTGGTGCCGGGCCGACGCAGAACCCGCCGCTCCCGTGTGCGCAAACCAACTGAAACACGCACGGAAATCCATGTAGATATCGAAGAAGGCCCCGCGCCACGGCCCAATATGCCAGCATGGGAAGGCCCAACACCGGCCAACCCATTTGGCGGTGCGCCGGACATTTTCGAACTTCTGGAAAACACTGCCCGCCAACAGGCTGTTGACATTGCACCAGCACCTAAAGCAGCTAACGTGCAGGAAGAAGCTGCAAGCGTGCCAGTAGAACCCGCCAAAACGGAAGAGGTTGCACCCCAACCCGTTATGGCTGCACCGGAAGAGCCTGAAAAAACGGAAGAAGCGCCTAAACCGCGTCGTCGCCGCACACGCAAGAAGGTAGAACCCGCAGCAGAAGAAAATGCCGAACAGGCAGAAACATCTGTAGCCGCACCAGAAGCAGAAGCTGCATCAACGGAAGCAGAGGCCCCCAAAAAACCTGTGCGCCGCCGTGCAACCCGCCGCAAAACAGCGGCAAAGGATGAGGCAACAGAAGCGGCTGAAGCTTCTACAGCGGACACTGCCGAGGAAAAGCCAAAGAAAACAACCCGTCGGCGCACCACTCGTAAAAAGGCAGAACCAGCCTCTACTCCAGAAGCCGCCAGCGGAAGCGAAGCAGTTGCTACTTCCGCATCTAAAGAGGCTGCATCTGAAGTTTCTGATAAAGAAGAAGCTATTGTCCAGCCTATCGTGATCGAAGATAGCCCGCCAGCAACGCGCAGGCGTACCGGCTGGTGGAAAAAGTAAATCACACCACGCTTCTACCAGATTTAAAGGGCTTTCTCCTTTAGATCTGGTAAGTGGCCATATCTGCCAGACGCAAACTGATGGCAGATGTGGCCACTACATATTTTTCTTCTGCTGCGCCTTGTGGTAGGAGTGCAGGCTTAATTTGACACGCCTTGCCTCCGCCGGAGTTTTCATGAACCATCCCCGCCCTGCCCATCAGACCGAAACATCTTTCGGCACGGAAGATAACGGGCGTATTGTTCTGGCTCTCCCTAAAGGCCGTATCCTCAAAGCTGTCTCACCCCTTATGTCTGGCACAGGTATGGCCCCTGCCCCAGAATGCTTGGGGGGAGATAGCCGCAAACTGCGCTTTCCCACGCAGGACCCACAGGTTGATGTGGTGCGCGTGCGCTCGTTTGACGTTGCAACCTTTGTGGCCAGCGGCGGTGCTCAGGTTGGCGTTTGCGGCGCTGATGTGCTGATGGAATTCGATTACCCCGAAATTTATGCCCCGCTTGATCTGGGTATTGGCGCATGCCGCATTTCTGTGGCGCAGCCTGCTCACCTTCCGCATGATCCACAGGAATGGAAGCGTTGGTCCGAAGTGCGGGTAGCCACCAAATACCCCGCTATCACACGTCGCTTTTTTGCAGCACGCGGCATTAACGCCACCATTGTGCACCTGCACGGTGCCATGGAACTGGCTCCAATGCTTGGTCTTTCCCGCCTCATTGTGGATCTGGTGGATACAGGCTCTACCCTGAAAGCCAACGGCCTGAAGGAAGTAGAAACCATCGCTCAGGTCACCAGCCGCGTTATTGTTAACCGCACGGCCCTTAAAACCCGCCCGGAACAGATTGACCGCATTCTCTCCCGCTTTCGCACGGCGCTTGCTACATCCTCGCCCGTTGCGGAAAATGTGTAAGGCAGACGCATTCCATGAAACGGCTTGATACGCGCGAACCGAATTTTGAAACCGCCTTTACCGCTCTTCTTTCCAATCGTGAGGAGCAAGGGCAGGAAGTTCATAAACCGGTTGCAGATATTCTGGCTGCTGTACGCAAAGAAGGTGATGCCGCACTTTGTGCTTTTACAGAGCGCTTTGACCGCCTGCCCCTTACCGCTCAACAGCTTGCCTTTACGGCACAGGAGATTGAGCAGGCACGCGCAAAAGTAAGCCCTGAACTTCTGGAGGCACTGGATATTGCCGCGCAGCGTATCGAGTCCTTCCATAAAAACCAGCTACCTTCTGATATCCGTTACACAGATGATGTAGGCATGACATTGGGCATGCGTTGGATTCCGCTAGATGCAGTCGGCCTGTACGTGCCCGGTGGCAAAGCAGCATATCCATCTTCCGTGTTGATGAACGCCATCCCCGCCAAAGTTGCTGGAGTGCAGCGTTTGGCCATGTGTGTGCCAACTCCTGATGGGGTGATTAACCCGTTGGTGCTGGCCGCAGCGCACCGAGCTGGTGTAACAGAAATCTACCGTGTTGGCGGTGCGCAGGCTGTGGGCGCTATGGCCTATGGCACGCAAACCATCCGCCCGGTGGACCGCATTGTTGGCCCGGGCAACGCATACGTGGCCGAAGCCAAACGTCAGGTTTTTGGATATGTAGGCATAGACAGTATTGCTGGCCCATCTGATGTGGTGGTGATTGCCGATTCGAATACGAATCCACGCTTGATTGCGCTGGATCTGCTGGCACAGGCCGAGCATGATGAATGCGCGCAAGCCACACTTATTACCCCTGATGCAGCATTTGCAGATACCGTTATTCAGGCTGTGGACGCTGAGCTGCGCGTACTGTCCCGCTCAGCTATTGCGGGGGAAAGCTGGGCACGTAATGGTGCAGTGCTGATTAGCCGCAATATGAAGGAAGCCGTAGAACTGGCCAACCGTCTGGCACCCGAACATCTTGAACTGATGGTGGATGATCCGGAAAGCTTGTTTACCCATGTACGCCATGCCGGGGCTGCCTTTCTGGGCCGTTTCTGCCCCGAAGCCATAGGGGATTACGTAGGCGGCCCCAACCATGTGCTACCTACATCCCGCACCGCGCGTTTTGCTTCTGGCCTGTCTGTTTTTGACTTCATGAAGCGCACAACGTTTTTATCTGGCGGCCCGGATGCCCTCCGCCAGATCGGGCCCGCTGCTGTGGCGCTGGCTCAGGCCGAAGGGCTGGAAGCCCACGCACTTAGCGTTTCCGCCAGATTGGATGTTCTGGCAGCCTCAACACCTAATGCTTGACCATAGGCTGTCACTCACCCATATCTGCTCACCAAGATTGACCTTTAACGGCTCTGAAACATACGAAGGATGCAATGTCTAAAGAAGACATGATTGAATTTAGCGGCACGGTAACTGAACTGCTGCCTAATGCCATGTTCCGCGTAAAGCTGGACAATGAACACGTTATTCTGGCGCATACCAGCGGCAAAATGCGTAAGAACCGTATTCGCGTTCTGGCGGGTGACCGCGTGAATGTTGAAATGACACCTTACGACCTTTCCAAGGGTCGCATTACGTTCCGCTTCAAATAAAGCCGTGACAGTTTCCGGCCAGCAGAACTCCGTTAAAGGAGAGGCACCTCTCCTTATACTGGCATCTGCTTCGCCCCGGCGGATAGAGCTGCTGCGCCAGATTGGCGTAGTGCCTGACCGCATCATTCCGGCTGATATTGACGAAACACCCGCAAAAACAGAACGTCCCCGTGCTTATGCGCGCCGTATGGCGTTGGAAAAAGCACGCGCGGTAGCTGCCACCGTTACTGAACCGGCCTTAATTCTAGCTGCAGATACAGTGGTTACGCTGGGGCGGCGTATTCTACCAAAAGCAGAAAAGCGGGAAACTGCGCAATTCTGTCTGGAACGCCTTTCTGGCAGACGGCATACAGTCATAACATCGGTTGCGGTTATGCCTAGCTCCGCGTGGCCAAAAGGTAAAACAGCAGAGCGACTGGTAGAAACAGCGGTTACGTTTAATCGTCTTACACCGCATCAGATCAATGCGCTATTAGATGCGGGAGACTGGGCAGGCAAAGCAGGCGGATATGCCCTGCAAGGCCATGCTGCAGGCTTTATTCGTTTTCTATCTGGTAGCAGCTCTGCTGTTATTGGTTTGCCACTATTTGAAACAGCCCAGCTTTTACGCGGGCAACCCGGACACTGGCTGGCGTGATGCATTATTTGCGCGTTGCCACCTTTCCGGGTGAAATGCGCCTTGCTGTTACCAAAGATGATACGCTGCTGGATTACGCACTTTGGCGGCCAGCCACCCCCGATCTTGTTGGCAATATCTATGTTGGGCGTGTAGCGGCACAAGCTGCCTTTATGGGGGGAGCATTTGTAGATCTGGGGCATGGCCTGCAAGGTTTTCTATCCGACCAGAAAGCAGTCTCTCACCTTACCGAAGGCCAGAGCATAACGGTTTGCGTTTCCCGCGCAGCGCAAGGCGGCAAAGGCGTGCGTGTGCGCATGCTGGAACCTTCTGCTCAGGGTAAGGATGTTGGCCTCGTAGCCACCGGTCCAACCCCTCTGGAACGTCTGGCGGCCCAATGGCCAAATGCAATCATTACCGTAGATACCCCGCAGGCGGCCGCCCTTGTGCCCCCGCTCCTACGCGCAAAAAGAGAAGCCGGATTTATGCCTATGCCGCCAGAAATTATGGCAGCATGTCATGCTCTGGAAGAGAGCAGTGTAGATCTACCAGGCAACATGCAGGCAACCATTACGCCAACCCCCGCGCTTATTGCCATTGATATGGACGCACCGCCTGTTTCGGGCTCCCGCCCCAAGCAGACTGCACAGTTTGCAGCAAATCGTGATGCGTTGCCTGAACTTTTACACCAAATCCGCCTGCGCAATCTTTCTGGAGCAATTGTCATTGATCCAGCAGGTATGGCCATACGCAAGCGTCAGGCTTTGCAAGATGTCGTGCAAGAGGCTTTGCGGGCAGATCCACTTCGCCCACGCTGCCTTGGCGTAAGCGCTTTAGGGTTGATTGAGATTGTGCGCCCGCGCATTCACCCCTCCCTTCCAGAGCTTCTCAACTCTCCTCATGGGCATGCGCTTAAGGCACTCCGAACCATCTTGGCACAAGCCCCTACGGCAACCATCTTACGTGGTAGTATCCCCCTTATTCAGGCACTGGAGCAAGACCCGCAAGCCGTGGCAGACTGTGTACAACTCCGCGGCAAACCTTTGGCCCTAAAGGCCGATCCTGCTTTGCCTGATTTTTTCTGGACGGTTCAGGACGCATGACTTCTAAACCAGCTAAATGCCCCGTATGCGGCAAGCCTGCACAGGCAGAATTCCGCCCTTTTTGCTCAAAACGCTGCGCAGATATTGATTTAGGCCGCTGGTTTTCTGGCGATTATCGCATTCCGGGTGCACCTGTCCTGATCGAAAATGATGAAAAAGCTGAAAGAAATGACGAAAGGTGACTTGATCTCCTGCAAAGAGTGAGATACATGCTCTCTCACGCCGCAAGGCTGCGGTGCCCAAGTAGCTCAGTTGGTAGAGCATGCGACTGAAAATCGCAGTGTCGGTGGTTCGATCCCGCCCTTGGGCACCATTAAACGGCAGTGAACTGCCCCCCCTCCCAAAAAATAGTTTGGTATAATTTGGTGTAATCGCCTTTAGTGGTTTTAGCTCCACGCTCTCTTATTTACAGCCGCGATCGGCTCTGCTCTCTCTTTTTGCGCAGCCATCTCATCAGTTCATCCCTTCTGTGCAGCCATAAAGCCTTTCTTCCGCCCTGATTGTTCGAAATAAAGAAAGCATATTCTTTCAGCTCCCTTAGGTTGAGAAGATAGGCTATCTGTGTATAGTCGTTTCATTATCGAACAGTTTTCAGGAGTATTTTATGAAAAAGACCGTTCTCGCTCTGCTAGCAGCTCTTACCGGAGGCGTAGGCTTTTCTGGTGCAGCGCATGCAGCGGCGGATGGCGCGCAGCTTTATGCAACGCACTGCGCCATGTGCCACCAGAGCAGCGGCGATGGCGTTCCAGGGCAATTTCCACCCCTGAAAGGACGCATTGACAAAATTGCGGCTTCTCCTGAAGGCAAAACCTACGTGACACACGTACTGCTGAATGGTCTTGCTGGCAGCCTGAAGGCCGCTGGTGGTTCCTACATGGGTTACATGCCTTCCATGTCATCCATGTCTGATGAAGAAATTGCTGCTCTGCTAACCTACGTTTCCTCCCTGAGTGGCGCGGCTTCTACGCCAACCTTCACAGCGGATGATATTAAAAAGGAACGTGCTACACCCTTGCAGCCGGGTGTTGTGCTGGAAGAGCGTGAAAAGCTGAACGCTGCTCACCCTCTGCCATAAATAAACCAAGAGCCAGCCATTCTTACAAATGGCTGGCTCTTTTAAATACGCTTTAATTTCTAAAAATATTTAACCACTAACGTCTGGATTATTTTCAGCAACTTCTGCCTTGCTAGTTTTTGTCCTGCGTCCGTCTACAGCTTCTGCAATTTCAGATACGAGATCCAGATATTTATCCTGATCTGTTTCTACAGAAGAACCAAACTGGTTAAGCAAGCCAAGGATCAGATCCTCACGTGTTGCATGTTTTTTCTCCCTTCTTGGAGAAAAATGCTTTTTACCAGACATGAAATTTCATCCCTTTACACCTGCATGCTTCTACCATTTGCGCCTTGTTTATTGCGCGGTGTATCCACCATCAATCACCAGCTCGCTTCCTGTAACAAACTTGGATTCATCAGAAGCAAGATACAGAATACCGTAAGCAATATCGTTGGGCTCCCCCAGATGGCCAATGGGGTGCAGATCAACCAGTTTTTGACGGGCTGCGGCATCTTCCTTTGTTAAACCGGCCACCATGGGTGTCCAGATATAGCCAGGATGCACTGAATTCACCCGAATTTTGTATCCAGATTTGGCACAATGTAGGGCCGCAGATTTTGTAAACAGCCTTACTCCGCCTTTACTGGCGTTATAGGCTGCCAACATTGGATCCCCTATCAATCCTTCAATAGAAGACAGATTGACAATGGAACCGCCACCAGACTTCTTCATGGCCTCAATAGCTGTCTGTGTGCCCAGAAATACGCCATCCAGATTGATGGACTGAACACGCCGCCAATCTTCCAGAGATGTGCTTTCTACACTACCAGAATACGCGATACCTGCATTATTCACGGCAATATCCAGCCGCCCATAAAGCTTGAGCGTCTGCTCAATAGCGGCTTTCCATGCCGCCTCATCCGTTACATTCAATTTGACAAATGCAGCTTCACCACCTGCATTTTTAATTTCTGTAACGGCTTTCTGACCGTCTTCTTCTTTTAAGTCACCAATAACAACCTTTGCGCCTTCTTTGGCCAAAAGCTGTGCTGTAGCCTTGCCTATTCCATTAGCGGCTCCAGAAACAATGGCAACCTTGCCTGCTACACGTGCCATAATACTTCCCCTACCTACGCCTTACGTTGCATTGCGTGCTGATCCCAGCCTGAATCAGATATCTCAACCATGACCTGCATCAATTCTTGCAAATGATGGAAAGATTTAAACAGACTTATACTCAGAGCATAATGCCTCTGGGCTATAAGAGTTCCTTTCTAAGAAGTTTTACTGCTTTGTTGAATCTGCTCCATATCCAACAATTGCTTTGGTTTCCAGAAACTCTGCAATTCCAAAATGGCTGCATTCACGGCCATTGCCAGACAGACCATACCCACCAAATGGTGCCTTTACCGTCCATGCTGCGCCATTAAGGGTAACGGTACCAGCCCGAAGTTTACGAGCAACCCTACGAGCACGCTCCATGCTGCCAGACTGCACATAGGCTGCCAAACCATATGGAGTACTATTCGCCAGCCTGATGGCATCATCTTCATCCGCATACCCCATAATGGACAAAACCGGGCCAAAGATTTCTTCCTGCGCAATCACCATATCCGCAGTTACATGCCCAAACACAGTTGGCCGCACGTAATAGCCTTGCGTCAGCCCTTCTGGGCGCCCTACGCCACCAGCAGCCAAGACAGCCCCTTGCGCCGTGCCTTTTTCAATCAATGCCTGAATACGGTTGAATTGAGGAGCACTTACAACAGGACCAAGCTCTGTTACATTATCTGTTGGGTCCCCCACACGCAGGCTATCTGCAACTTTAGCTGCAATATTCATAGCCTTTTCCATCAGATCATGCGGCACCAGCATACGTGTTGGTGCATCACAGGATTGGCCAGAATTTCCAAAACACTCCTGAGCGCCCCGCTCTACTGCATCTGCAAAATCTGTATCAGCGAAAATGATATTGGCAGATTTACCACCCAGTTCCTGCAAAACACGTTTAACAGTAGGCGCTGCAGCCTGAGCCACGGCAATACCCGCCTGCGTTGACCCAGTAAAAGACACCACATTCACCAGCGGATGACTGGCCAAGGCTTCTCCGGCTACGGGGCCATCACCATTCACCATATTATATACACCAGTTGGCACACCTGCTTCATGCAGGATTTCTGTAAATATGATGGCAGATAAAGGTGCAATTTCACTGGGTTTGAGCACAACAGTGCACCCAGCCGCCAAGGCAGGCATAACTTTGCAGGCTACCTGGTTCATGGGCCAGTTCCATGGCGTAATCAGCCCCGCAACGCCTATGGGTTCATGAGTGATGAGAATATCATTCTCACATTCTTCAAACTGGTAATGGAGCAAGGCATCTAAGGTTTCTTCTATATGCGCCAAGCCTGCTGGTGTCTGGCTTTCCCGCGCGAGGGAAATGGGCGCACCCATTTCCAAAGAGATTGCCTGCGCCATCTCTTCTGCCCTGCGCTGATAGATAGATGGAATACGGCCCAGAATCTGTAACCGCTCTGCACGTGTTGTGACGCTCCATGCCCCGAATGCCGCATAAGCGGCCTCAACAGCTCGATTCACGTCCTGCGCGTGTGCCAATGCAATACGGCCACATGGCTGTTCTGTCGCTGGGTTGATAATGTCTTTTTGAGCTTGCGCAGAAGGCAAAACCCACTGCCCGTTGATAAAAAATCTTTCTGAGTTTCCCAAACAATTCATTTGATCACCCTCCCAATAACTGCCAGATCCGTGGGTGTTTCAAGATAATACGACAAACACGCCCCAACATGTTATAACAGCCATGCGTTACCAGAAACGACGGTAACTAAAGACTTTCTTGCTTGTCTATGACATGTTTCTTGCCATTTGTTATTCACAGCGCAATATCAGGTGCACTCGTGAAAACAACCTTACGTTATACTCTTGCCGGTATCTGAAAATAGAACCTCCGGCTGCCGTAGAAAGGATTTATGCGTGACAACCGCCGCAGAAAACAACAAGCAACTGCTTGAACAGTTGAAGAATATAGCTGGCCAGCACCATGTCCTGACCGGAGAAGACAGCACATACCGCTTTACCCATGGCTTTCGCTTTGGTGCGGGTAAGGTGCTTGCTGTTGTTCAGCCGGGCTCACTTATCGAGCTTTGGCGCGTTGCGCAGGCCTGCGTAAATGCTGGCAAAATTATTATCATGCAGGCCGCCAATACTGGTCTGACAGGCGGCTCTACCCCTGATGGCAATAATTATGACCGCGATATCGTACTTATTAGCACGCTACGGCTAGATAAATCCCACCTGATCGGTAACGGCAAGCAGGTTGTATGCCTACCCGGCGCCACACTTTACGAACTGGAAAGCAAACTGGCGGCCATTGGGCGGGAACCGCATTCTGTTATTGGTTCCTCCTGTATTGGTGCCTCCGTTCTGGGCGGCGTGAGCAACAACTCTGGTGGCGCATTGGTGCAACGTGGCCCTGCTTATACGGAAATGGCCGTGTTTGGTCAGATCGGGCCGGATGGCAAACTACAGCTCGTAAACCATCTGGGTATCCAGTTGGGGAATGACCCGGAAGCGATATTGCAGAAGCTGGAAGCCGGCACCTTTACAGAAGCAGATATTGATTGGAACGCCGGCAAAGGGCACGATGGTAACTATATCAATCATGTGCGCGAAATTGATGCTGATACCCCTGCCCGCTACAATGCAGACCCGGCACGCTGGTATGAAGCCGCAGGCTGTGCTGGCAAGCTGGTTGTCTTTGCTGTGCGCCTTGATACCTTTCCCGCCAACAAAGATACGTCTGTTTTCTATATTGGCACCAACAATACCGACGAACTGGAAAACCTGCGCCGCCATGTGCTGACAGCATTTAATGAACTGCCAATTTGCGGTGAGTATATCCACCGTGATGCGTTTAATATTGCTGAAAAATACGGCAAGGATACCTTTGCAGTTATCCGCTATTTTGGTACCAAGTTTTTGCCAAAAATGTTCGCCATGAAATCAAAGTTTGACATTTTTTCCAAAAAACTTGGTTTCCTGCCCGATCATCTAAGTGACCGAATCATGCAGGCTCTCAGCTACCTGCTGCCACGTCAGCTACCTAAGCGGATGCTGGATTATCGGGACAAGTTTGAACATCATCTCATGCTTAAAGTCTCGCACGATTTGGCTGGGCCTATGCGCCAATATTTGCAAACATATTTTGGCAGCGTAACTGGCGAATATTTTGAATGCACGCCAGAAGAAGGCAAGCTTGCCTTCCTGCATCGTTTTGCTGCGGCTGGTGCGGCTGTTAGATACCGCGCTGTGCACCATAAGGAAGCAGAAGATATTGTAGCGCTAGACGTTGCCCTCCGCCGGAATGACCGCGAATGGTTTGAAAAACTGCCGCAGGACATTGAAAACAAACTGATTGTTAAGCTCTATTACGGCCACTTCCTCTGCCATGTCATGCATCAGGATTACGTGGTGAAGAAAGGTTATAATGCCATAGCGGTTGAACATGAAATGCTTCCCGGCTTGGATGCTCGTGGGGCACGCTATCCGGCAGAACATAATGTGGGCCACCTATATAAGGCTCCGCAAAACATGCTGGACCACTATCAGCAGCTTGATCCATGCAACTGCATGAACCCCGGCATTGGCCAAGCTACAAAACGCAAAAACTGGCTGGCAGAAAGCGTATAATCGTAAACTTCTGTTAGCCTAGCATATTACAATACTAAAAGCCCGATGTAGCACTTTTGGCTACATCGGGTTTTATTTTGCATACACATCAAATATTCTAAAAAATAAGAGTCTATGATTTATCCTGCACATTTCGAATAAGATTATGAATAAAATGTAGTTTGTGCACAACGCCATGCGTTAACGTAAAGGGGTAAAAATCTGGCAATCCCATGGAACGATTCAAATTATTGACCGCATAAGTTAATGGAACCCATGCGTTAATAATTTCTTCAAAAGGCATGGATGTATAAGGGTTTCCATGGGGGGAAAGAAGCGCATCTCCCCCTACTGTGTCGCTTACTGTCATATCGTAAGCCAAAGCCGTTTCCAGTGTAGAAATAATATGGAAGTAATGCGCCCATGTTTCTGCAAAATCTTCCCATGGGTGAGATGTCGCATAAAAGCTTACAAAATTCTCGCGCCAGTTCTGTGGGGGAGATTGCGCATAATAGATTTGTAATGCAGCCTGATAATCTGCACTATCATCCCCAAATACAGCGCGGCAGGCTTCTAGTTTTCCGCCGTCTCTTACTAAAATATTCCAGTAATAATGCCCAATTTCATGGCGAAAATGCCCTAGG
Source organism: Acetobacter sp. DmW_136 (assembly GCF_008690365.1). Classification (NCBI taxonomy): domain Bacteria; kingdom Pseudomonadati; phylum Pseudomonadota; class Alphaproteobacteria; order Acetobacterales; family Acetobacteraceae; genus Acetobacter; species Acetobacter sp. DmW_136. The sequence goes on from NZ_VHON01000070.1 coordinate 140,887, forward strand.
AGAGTGCGATAATACTCTCCCATTTCAATACGCATTTTCTCACGGTAAGCATCATCTGCTTCCTTGGTTGCAATTGTGATAATACCATTGTTATGGCCTGTCATTATAGCAACTGAACCATCTGCCGCATCATCCAGAAAATCAAATGCCAATCCGTTTTCCGGGTCCTGCCGCCGGTTTTTAAACGGAAGTTTCAACCGCAGAATTGTGTAAAACATTCTGTGTTTTGCAACTTCCAATTTGTACCAACGGTTTTTATTTTCCGGAACATTCAGGTTGGGGATCATACGGTTAAATTGGCAGGCAACACAAAACCCAGAATTTGCACCATTATCGGCTGCCAATGTCAGCCAGTTACACATCCCATAGGCGTGATTGATACAAAAAGCCCGCGCTTGCCCTCTAGCTTTTTTTTCCAAAGGTAACCATGTGCCATCTGCCTGTGGTTCCAGCGCAGTCATGGTTGCAAACTCTGGTAAATACCCTACGGTAACACCGCAATAATGACATTGCGTTGCTTCAAACCCCACCAGATGATTGCAGGATTGGCAGGAAAACCGTTTCATTGTCGGGGTAAGTGCTGCACTTGCATGAACACATCAAACACGGCCTTACAACAATCCAGCACGCCAGAAACTGGTGCGGCATCCTGCGGCGTATTTGCAACTGCTAACGGAATATGCCCAGCCCCTGCCAGAAAGCCAGATGTGGTATCAAACCCAATCCAGCCCTTTTGCGGTATAAGAACTTGCGCCCAAGCGTGCAAATCACCATTCAGCGTTGTAAGCTTACCCTCCTTGCATTCTTCCTGAATAAGATAACCTGAAACAAAACGCGCCGAAAACCCAAGTTGACGCGCAGCACTTACCAGCAACCATGCGCTATCTCGGCAAGAACCGCTTGCGCGCTGCAATGTTTCCTCTGCTGTCCAAACTCCCGGCTCCATACGCCGTTGGTATTGGATCCGCTGTGCAACAACTTGATTAAGTGCCTTGATCTTATCCAGCGGATCTTGCGCAATCGTTACTTGGCGTACTCTGATGAATGACCGCATATTCTCACTCATGCACTGCGATGTTACCGCTTCTTCCTCACCCAAAAGTTCAGGGCATGTTGCCGCATCAGCAAGAGGGTCATACGGCGTAAGATCAAGCATGAGCGCAACTTCAATATCAAAGTGCGTCACCTGATCTGCACATTCAACGCACGCAATCTGATTACCCAATGCATCCTGTGTCCATTTTACCAAGCACTCAGTTGGTTGCACATGCAAGTTATAGGAGAGCACAGGTGTACGAGAATGCAACGTAGGGCGTAACCGAATTGTTTGTGGCCCCATGCTGACAGGCCTATCATACCGATAACAGGTTCGATGTGTCAGCATAACTTGAGAACTCATCAAACCCTAACCTTGTCTTTTATCTTATTCATGGCAAGCAGTGTTACCTCGTTTAACAAGAACACGTGCTTGTAGCGTAAAACCATAGCAGCATGGCACGCACATGCAATACATATCCAACACAATCAAAAACTTGCTTAAGTAGCTGCTATTTTAGACTTGGCAAACCTCTGGAAACCTGTTCAGTTAATTCGGTAGTGAAACAAGTTGAGGCCGCACTGGCCGCCAGCCTGACGGGAGAGAAACCATGATACCAACAGCCCTGCATGCTCCCCCTCAGGCTGCTTCCTTAGGGCTTCTGGACAACTACCATATCCCAGATTTTTTTTGTGAGTTGATGAATCGGCGTGACCCAACGCCCCCCGCCCTACAGTGCGTAAAAGACCGGCTTGCAGCACTTAGCCTGCCAGAATTACGCCGTAGAACCCAAGCTGCTGAGGCTCAACTCTATCGTATGGGCATTACCTTTACTGTGTATTCAGATAAGGAAGCCATTGATCGTATTTTGCCGTTTGATGCCATCCCTCGTGTTATTACCGCGCAGGAATGGGATCACGTAGAGCGAGGTGTGCAACAGCGTATTCAGGCTATCAATCTGTTTCTGCATGATATTTACCATGATCGAAATATCCTGCGTGATGGCATATTGCCTGCCGAACTGGTGCTGAATAACCCCAATTACTGTGATGCCATGGTGGGTGTAGATGTTCCCGGCGGCGTTTATGTGCATATCAACGGCACAGACCTGATACGGGATGATAACGGCCAGTTTCTGATTCTGGAAGATAATGCCCGCACGCCTTCTGGCGTGTCCTACGTTATTGAAAACAGACACATGATGCTGCGCCTTATGCCAGATCTGGCCTCTGGTCTGCCCATTCGCTCGGTAGAAGAATATGGCCTGCGCTTACATCAAACCCTCTGTGAAGTGGCACCAGAAGGAATTGCTGATCCACAAGTCGTTCTTCTTTCACCCGGCATTTATAATTCTGCTTATTTTGAGCATGTTTTTCTCTCCCGCGAGATGGGCGTACCCCTTGTGGAAGGGAAAGATCTGTTTGTTGAAAATCATCGGGTATTTATGCGCACAGTCAACGGCCCCCGTGCTGTGCATGCTATTTACCGTCGCTTGAATGATGATTTTTTGGACCCGCTGGCCTTTAACCCAAACAGCCTTCTTGGGGTTCCCGGGCTAGTAGAAGCGTATCGGCGCGGCAACGTTACACTTGCCAATGCCTTGGGCACAGGTGTTGCCGATGATAAAGCCGTATATGCTTATATGCCGCGCATTATTCGTTACTATTTAGGGCAGGATCCTATTCTGCAAAGTGTGGAAACCCATATCTGTGCAGAACCAGACGGCCTTGCTTATACGTTAGCGCATATGAACAAGCTTGTTATCAAACCTGTTGGAGAATCAGGGGGTTATGGCCTGTTGATTGGCCCACACGCCAGCCAGAAAGAACTGGCTGATTTTAGAGAAAAATTACTGGCTGATCCTGCAAACTATATCAGCCAGCCCGTTATCAATCTGTCTGTTACCCCAACACTCTGCCCAGATGGTGTGGAAGCCCGGCATGTGGATCTCCGTCCTTTTGCCTTAACAGGCCGTTCTGTGTGGGTTTTGCCCGGAGGTCTCGCTCGTGTGGCGCTCCGCAAGGGGTCTCTGGTGGTCAATTCATCTCAGGGTGGCGGCTCTAAAGATACGTGGGTAATGGCATCATGATGAACGAAACACAGGGTCACCTGCTCTCTCGCTATGCAGAATGCATGATGTGGCTGGCGCGTTATATGGAACGCACAGAAAATCTAGCTCGCCTACTAGAAGTGACAGAAACATTTGTGCGCGATGCCAATGGGCAAATTGCATGGCATTCTATTGTACAAATTAACTCGGATGAACAGACCTTCCTTGCCTTACATCCATCAGGCGATGCAGATGCCGTAGCCAATTTTTATCTGACTGAACAGGCAAATCCGGCATCTATCTGTGCAACCGCCCATGCCATACGTGAAAATGCGCGTGCTGTTCGGCCCCTTGTTTCTATTGAAATGTGGGCACAGCTCAATGTCTTCACACGCTGGGTTCTGGATCTGAAAGAAAAGGATATTTATCAAAACAGTCTTTCAAATCTGTGCACTCGTATCAAGCAGGACTGCCAAGCCCATTTTGGCGTTACGGAAGGTACGCTTTACCGTGATCAGGCATGGCTCTTTTATAAGTTGGGCAAAACGCTTGAACGATGTGACCAGATTACGCGTTTGGTAGATATTCGCTACCATATGCTGCTGCCCCAAGGAGAAGCTCCCGGTTCTGAAATTGACATTACGCAATGGACAGCCGTATTACGCTCTGCAGCGGCTTACCATGCCTTCCGCCGTTTACGCCCAGTTACAGTTACGCCTGCAAATATTGTAGGATTTTTGCTAAAAAATGAGGGGTTCTGCCGCTCCTTAGCCGCTAATTTACGCTTAATGGATGAAACACTCGCACTTTTAGCCTCTTATCCCGGCTTGCGTTCACGTTGCAGCGCACTACAAGAATGTGTTGCAGAGCTACGCGTTACTCTTGCAGAACAAACTGCGGAAGACATTATTATTCGTGGCCTGCATGATTATATGAGCTGGATACAACAGCAGCTTTCTCAATTGCAGGAACAAATTGCATCTGAATTCTGGCCTCCTGTTTCCGCGGTGGCGATTCAGGCAGGTTGTCAGATGCAAGCGTGAATCTGTTTGCGTATAGTATAAAAGCTTTTGGATATGTTTTGAAAAAACTAGATGTAATCCAGACCAATATCCAAAGCTTTTACGCTATGCGTCAGCCAACCTGCGGAAATAACATCCACTCCAGTTTCAGCAACAGCACGCACTGTTTCTTGCGTAATTCCACCTGATGCCTCGGCTATGGCCATGCCATTAATCATGCCAACAGCTTTGCGCAGAGTATCCGTATCCATATTATCCAACAAATACGCATCAGCACCGCCACAAGCCAATGCGGCTTCCAACTGCTCCAACGTATCTACTTCCAGTTCAATTTTCATAAGGTGGCCTGCACGCGCACGAGCTCTTTGTAAGGCCACGTCAACTTGCCCACCACACAAAGCCAGATGATTATCCTTGATCAAAATAGCATCATCTAACCGAAAACGATGGTTGCCACCTCCGCCTGCCTTTACGGCATATTTTTGCAACGCTCTTAACCCCGGAAGCGTTTTGCGTGTGCAGCAAATAACAGCTTTTGTGCCAGATACAGCATCCACCATCTGGCGCGTTTGGCTGGCAATACCGCTAAGATGAGAGAGAATATTCAAGGCTGTCCGCTCTCCTGCCAAAACAGTTAGAGCATCACCTTCTACTTCAGCCAGCACATCACCAATCGCCAGCATATCCCCATCTTGCTTAAAGGCACGAAAATGCACCTGTTCATCTAAAAGCGCAAAAGCCTGCTGTGCGCCCGCAAGCCCTGCAACAACCCCCTGTTGGCGGGCGCAGAATACGGCGCGCATTTTCTGCCCAGGCATTGCTAATGCTTGTGTAGTTACATCTCCGCCTTGCCCCAAATCTTCAAACAATGCTGCTTGAATAACAGGTTTCCATAACAATCTGGGAAAATGACATGCGTAAGACATATGTATAAGCGCTCCTACCCTATCCCTTAAACCAGCAACATGCGCTCAACAGATAGACGCGCACGCTCTTGCAAGGCTTCAGGAATAACAACTTCTGCTTCAAAATTTTCCAGAGACTTACGGATGGCGGGTAATGTAATGCGCTTCATATGCGGGCACAAATTACATGGGCGCACAAAAGTGGTATTTGGATACTGCGCTGCCAAATTATCGCTCATGGAACATTCAGTTACCAAAAGAACTTTTTCGGGACTTTCTTCTGCAATATATGCAATCATCTGGGCTGTGGAGCCTGAATAATCCGCAGCTTCCACCACTTCTGGCGGACATTCAGGATGCGCCACAACTTTTACACCCGGATGCATACGCCGATATTGCCGAATTTCCTGCGGGGTAAACCGTTCATGAACCTCACAATGCGCAGGCCATGTTATCATTTCAATTCCGGTTTCGGCCTGAATATTGCGGGCCAAAAATTCATCTGGAATCATGATAACACGTGGAACATTCAGGCTTTCCACCACTTTGCGCGCATTGCCTGAAGTGCAACAAATATCGCTTTCGGCCTTAACCGCGGCTGTGCTGTTCACATAGGTTACAACAGGCACCCCGGGATACGTCTGTTTCAGATAACGCACATTCTCGGCTGTAATGCCTTCTGCCAAAGAACAGCCCGCAGCTACATCCGGAATCAGAACTTTCTTTTCTGCGTTTAATAGTTTGGCAGTTTCTGCCATAAAATGTACACCAGCCATAAGAATAATATCGGCATCTATATTCTGTGCAGCACGTGCAAGAGCAAGGCTATCGCCCCGGATATCAGCCACACAATGAAATATTTCTGGCGTTTGATAGTTATGTGCAAGAATAACGGCGTTATGCTGCTTTTTAAGGCGTATAATGGCCTCAATATCAGCAGCATAACGCTCTTCCCACAAATCTCGCGCCATGATGCCAGCCACAGGCTGATACAGAGTATCCCTGTCTGGAATATTGAACGCCAACATGAATACCCTCCCTTGCGGTACATATGCTCAATTTGAGTATATGTACCGCAAGGGAAAAACAAGCGCTTTTAACCTACTTTTTATAACAATGGCGTTAGCGGCAATTTGGCGCCAGCCAGATAGCAATTTTGCCCTGCTTCTGGCCGAAAGCGGTACAGCTTTGCAGGCCGCCCTTGCTGAGGCGTATCAAAAGCACCTGTTTCTTCCACCAGCTTTTGTTGCAAAACCAAACGCCTGAAATTTTGCTTGTGCATCCAACACCCTGCCAAGGCTTCCATGGCCTGCTGAAGCTGCAGCAATGTAAATGTTTCTGGCAACAAATCGAACACAACTGATGTATAACGAATTTTCGCCCGCACGCGTGAAAGGGCTGTCGCCAAAACACGCCGGTAATCTGCCTGCATTTGCAAACCTAGCTGGCTTTGTCCTTTAAAATGTTTGGCTTCGCGCACCAAGCCAGCTTCCCACAAAAGCTCATAACGATCCAAAGCCAGCTCATCGTTCCATGGGTGAGGAGAAAGGCCAAACAGTCTGGCGCATCTTTGCTGTTTAGCAATGCTTTTTCCAACCCAATTTTTCAGTAATCCAATAATATGCTGCAACAGAGCATGAGCCGCTGGATATCTGCGATCTTCCCACGGAAAATAATCATATATAGAACGTTCTGCTATTGTTTGGTCTGCATTAGAACTGATTAATGCCATGTAGGAAATACGCACCAACCGGCTTTTATCGGCCACCTGTGTATCTGCAAATGTATAAAGCTGTTCTGTATGCCCCAATACCACGCCTGTTTGCTGCTCTACCCAGCGGCATAGTTCCTTTTGTAAGGAATGGCCGCCCATGGTTAACGGGCCTGAAGGCAAAGCCTGACCGTTTTCCAGCGTAAGCACGCAGGGCGTATCTTTTCTGATATTCAAAAGAACGGCTACAAGCTCTGCCCTGCAAAACGCTGTCTGTTTCATGAAGCCTCAGTAATGAACCAAAAATAAAATATCATAGGTGAAATCTGCATACTCATTTTTTATATGGGCGTGAAGATTCTACAGCCCAGAACAGATATTCCTGAGAATGTTTCCAATACAATGTTTTCCAAATGAACATGTCTCATGATATTATACAGCTACATCATTCATGCCTGGCATCAGCAGGGCTATATTTATGTCCGTTTAAAAAAGACATATAAACTTTTTTGAAAGAAATCAGGATATTTCCGCGCCCATGAATACGCCTACAAAACATGATATCGCAAAAAAGAAAATTGTAGATTCTGCACGCGCGCTTATTGCTGAGCGCGGATTTTCGGCTGTCGGGCTTTCGCAAATTCTGGAAGTTGCGGGCATCCCCAAAGGCTCATTTTACCATTATTTTGCATCTAAAGAGGCATTTGGAGAGGAACTTCTGCGCTCTTATATGCATGATTATTTAATAAATATTCATGCACTCTTTTCCACACCAGATAAAAACGGCGCACAGAAGTTATTTTCTTATCTGGATTTCTGGCGCCGCTCCCATATCAAGGGGCTGGTTGGAGATAAATGCCTCATCGTTAAACTTGCTGCAGAAGTATCTGATATATCAGAACGCATGCGCCGTATTATGGAAACCGGCACTGCTTCTGTTATTTCTCATCTCTCTCAGGTCATTAAAACTGGGCTGCAGGACGGATCTCTACAATCCTCCCTGCCCGCCCACAAACTCGCATCATCGCTCTATCAACTCTGGCTGGGTGCAACCTTGATGACGAAAATTACGCATTCATCCCATCCTTTGGATGAAGCATGGCAAACTTCGCACACTCTTCTTGGTTGTACAGCAGATCAACTTAATCCAAGCGCACAGAAGGGCGAATAACGGTTTCTACCATATCAGCAAAGATAGACGCCAAACCGCGCACCCAGCCAAACAGCTCTATCTGGTGCTGACGATACAGCATAATATGCCCCATACGTGCAGAAAGCCCGTGCAACATACCACCACCCATAACCCGGCCACCCGGTAGTGCTGCCCAGCCATTGTAATTACCCAGTGCCACAATAGCGCCTTTGTTATGGAAAATGCAGGAAGGCACTTCCTTACCACTTTCCAGCCATGCAGGCAGATGTTGCGCCAGATGATGCGCCTGCTGACGGGCAACCTGTGCCGTAGCGGGTAGCGGATCATCTACAATATAGGAGCAATCCCCCATTGCAAAAATACGGTCATCATCAACAGAGCACAGATTGGGTTTTACGTTGATCTGGCCAGAGCGGCTTAGAGAAAGACCACCATAGGTTTTTGTTACCGCCGGAGCCTTAACACCAGCAGCCCATACCCGCAGTGTTGCTGGTACGTGTGTGCCATCTTTAAGCGTAAAGCCCGTAGCATCTGCTGCAGCAACGCGGGCAGATGTGCGCACATTTACACCAATCCGCTCCAGTTCCTGTTGCGCAGCCATTGAAACAGATTCCGGAAAAGCAGGCAGGATACGGGCGCCAGACTGCAACAGCGTAATGCTGAGTTTTGGCGGTGCCTTACCGAAAGCATGCAAGCTTACTGGGTCAACAATTTCGAGAGATTTATGAAGTTCAGCGGCAAGCTGGGTGCCTGTGGCCCCGCCCCCAACAATAGCAATATCCAGTTCAGAATTATCAGCAAACGACTTCAGAATTTCCATTCTGAACTTTTCATTAAAAGCATTTGCTTCAACAAGGTTATCAATAAACAGACAGTTTTCCAGCACACCGGGCGTGCCAAAATCATTGGCGCGGCTTCCGATAGACAGGACAATGGCATCATATGTCATGGTTCGGCTATCCAGAACCTTGCTGCCATCTGATGCATGTAAGGGGCTTAAAACAACTTCCCGCTTATCTCTATCAATAGAGACAACTTCACCCGGCCAGAATTCAAAATTATGGCTGCTGGCCTGAGCCATAAAACTGATGCGGTCGTTTTCATTCTGCACTGTGCCAGCAGCAAAGCAATGCAGCATAGGCTTCCATACGTGTGAAAAGCTTTTATCAATAAGTGTGATACGTGCTTTTCCGTGCCGGCCAAGTGTTTTACCCAGACGCGTTGCAAGGGCAAGTCCTGCCACTCCGCCACCGACAATAAGAATTTCAGACTTGGACGACATCAGGTTTACATGCCTCTTTCAGGAAGTAAGCGGGAGATAACGTTATGTTTTTGAATGAATATTTTATTAAAAAGAATTATTTTATTACTACACTATATAATTCTATTTACTTATATTTTTATACTATGCGTATTCTGTGCAAGCGGGCACCTTTACAGGCGCCCGCTAACAGTATGATCAGAACGGTGCGTCAATATCGACCGTGTTGATCAGCTTGTGGTTCACAAACTCTTTGATACCAAGACCAATCAGTTCACGCCCATAACCGGAGTTTTTAATGCCACCGAAGGGCAGATCTGCCTTAGGCACCAGCGGATGGTTGATGAACACCATGCCTGTGCGAATTTTTGCGGCCACACGTGCGCCACGTGCTTCGTCTTTGGTGAAGACAGCACCACCCAGACCATAAGGTGAATCATTGGCGATACGGATTGCATCGTTTTCGTCTTTTGCACGATACAACTGCGTTACCGGGCCAAAAAATTCCCAATGGCGGGCTTCGTTGTTGCCATCCAAACCAGTCATCAGCAGCGGACGGAAGAAAGCGCCTTTACCGGGCACTTCTGGCCCAATCACTTCAACCTTTGCACCGTGCTTGATGGCTTCCGTCACCTGGCGGTGCAGATCATCCATAGCGCCTTTGGAGCACACCGGTGCCAGCGTTGTGGAAGGATCCATCGGGTCACCAGCTTTCAGCTCGGAAACACCCTTTTTGTACAGTTCCAGAAAGCGATCATAAACTGCATCAGCAACAATCAGACGCTTGGCAGATACACACACCTGACCAGCATTCCAATGGCGGCCAATAACAGCCCATTTAGCTGCTTTTTCTACGTCAGCATCATCCAGAACAATAAAGGCGTCTGCGCCGCCCAGTTCCATGGTAGCCTTTTTCAGGGCTTTACCTGCAACACCAGCAATAATGGTGCCTGCGCCTTCAGAACCTGTCAGAGCCACACCGCAAACGCGGGGATCGTTCAGGATAACTTCCGTATGGCGACGTGCTGTATAAAGGTTACGGAACAGACCTTTTGGCAGGCCAGCTTCGTTCATCAGCTCTTCACAAGCAGCAGCGCACTGCGGCAGGTTGGAAGCGTGCTTAAGCAGAACAGCGTTACCAGCAGAAAGCTGCGGCGCAATAATGCGGACAACCTGATAGAATGGGAAGTTCCATGGCTCAATTGCCAGCACGATACCAAGAGGTTCATGCACCAGAACAGCCTTACCTTCTGCCGGATCAGCAACCGGCAGAGATTCCGGCTTCAGAAGTTCTTCTGCATATTTTGCATAGTATTCGAAAATTTCAGCAGAAAGAATAACTTCTGCTTTGGACTCTGCAAACAGCTTGCCCATTTCCAGCGTGCCCAGACGAGCATACTTATCAACATCACGACGCAGAATGGCAGCTGCGGCATTCATAATACGAGCGCGTTCAGCAAAGGAGGTATCACGCCATTTTTCAAAAGCGGCATGAGCTTCGGACAGTGCGGTCTGGACTTCCTGATCTGTAGCTTCAGGAAAATTAGCAAGAACTTCCCCGGTGTAGGGATTGGTTGTCGCGTACGCCATTTTTACCTCGTGAACAGTGAAATGGAAAAAGCAGAACGAGCCCGCAAATGCGGCATGCACCCGGCAGAGCAGAATGCTCCAATGTGTGGCATCGTTTCCCTCATCCAAAAAATAGACCGGTCAACTTTTATCGGGCAGGAAAACTCCTGATGGCAAAAATCCATATACAAACTGGAAATATTCCTACCGAATCTGTATGGCCTGTTCTGGTTATCTGTATATGAATGGATATAGATGAAGTCAATTTATAATTAGACCAGTCGTCTTATAACTCTTATCCTATTTATGGTGGGTTCGTATAAATCCAGCTTAAGCAGGCTCTCTCCCCTGCCCCACTCCATGCCTGTTGGCACACAATAGATACAAAAAAGCTGGAAGACATATGAGCCTTCCAGCTTAAAGCGTTCGTGCAGAACTCAATGTAGAACAAGAGTATAAAGCGTTAAAACCTTATTTGTTATAACACTCTAACATTCCTATTCAGGAAATAGGTTGCCTGATTTCCTTCTGCCCGCTCCGGCGCAACACCAGAATTGCCAGCAAATACACAACCAGGCCACCTGCTGAAAGAATAGCCCCACCAATGCCTAGCGCAGAATATCCAAACTGATGCGCCAGCAGCATACTGCCCAATGCTGCCCCTAATGCATTAGCAATATTAAATGCAGAGTGGTTGAGGGAAGCCGCCAAAGTTTGGGCATCTCCTGCAAAATCCATCAAACGTGTTTGCAAGGCTGGCCCCAAGCCATTTACAAATGTAGGGATAAGAAAGACAGCAAGCGCCAAAAGCAACGGCTGATGTAACACCGTAGAAAAACCCAGCATAACAACAGCACTGCCACCAAGCGCCAGAATTGCAGCCAGATCCAATTTACGATCTACAAGCCACGCACCTGCATTTGCTCCAACCAGCATGCCCATGCCCCAAATAACCATGTAAAGCATGACAGACCATTCCGGCACATGGGTTACATTCTGCAAGATACTGGTAAGATAGGTATAAATGGCAAACATGCCGCCAAAGCCAATAGCGGCTGCCAGCAACGTAAGCAAAACCTGAGTGTTACCCATAGCAGCAACTTCTTTAAGTGGTGAGTTTTTGCGGTTGGGCTGGTCTGCTGGAATATAGCGCCATACCCCCAAAAAGGTAATACAACCAAACAGACCAATAATAAGGTACGCCACACGCCAGCCGAAATGATCCGCTGCAAATGTAGAAAACGGTGCGCCTACCAGAGTAGAAATGGCAATGCCAGACAGAACCCGCCCCACAGCCCACCCACGGCGAGAGCGCTCTACCATTGAAGCCGCAACAAGCGCAGAAATACCAAACAATGCCCCATGCGGCAGGCCGGTAATAAACCGTGCAACTTCAACCAACTCTGGCGTGGGCATGCAAATGCTTAGGAAATTCCCGAAACAAAACAACACCAATAAAGAAAGAAGCAGTTCCCGACGGGAAAGGCGCGCGCCCAGAATGGTAATAAGCGGTGCGCCAATTACCACGCCCAAAGCATATGCCGTAATGGCATATCCTGCATATGCCGCAGACAGATGTAAGGAACGAGCAAATTCTGGCAGCATGCCCATAATGGCAAATTCACCTGTTCCAACAACAAAAGTGCCGAAAGTAAGAATGAATAAAGCGGCAGCACGCCCATGAGGCGGCTCAATAAACGAGGTCGGTACGGGAGGAGGCTGAGGAGCAGTTGTCATTTAAAAACTCAAAAATAAGAAATTTCAGTTCTTTACGGCCTGTTTCATTGCAACACGGGCAATTGCAATATCATCTTCCGTTTTGGCACCAGAAACACCTATGGCACCTAAAAAAGAGCCATCTGCGGCTTTAATCACCAGCCCACCGCCAAAGCTGGTTAAACCGCCGTTTGTATTCTCCAGCGTATAGGCCTCACCATCCGGGCGGCCTTTTGCGGCAAAGTCCGCACTGTCCATCTGGAACAAAGCTGCTGTGCGCGCCTTTTTTTGGCTCACATCAACCACACCTAAAGGTGCTTCATCCATCCGAGCAAAAACCACTGGCCATGCTGCGGCATCCACAATGGACACACATACGCTTACTTCAAGCCGACGCGCCTCTGCCAAGGCAGCATCTAGCATAGATAAAGCCAAAGAAAGCTTCATGAAACAAAACTCCTGCACGAAGAAAAGCGCGCAGACTACTCATCTCGCTCTTAAATGAAAGAGAAATTATACACAAAACACATTTATTTAACGATAAGGAACATATTCTTATTATAAATGAAGCGTGAGGCTCTTATTAATTTTTATCTTTAGCCTCACAAATCCCCAGATAGTCTATTTTTGTTCTCTGTGTACCATATCTGCCAAGGCCTGTATCTGGCGCGTGAGAAAAGCGCGTGTTTTCTCGTCTGTTAGTTCCAGCTTGTCTGTATCAAATTTATCCGCTGCCTGGCTGATCATCACTTCCGGCCTATTCAACACAAGGGCATCCATAAACACCATGCTCTGGCGTATGTGATACTGCGCACGGGCACCACCAATCATGCCCGGTGAGACCGTTTGCAGCGCGACGGGTTTGCGCGCAAACGGTTGCGGCGTAAGGCGAGAAAGCCAATCAAGCGCATTTTTAAGCACACCCGGCACGGAATAATTATATTCTGGCGTTACAATAATAACGCCATCTGCTACCCTGATCTGCTCCCCCATTGTTAGCACAGAAGCAGGAAAACCCTGCTCCTGCACATCCTGATTATAATGCGGAAAATCAGCGATAGAACCAAGCGCTGAAATAGTTATTCCATCTGGAGCCAATGCAGGTAACGTGCGCGCCACAATACCATTATAAGATGCCTTACGCAGGCTCCCCAATACAGTTACAAAATGTAGATGTTCTTTTTCCTGTGTCATGCTTCTGTCCTGCCTTGAAGTGTTTATTGAAAAATAGCCTGTCATGGATGACATGACGTGCAAGCAGCATGATCGTTGCGATACATGCCACGATGTATCAGTCTGAAATGTTGCCAAAACGCCCACTGTTAAAATCTTCAATTGCCTGACGGATTTCCTCCCGCGTGTTCATGACAAAAGGCCCATATCCGGCAATAGGTTCATTCAAAGGCGCACCAGTTAAAATAAGAAAGCTGGAGACTTTGGTAGCTTGTAATGTTACCTCTGTGCCTTCCTGATCCAACAGCACAAATTGTGCGTTTCCTACTTCCTCCGCGCCATTTACAATCAACTTTCCTTCAAGCGAAACAATAGCGGCATTATGCCCCGCAGGGAGAGAAAGCGTGACGTGCGCGCCCTCTTCCAGCTTTCCATCCCACACGTTAAGTGGAGAGAAAATGCGCGCAGGCCCATGCTCACCTTCATAGTCTCCCGCGATAATCCGCAGGCTGCCCGTATTATCCGGCAATGCAATGGTTGGAATTTCCGCAGCCTGTAGGGTTTGATAGCCTGCTGGCGCGCCTTTATCTTGAGCTGGCAAATTGACCCATAACTGCACCATCCGGAAATCTCCCCCAGCTTTTGCATAAGCTGGAGAATGAAATTCCTCGTGCTGGATACCGTTGCCTGCTGTCATCCACTGCACATCACCAGGGCCAATAATGCCACCACCGCCAGATGAATCACGGTGCTCCACTTCACCATCATAAACAATGGTAACGGTTTCAAACCCTTTATGTGGATGCTGGCCTACACCGCGCCGTGTATCTGTTGGCGCAAACTTATGCGGGCCTGCATAGTCTAACAGCAGAAACGGGCTGAGGTGCTCACCAAAATCCGTATAGGAAAACAGAGAGCGTACAGGAAAACCATCACCTACCCAGTGTCCACGCTCATTTCCATAACGACCAAGAATTTTCTTCTGCATGACTTTTGTCCTGTCTGAAGCAAGAGCGCTTTATGCGCCTTTTGTTGACACGAAACATGCGCTCTTCTTATCGTCGCATAAAGATTCCTAAATAAAACATTGCGTTTCATAGGTAGGACAATGAGAGACCTGAATGACTTTGGATATTTTGTACAGGTTGTAAAATATGGTGGATTTTCAGCGGCGGCTCGTGCAACTGGCCTACAGAAATCTCTCCTCAGCCGCCGTATCCGCCTTCTTGAAGAGCGCCTGCATACGCGCCTGATCCAACGCTCCTCACGCCATTTTAGCGTTACGGAAACAGGACACCGATTTTATGAACACTGTATTGCCATGTTGGAAAAAGCAGATACGGCAGAGCGATCTGTAGCCCAGCTTCAAACCGAACCCTGTGGGCTTGTGCGCTTAAGCTGCCCTGTAGCTTTGCTGAACTTTCAGTTTGGTGCCTTACTTGCCCGCTTTATCATGCTGTATCCAGCCGTAACGCTACAACTTGAAAGCACCAACCGGCGCGTAGATGTCCTGAAAGAAGGTATGGACCTTGCAATACGCGTGCGGTTTCCGCCCATTGCTTCATCAGATCTTGTTATGCGCACGCTTGATACCAGTACGCAGTGTTTGATTGCAGCACCAACCCTTGTGCAGCACCCACTATCTTCCCCGGCAGATTTAAACGCCTTTCCCAGCTTGGATTTTCATACCACACCGGGTTCACACTCATGGTTACTGGAAAATCAGGAAGGACAAACAGCCACCATTTTTCATGAACCACGATTGGCAACAGACGATATGGCTGTGCTGCGCGAAGCTGCCCTTGTAGGTGCTGGTATCGTGCAAATGCCCACCATGATGGTTTGGCAAGATATTGAGGCAGGTCACCTGATACGCGTTCTTCCAGACTGGCATCCGCAAGCTGGTATTATTCACGCTGTGTTTCCATCTCGTCGCGGGCTTGTTCCCGCTGTTCGCGCTTTGCTAGATTTTCTGGCGAAAGAATGCCGTGCCCAACGTAACTTGGCCACAGAAATTTTTAAAATACCCTCTGCATAAAAAAGTATATCTACAAAACAGACCTCTCAGTTCTTATAATCTGATTAGCAGAAAACAAAATCATTTTTCAGATGCTCAAAAACGGAAACCTTACTTGCCGGGAACGTTGTATCTAAACGCCCTACACCAATCAGGCAGACACTCAAAAATTCTGTCATTTTTGGTGCGGCTTGTTTCCACAGTCATATGTATGAGGTTTGTTATGGCCGAAAAGAAAAACAAAGACAGCAAAAAACAAGCTCAAGATAAAAAACTTGATGAAGCTTTAGATGAAAGCTTTCCTGCAAGTGACCCACCGTCCAGAAGTGGTTTTACCGGAGATAGAGAACCACCTGAAAAACCCACTAAAAAACCCAAAAAATAAATATGTTTGTTTTTAACGCGCCTTGTAAAACGGCACTCTCTTTAAGTGAAAAATCTTAAAGAGAGTGTTTCTCATCTCCTATCTTTTACCGTTTGTGAACTATTCCTGCCCGACTTCTAACACTTCAGGATACTGTTGCTACTGGCATTGGTTTTACTATTCTGCCTTGGTCTGTTGCCAGCAAAGTGATTGTTCTAGGCAAATCCCGCGTGTATGAACTCTGTTGCTGTTAGAAATATTCTTATTGAATTGGCCAAAAGCATGGTGATGTCGCAAAAGCAGATATTCACATTAAGCTTGCATTGCCTGTCTTTTGCTTTGGCTATAGGCCAACCATGATACACTTAAATCTATTCCTGTCATGGATCGACAGCCAATAAACACGGAACTGCCCGATGCCCTCTTCCTTCTCTTCCATGTTTCATGCAGCGCAGGCACTTGCTGATAACCGCACAACAGCCCGCAAACTGGTAGAAAATGCTTTAGACAACATTGCAGAACCTCATGGAGAAGGAGCGCGCACCTTCGTATCTGTGCATGCTACGGCTGCGCGCAGGCAAGCCGATGCCATAGATAGATTGCGGTGTCAGGGACAAGCGCCATCTCCTTTAGCTGGGCTCCCCATCTCTGTTAAAGATCTCTTTGATGAAGCTGGTTCCATTACCAGAGCTGGCTCCATGGTGTTAGCAGATGCCCCGCCTGCAAGCATGGACGCGCCTGCTATTGAACGCCTGAAGCAAGCAGGACTTATTAGTATTGGCAGAACGACCATGACCGAATTTGCTTTCTCGGGCATTGGCATCAATCCGCATTTTGGCACTCCGGCCAATCCATGGCACAGGCATGAAAAACACATTCCCGGAGGATCTTCTTCTGGAGCTGCCATTTCGGTCTCGGACAACATGGCATTTGTAGGCATTGGCAGCGATACAGGCGGCTCCTGTCGTATTCCAGCAGCACTTACCGGCCTTGTTGGCTTTAAGCCCACTGCACGCCGCATTTCTACCAAAGGTACGGTTCCTCTTTCTTCTACTTTGGATTCCATTGGAAGTATTGGCCGCACCGTAAAGTGCTGTTGGGCTACAGATAGCCTGATGGCAACCGGAACACTTCGTATACAGGATGCTCCAACCGGACGAGAAGGCAGCACACTTCGCCTAGGTATTCTTAGCACTTCTGTTATGGAAGATATGGACGACACAGTTGCCCATACATGGGAAAATTGTTTACGCAGACTTTCCAAAAACGGCGTTATGCTGGAAACATTTACCTGCCCACCCCTTAAAGAAATTCCTCAAGCCAACAGCAAGGGAGGGTTTCCCGCTGCTGAATCTCTTGCTTGGCATCAACCTTTGCTAGAAAGGCACCGTAGCGTTTACGATCCTTTTGTATTGCAACGTATTCTACGAGGTTACGAGCAGAACGCTGTGGATTACATTTCTTTACGGCAAAGCAGAACCAAATTGATCCAACAGGCAGCAGATATCATGAACCATTATGATGCTGTTATTTTGCCAACCGTGCCCATTATCGCTCCCAAAATTAGCGATATGCATGATAACACTCGTTATGTGGCAACCAACCTGCTCTTATTGCGCAATACCACTATCGCCAATTTTCTTGATTTATGCGCCATCAGCTTGCCGTGTCATCAGATGGGTGAAGCACCGGTAGGGCTCATGATTATGGGCCGTCATGCGGAAGATCATATTCTTTTCCGTATCGCTGCACAGATCGAACATATTCTGGCCTCCTAAGAACTACTGATACAATAATTAGGAAGCCAAATGGGCAGACAGTCTGCCTGCTTTTTGTAAAGCAGCTACCGAAGAATTATTCATAAAATTCTGAGAACTGTATCAGGCCGGAGTTCCCGGCCTGATATCGTAAGCTTTCTGCACAAGAGCCGCGCGCTCACCAAGCCCATCGGTAACTTTCTAATTCCATGCAGCCTTTTGCAGCCAATCAAATTACAACTTCATGACCAAATCCTGTGCTTGCACCTATTATAAGTATTGTTGTCATCACTTTTATCTCTTTGCAATTCAGATATAGATCAGACAACAATCACTCCTGCAATTACGGTATTAAGGGCCCTATACATGATGAAGGCATTAATACTCTACCATGGCGGCAATGATGAAATATGCTGGCAACCCTTCTGTTCTCTCAATGCACTTCCATGCTGCTGGCCGGAGATGGATTTAGCCTTACACAGAATGGAAACAACAATGCTTATGGGAAGAGTGTACAAAACGTTATCATCCCCGTTAACAAAGTCCATCAGTTCTGTTTCGCGCTAAATGGACAAAGCCTGTTCCTATCCTTCCCCAAAATATACGGCCCCTTACAAGAAAAGGTTCTTCCATAATGCAGTGATAATGCTTTGCTGCACATATATCCGCTATTTGCTATAATATGGTTATGACCCAGAAAAGCCCACGCAAAACCATATCTGACAGGAGAAAGCCTCCCTCTCCACGCCAACAAAATTGGAAAACAATTTTGCCTGTTATGGGAATTATCTTTGCTTTGCTTATCGCAGCAACAGGGCTGCGGGCAGTCCTAACATCACATTCCCATACCCAAATTGGTGGGCCTTATGCCCTGACTGATGAAAACGGGCACGTAGTCTCACAAACTGATTTTCAAGGCCGTTATACGCTCATCTACTTTGGTTACACACATTGCGTAGATGTTTGTCCCCTGACACTTGCAACCGTATCGGCTGCACTGGAGGAGTTCGGGCCGCTCGGGCAGAATATTACACCCGTTTTCATCTCGGTTGACCCCGCACGAGATACACCGGCTGTTGTAAAAGAATATATACAACGTTTTTCACCACGTATTGTGGGTCTAACCGGAACCGAAGCACAACTTCAGCCTATAATGGCTGCATTTCATGTCTCCGCACGGTATCGTACAAGTAATGGGGCTGGTTATCTTATGGATCATAGTTCGCTCTTGTATCTGATGGACGGCCAGAACCACCTAGCTGGTATGATACCGGTAGATTCCAGCGCCCATCACATTGCACTTGAACTTAAACAGCTTTTGCCACCACCCAAAAACCATCCATCATAAAAGTTTATCAGCCCTTCATCAAAACCGGATACGCACACCACCAAAATACGCCCTGGGTGAGCCTGCATAAATAGAACCAGTACTATTCATGAGCATACGCGCCGTTGCCTGCTGTCCGTTGCTCTGCAAACTGTCACTGATGTTGGTCGCCCCTGCAATATAGGTTTGGTTTGCAACATTCTGCACTTCGAAATACCAGTGTAACCGATGTGCCCACCCAAGCCGTGTTGGCGGATTATAATGCACTTCCAGATTCAACAATGCGTAACCGGGAGCTTTCAAACGATTGGCGTTATCCAGCCAGTAGGAATCCCGCCAAGTCACCTCAGCGTAACCACCAAGCCCTTCCAAGGCACCATCAGGCTGATCGTACAAAAAACGTGCATTAAGAAAATTGGGAATCACGCCCGGAATATAATTTCCTTTACGACTGAAACTGCGTGAGACGGTACTATTTGAAAGAACCTCAGTGTAATTTGTATAAACCTGATTATCATAAGTATAACTAAGCTTTATACGTCCTCCCGGTAGCATTGTAGGAAGCGGCTTCCACTCCACCCCCAAAACAATCCCCCGATGCTGGGATGCTGGCGCATTAAACGTATAGGAACCCACGGTATTCACACCGGCAGACTGGCTAACAAGTTCATTATTATAAAATTCGTAAAAACCCGTTGCTTGAATAGTCATGTTGGAAGATGGATGCCAATCGGCACCAAGATCAATACCAACACTTGTCTGGCTTTTCAGTTGTGTATTGTTACCATATTGCCCCTGCGGCGTAATGAATAGATTTGAAGATGACGGTGTTCCATAGGCAGTGCCAACACGGGTATGAAACGTCCATTTTTTTGATGGTGTGTAAATCAATGCTCCTTCGGGAGCTAAATTGAAGTAGAAGCGATTGGCCGTAATATAGCGCTGATCCCGGCCTGTGGCAGAATAACTGTAAAGCGTCTCGGTAGCCCCAATATCCGAGTATGTTCCCCCAAGCCCCACCACTACGTGCCAGTTGGGGGCAAAATGCCAGTCCTCCTGAAACCGCGCACCTAAATTCCACTGGTGCCCATAGGATTCCGAACTCATTGCACCACGAGTAGCCCCACCAAGCGGCATGATATTGTAGGTCTGAGAGCCAAAGTCGAGATAATCAAAACTGATCCCGCCAAAAGTTTCCAGTGATTTACCACCAAGACGTGCATGGTTCGTTATATCGCTGCTGGCATTGTAGGAATTGTACGGGCCAACATACGCTACTGGCGATGTCGGCTGATCAATATGGCGTTGATCATAGGTAAACTGGTTACGCCAGATTGTGCGCGCATTGAAATCATGTTCCCAACGCAAGCCAACAACTGTGCGGCGGTCAAAACGGCCCAAACCAGCAGCTTCTGGGCTCATGGCTTCCTTTGTTCCGTAACGACCATTCACCAACAGATTAACGGATGCACATCCTGTTGCTGCATTTACAGCATTATAACATCCCTGCTGGTAGGGATTGGCCCGATACTGGTTAAGCGATAGCCGCACGGGTAAAAAAGCATCCGTAACGTTGTTTACAAATTTCAAGATAAGCCGATCTGATGATGTGAGGTTAACACGCAACCGCACATTTTCTGTTGAAGTGTTGTAACGGCTATTGGCAATAAACCCATTTCCCCGCACGTCACTCCCAAAGATCATGAGATCATAATGTTTATTACCAAGCCCCAACGTTGCGTAATTATTGAACATTCCGAAGCTACCAAAATCCGAACCCACCTCAAGACCATGAATATCGGCTCCTTTTCGGGTACGAAAATTGATCGCACCGTTAATGGCATAATTGCCGTAGAGAGTTGATGCCGGGCCTTCAAAAACATCCACACCCGCATAAGCATGTGGATCGATGAGATCGGCACGAGCGGTTCCATCAGGCTGTGTCATCGGGAAGCCGTCTTCCAGCACCTGTAGGTTTTTTAACCCGTAAGACTGACGGTCTCCCGAACCTCTTACAGAAACCACTGTATCCCGTGGGCCATTCCCTTGCGTGAAGCTCACGCCGGGAATGGTCACAACCATATCCGCAACACTTTGCCCGACCTGATTACCAAAGTTGCCGCGATCAGAATGGTACGTTGTTTGCCCTGCGGGATGCGTTGTTGCGGAAACGCAGCTATTTCCCTTTACCGTAACCTGTTCAGTTTTTGCCTGCTTCCCCATCGGGGATACGAGCTTACCATGCTGTATTTGAGAACGTGCATGGGCCATCTGAGCTGCGGAAAAAAGAGTGACAGCCACCATCACTCCGGAAAACCGAAGAGGGGTGCCATAAACATGAAACATGATTCTGAACCTGAATAAACAACACGAAAAGCCCGCGTGCCAAAACACGCGAGCAACCCTGTAATTTCAGGTCAGACGGGAGGTCCTTGCGGACAGAGAGACGTACGTTTTGGCGTAGGCGGCCCACGGATAGGTGCAAACATCCATGTTCGGCACACACATTCAGCAATCAACCCAGCAAAAATACAGAACGCAACACTGAGTAAAAAAAGCTCAAGCACTTCAGAAAGAAGAAAACTATCGTCCTGCGAATCTGTCGTGTGGTGATGCTGTCCATCAGGATCAGAAAGCGGTTTCTGATCATCGCAAAGAATACTCAGTTTTATGAGATCTTTGAGTGGATCTTCAACCAAAGCGACCGGGGAAACAACTCCACCAAATGTCAGCCGTGCGACCAGAGCAAGCAGCACCAGTGGCCAAAAGACCACTGACTGAAGCAAGCTGTGAGAGCGAGTTAACATCCATAATGACTACCGTAGATTACTCTGATTCACCAGATCAGATTTACCAACGCTTTTGTCTCGGTGGTATGAATCCTGGGGCCGTGGGTTCGAATCCCGCCGCGGACACCATTATGTATTATTCTAGTGATTTAGACGCCTGTTGAGGCGGGTCATTACGCAAAACCCCGCCAAGCCTAAGAACCTAGCTGGGCTTGCATTGCAAGTTGGCGTTGAAGAAACGCCAAAGGCCGCCCACGACCCTGTATAAGCATTTGATAATAAACAAAAAATCTTGTTACGGGGGCCTGCAACCAAAGAAAACTGCTGCTTGTCAGTGGGTTCGTAGAGAGGTTCGCTGCATGGCATAGTCGATTGATAAACAATCGTTTTGATCAATATTCTATCTCACTGAGACCTCTTTCGGTCAGACCGTGTCAGTCAGCCAGTCCTCAGTTCGAAGACCCTCCACCCGCTGGAATTCCCGAAAGTTCCCCGTCACCACAATCAGCCCTCTGCTCCGGGCATGTCCGGCAATCATGAGATCATACGGACCTATGATACGGCCATTCCGTTCAAGTTCGGCCCGAATGTCCGCCGTATGGGCGGTCGCTTCACTGTCGAATGGCAGCACCGCCAGCCTTGCCGCGAAGTGCTCGACCTCACGCCTTGTGCGCACGGGATCTGACGAGCGTTCCGCGCCATAAAGCAGCTCATAAAAAACCACGTCCGAAATGCAGAGTTCCTCCGCATAACTGTTGAACCTCGGACGCAACCTCTGCGGCCGATCCCGCGATACCCGGATACAGAGGTTCGTATCCAGCAGGTAACGCAGCATTCAAAGTACCTCACGTTCCTGCATGGCCGGCTGGTTCCGCTCCCCCAGATCCACGCCGGGAGCCGCAAAGAAATCATCCCACGCTGCGTCAGCGGGAGCGATGATCCGTCGTGAATCTTCGGACACAATGACGACGTCACGCACCCGCTCCCCGAAGGCAACCATCTTCGGCAGACGCAACCTGCGAACGGTTGGATAGAAAGAGTGTCGTACGGGTCAGCGTCCGCTATTTCTCCTCATGGATATGCATCATGTATATCCCGTTTGAACGAAGCTGTCCCGTAATTTCGGGCCCCTCCTCACCACATACCTACAATCCGGACAGGTGATGCAGTGGCTCTTCCATCTGCCCACGGAAAATAGTGCTTATATCCCAATGAAAGTCCGGCCAGTCTTGATGCTGATAAATGTATCGCGCCACATGCTCTACACTCTCCGTGGAGAAAATGGTACATAATCACCGCAAGTTGCAAGGTTACGGGAGCAGCTTATACAAACACACAGAATGATTATGTTCAGAATGATGCATCACGCCATCAAGGGGCTGAGTGTCAATGGGGCTTCAATTACGTATCCCGTAGCTGGCTTGATGCAGCTAATACAGTCCATCTACCTTCCTATCATAGTAGGTGAGATTGAGACTGACTATATAACGCATGTCGATACCCATACACTAAAGTAGAAAGATTACATGATGAAAGCAAAGTCACCAAAAAAACAATCAGACCAGGTTTCTTCAGAAGCATTCCGAAATGCAATGAGCTTGCTGAATGCACCCGTTTTTCTTGTAGCTACCGATGGGCAATTTGGTCGACATGGGCTTACAGTATCAGAAATTTGTAGTGTCAGTCTGTCCTCACCCACGCTATTATTCTATATTAACCGAGATAATATATCTTATGAAGCTTTTTAGAAAACCGTAAATTAAGTATCAGAATTCTTAAACCTGACCATGGAACTCTTGCATTCCGTTTTGCATCTGGATCACCTGCACAGGAAGAAAAATTCAAAGATAACGAATGGATTGTTGATCAAGAAGCATCCCCAGTTATTGCTGATGATTCAGTGACTTTGGTAAAACGTATTATCGAAACCTTACCGTCTGTTTCTCATGATATTATTATATCTCATATTCAGGATATTGTTTTTCATGAGGAAAATCATCAAGCTTTATCCTGGTTTGGTAAAAGTTTTCATCATATATGCTCTTGAAGTAATTTTTCCGATGTTGAAATTCTAGGTTACTTTTTAAAATATCACTCAAAGAGCAATCATATCCTCGACCACCATATGCATCCATTAGATGATCATCATCTGATGGATGCCATGCTTTGACGCTAGTTCCATCTGTGTCCGCTTGTCCCGAATCGTTATCGTTGCATTTTGTGTCGTGAGCGAGCACGGATAGCACTAGCCTAATGTGTTCGTCGAAAGGCAGACCATCTAAAGATATGGACAACGATTATCGTGTTCTGTGCTGTGCTTTTTCGGTTTCAATGAGCTTGCTTGATCTCAGACACTTACCATGCCACCGTATTTTGAGCGCTCGGTATAGAACGTCGCATCGCTGATCCCGTGCTTGTTGCACAGATCGGCCACAGATACGTCCGCCTAATGTTCTCTCAGTATCCCAATGATCCGATCCTGCGTGAAACGCACTTTCTTCATCATCTGTCTCCAGTGGACAGGCCTTGCTTCAAGTCGAAGGGTAACGTAAATACTATTCTTTATTTAAACGCGTATTATTCTAATATTACTTCCAATCTTAAACGTTAACACTAAATAACTTAAGAAATTATACAAACTTCTCTAAATTGTAATAAGAAAAAATTTTCTGACGAAATATATCCCGTGCTGGATTAATTCCGACATCGTACGTAGCCATACCCACTTCCCACCGAGCAGACGGATGTCTTATCTCATGAACGGTAAAGTTTTTTTCTGTTTCAGACAGTATAGATAAACTGGAGCGATGGATTATTGCACATGCCAAGCCTGAGCACACAACCTGAATGACACTGAGACTCTCATTAAACCATAAGGTATAAGCAGGCTGTACTAAACTCGCATTTAATATCTGCTCCGTCCGATCATAGATTCCGTATGAAAATGTTTTTTTAAATCGTACTAATGGTAAATTTGAACTGGATATATCTGCAAGTCCTACAATATCATGACGATTACGAGGCACCAACAACACCAAATTATCATGCGTCAAGGAAAGAAAGTTCAACTCCTCATTGCGTCCGTGACGCATAAACCCCACATCTATTTGACCTGTTTTAAGTGCATGTTCCTGCTCCCCGGATGACATGTCTTCCAGCACAATATCAAACCTGCCGTCATTTTCGCTAAATTGTGGCAAAATAGTCGTTAGCAGATCCATGACTGAAAAAGTAAACCCGATCCGTATTGTTCCCGCACGCCCTCGGGCTAACTTTTGCCCTCGTTCCATGACACGGTTTGAATGGTCGAGCAGATTACGGGCTTCATCCAAAAAATTTCGTCCGAAAGCACTTAAGCTTGTCTGATGCGTAGTACGCATAAAAAGATCAGCCCCCAGCACGTCTTCTAGCCGACGGATTTTTTTGCTTAATGACGGTTGTGACATGCCCATGTCACGAGCAGCATCCGAGAAATTTCCCCTTTCTGCCAAAAAAAGAAAGGCACGAAGGTGTTCCATATTCATATTACCCACCATAAACCGGTATATATTTAATCCACTATTCCATAGTTGAATAACAGAGCGAAACACAAATATCTATTTTTAGTTGGTATTTTTATATATCACACAAAAATAAAGTGAATATACCCGTGAGAATCTTATGCCAAAACCCCGCATGAACAATGCCCACACCGTATTGTTGGCACTTCATCCTCTTGCCAAAAGACGCAAATCTTTTTTGTGCGCCGGGGTCTCTGCTTGTAGCCTGCTTATTATGTCTGCATCCGTTCAGGCTGCAAACAGCGCCTCTGCGCCACAACCACTCGCAACAGCACATAATGTTGCGCCCAGAAAACCTGCCAGAGTAGCGCCCGCTACCCCCATCAAGCCAAGCCGCACGACAGAAAATATTGTCATCACAGGCCTAGCCAACACTGTACATGGCTACCAGCCCGGTGGAGGACTTATTCACAAACAGGATGGGGTAAAAGCCGTTAGCACGGTTGACCGCGATTTTATGGACAAGCAAGCGCCCATGGCGACAGCTTTTCAGCTCGCCTCCCTCCTGCCCGGCGCAAACGTTGCGACATCTGATCCCTTTGGTTTTTCGCCTAGCACGGACATCAGTGTGCGTGGCCTTGGTGGGGATTCCATCGGATATGTGCTCGAAGGTATGCCACTGAACGATGTGGCATACTCCAGCGGCTACCCCGGTCAATTTGCTGATAGCGAAAATTATCAGCAAATTGCTCTAGCCCAAGGTTCATCCAATCTAGACAGTCCGGTGCTTAACGCTGCGGGCGGGCTTATGCAGCTCAGTTTTCGTAATCCGACTAAAAAAGCCGGGGGTTTTGCCAGTGTCTCTTACGGCTCCTACAACACCAACCGTGAATTCATACGGATGGATACAGGAGATATTGCCCACACGGGCTTACGGGGTTTTGTCTCATACTCCCACGGCGCGACGGACAACTGGCGCGGCCCAGGACGTGACGAAAAACAACACGTTGATTTTAAATTTCTTAAGGAATGGGGGCAAGGCAACCATGCCAGCTTTCTCGGTTCCTTTAACAGCACTATTACCAGCTATTACCCTCAGGCCAGTATGGAAAGCTGGAAAAGCGATGGCATTGGAGGCGCTAACAATCTGCTAGCTCGTTACGATGCTTCCAACCAGAACAACGGAGCCAATTACTGGCGCCTATGGCGCCAGCCGGAACGAACACTTTATGCAGGGGCACCTGTCCATTTGCGTCTGACTGACCGCCTGACACTTGATAGCACACCCTACGCCCAGTTTGCTTATGGCAATGCTCCCGGAGGCACTATTCTGAGCGAGAGTGGCCTTTATCAGGGCACACAGACTTTGCCAGATACGCTGAATCTGCCTGGCGCACAGAATGAAGAAGCAGTTGTGCGAGCAAACTACACGCAACGCAGCTACCGCTCCGGGTTTACTGTTGCCTTGCACTATAAAAAGGCATGGAACGACTTTGTCTTCGGCTATTGGTACGACTACGGCGACGATAACGAACAGCAGCCTTTTACCACCGTGCAAACCAATGGCTCCTCAGCTGACATCTGGGCAAAAAACTCGAACAGCCAGATTCATCTTGCTAACGGTCAAAAGTTGCTAGGAGGCAGTTTTCATACCATTTCCCAAAGTAATGCACTGTTTGCAGGGGACCATATCTCACTCCTACATGACCGACTGCTCATAGATCTGGGCTTCAAAATTGTCATGCTCAACCGCTCTGGCACCAATAACGTGCCCGGCCCACAATATCGAGTTGGGTCCAATAGCATGGAACCACTGCCCAGACTGGGCCTGCGCTGGCATATTGATGATCATAACCAGATATTTTTCAATGCTACCACAAACTTCAGAGCGCCCGATCAAACTGCACTCTATAACGCTTATGATCCTTCTTCAGGCGGTCTTGTCACTGCGGGAAGCCATAATCTGCGTGACGAATACTCCATCTCGGAAGAGTTAGGCTACCGCCTATCCAATCGCTGGCTTGTAGGAAGCCTGACGCTCTTTAATTACAATTTTACAAATCGTCAGATTTCTACTCTTGCAGTCCAAAATGGCTCCATCATTACGACAACCATGAATGCAGGTGGACAGACATCGCGCGGGGTGGATGTAGAGGTCGGTTTAAAGCCGTGGCATCACTTTAGCCCCTATGTGTCGGGCGAGTACCTACATGCGACCATCGACAATAACATTAGCGCAGAAGGTGATATTCTGCCGACTAAGGGCCACACTGCTGTCCGCAGCCCATCACTGCAAGCCGCCATCGGCCTGAGTTATGATGATGGTCATCTCTTTGGTGTCGCAACAGTACACTATACCGGACACCAATATGCAACATTCATGAACGATGAGCGCATGCCAGACCACACGACTGGCGATCTGGCCATTGGGTATCGCTTTTCAGATCATTATCACCTGCACCAGCCCACAATACGCATGAACTTCATCAACATCACCAACGAGCATTATCTTTCCGGGGTAGCCAGCCCAACGCTGAACGCGCGGGATACCACAGGCATCCACGGCAACACCATCTCCGGCAGCGCCCCCAGCTACTACATTGGCAGCGGTTTTGCAGCACTTGCCACTATTTCCACAGGTTTTTAAGACATGTCACAGTCACATAATCTTTATTCAACATGCCTTGTACTGGAATATTTCCATCCATGGCCAAACTCGGCAGGCTTCTACCTTGCCCGACAGCAAAAATGGTATGAACAAAATGGACTGGACCTGCATATCACTGTGCCAGACCCGTGGCACGGTGATTCCCTTGAACACCTGCTACAGGCCCGTGCTGACTTTGCCGTTGCACCAGTCAACAGGCTTTTAGTCCGGCGTGATGGTGGGGAACCACTGCGGGCCATTGCCGCCATAAACCATAGTGCGCTGGAAACCATACAGACTCTTAAAAGTAAAAACATTAACCGCCCACGTGATCTGGCGGGACGGAAACTCGCCATGAACCCCACGCCTCGGGGGCTTGCCATGATCCGGCACCTTGTCTCTTCCGATGGTGGAGACCCTGATGCCGTCAAAATTGTAAACTCTCAATTCCGAGAGTTTCATCCTGAAGATTTACAAAATGACCTAGCAGACGCCAGCTTTGGAGGATACTGGGCATGGGAAGCACTGATGGACAGTTCCATTCCGCAGGAGGAGCGTCTTGTCTGGCCGTTGGCGCAACTGGGGGCACCTGCCTACCACAGCTATGTTCTATGCACCCGTGATGAGATAATCGAGACAACACCTGACAAAGTCCGATCATTTCTCAAGGCATCTGAAAAAGGGTTTCTGGCAGCAGCACAAAACCCGCTTTCTGCTCTTTCCGCCTATGAACTGGCAACACCATATTTTCCTACTGAACTACTCAGCCAGTCCCTTACAGCCATTGCACCAACATGGCTGCACAACGGAAAATGGGGAGAACTGCGCCCGGACGTTATGGAGGAATACACACATTGGCTGGCAAAAAACGCTATTGTGTCTGACAGGAATATCTGGCGTTCAGCGGTTATTGAACAAGATTTCCGTCACTCCGTGCAGGAACATTCATGAGCGGATATGCAATGGCAGCCCCATATACACATGGCATGGGTACCACCCGCAAAGAATCAGACTGGCCTGATATAAAAGACACAGAACTTGAGGAGGTTCTGCACCATTTTCCACGCGCGGGCACACTGCAAGCCATTCTGTGGCGCAGCCCACGCCCTTTTTCTGCGGCCGCCACAATAAGAACCGACCGTGGTATGCTTTTTGTCAAACGCCATGGGCATGCCCTGCGTACACCGCGCAATCTGGAAGAGGAACATGCCCTTATCGGGCACCTGAAGCAGCAGGATATTCCCGTTGCTTCTTTGCTAGAAACAACAAGCGGGAAAACAATGGTCCTCCACAATGGATGGACCTATGAAGTGCATGACATCGCCATCGGGCTGGACCTCTATCAGGACCGCACGTCATGGACCCCGTTTTTTAATACAGGTCACGCCTATGCTGCGGGCACCATGCTGGCACGGGTGCATAAAGCACTCAAGCATTACAACGCGCCCCCCCGCAGCACACATCTGCTTGTCTCCGACGACAGGCTGATCCGCCAGCCAGACCCCTTGCAGGCTCTTGGCGCAGATTTGCACCTTCGACCCGGACTGGCCAGCTTTCTGCACGAACGGAACTGGAAACACGATATTCAGACACACCTGCTTGCACCATACCATGCTAACGCGCATGCCATTTTGCACGCAGCCCCTCGGCTTTGGACACACGGAGACTGGCATGCCTCCAATCTGCTCTGGTCTGCTGCCGGATCAAACGGGACAGTCTCCTCAGTTCTAGACTTTGGTCTGGCGAGCAAAAGTTCCGCATTATTCGACCTCGCAACCGCCATAGAGCGTAATCTGATCTCCTGGCTGGATATGGAAAATGGCGTTGCCCCCACTGCAAATTTGGATCAACTGGAAGCATTACTTGCTGGTTATTCCAGCATAACGCCACTCAGCACTACAGATATACAAGCCTTGGCCGGTATACTCCCCATTGTGCACACTGACTTTGCACTCAGCGAAATAGACTATTTTGCCGGCCTTCTGAACGACAGACAAAATGCCGCTTTGGCTTACAATACCTACCTTCTGGGGCATGCCGACTGGTTTGCCTCACCGCAAGGACAACGCCTTATCAGGCACCTTCATACACTTGGCAGCAAGGCCGCATAACCAACATGGCACATTCCGTATCTCCCCTTATCAGCGTTGCTGAACTGTCCGAGCGCAGACAAGACCCTACGTTGGCTCTTTTTGATACCAGCGTAGTACTCCCCTCCCCCCGGTTTGACGGAGATTACCGGGTTGAATCTGGTCGAGCGCAATGGTGTGAAGGCCATATTCCCCGCGCGCAACATCTGGATCTGACGCACGACCTTGCCGATACATCCCAATCTTTCAGCTTTGCCCTTCCTCCCCTGGAAGAGCTGGCCATACGCTTTGCTGCACAGGGCATTACCCCACAGATCACACCCGTTTTATACGATAAAACCGATGGTTTCTGGGCTGCACGCCTCTGGTGGATGCTTCGCAGCGTTGGTGTTAACGCACGTATTCTGGATGGCGGATACAGAGCATGGCAAAATGCGGGGCAACCAATCGCCACAAAAAATAGCTTACCTCAACTGGACAATATCAACAGAAGGGTAAGGCCGCATGCCACTTTTACCCTCCAGCCCCAGCTTTGGTGCGACCGTCAACGCGTGCTACGTATTGCCGACGGAACGGAAAAGGGCACGCTTGTCTGCGCCTTATCCAAAAGCGTGTTCGATGGTACAACTCCAACCCGCTACAGCAGGCGCGGACATATTCCCCACAGTCTGAATTTACCTGCACGCAGCCTATTAAACGAGCAGGGTTTGTACAAAAGCGTTCCAGAGTTGCGGAGCATTCTTCAACCCTTGCTCACACACAAGGCCCTTCCTCTTGTTCTGTATTGCGGGGGCGGTATTTCTGCTGCCGTTGTCGCGGTCGCTCTCACACTTGTCGGGCATTTTGATACCACTCTTTATGATGGGTCATTACAGGAATGGTCGGCAAACCCTGAACTGCCACTGGTGACAAATCCAGCGTGAATTTACGCCCTCATCATCAAACGTGAGAAAAAAACGTGCCTTCTTTGGAAGCCGCAGCAGTTGCTATCAATATCACAGGGGTCTGGCTTACGGCCCGACGGAACATGATGTGCTGGCCGGTTGGCATGGTTGGGGTCATCCTCTACCTGCGCCAATTTTATCTCTGGCACCTTTATGGCGACATGCTGTTGCAAGCTATCTATTGCATCATTCTTGGATATGGTTGGTACTCATGGAGAACTCCCAAAAAAGCTCCAAAAAAACAAAACCATTTCCACTCACTCATACCCAGAAATCTCAGAACTCAGGTAGTGTTAACCGCGTGTATTGGTCTTCCCGTTGGATGGGGTTTTTCTCATTTCACGAATGATCCACAACCTTATATTGACTCAGTCTTGATGTGCTTAAGTCTTTTGGCTTCTTTATGGACAACACGAAAATATATGGAAAACTGGTATTTATGGATTTTTGTCGACTTTATATATGCGTGGCTTTTTTTATACCGCACAGATTTTTTAACAGCTAGTCTATATACTGTATTTTCCTTACTTGCGATGTACGGTGTCTTTACATGGAAGCGAGATATCAATACCCACTAAGTTTTCTGGCCAACATGAATATTCAAAACCTACCATTTTTAAATATCATAAGTTGAATCTCTCCTTTTTAGCATATTTATGCCCTTTCTTATTGAGAAAGTTACGCTTAGAAAGCCTGAATATCTCCCTACGTGGCTATTTAGACGTAAAAAAGCCATCCATGAAGGTGGCTTTTACCGTTTGGTATCAAAACTTGTACGTAGTTACGAGGGTAATCCCCCCACAAAAAGAGCGGTTTTTGAATGAGAATTTTCTCAGCGTATAGAATGAGGAGATTCTGAAGGAGGCTTTGGGGAACAAATGAAGCAGCCAGCCCAGCGCCAGAAACTGGCCGCACAGGCTGTGGCACATCACGGGGCAGCATTGCACTGACCAGTCGGATTTTTGAGATATCCGAGACCTGCTTTCGCTATCGTCCAAGACTGGCAGAGGAGAATGACAGGATTGCCGATCTGCTGACGGGACTGACACAGGCTCATAGGAGATGGGGATTTGGTCTGTGTTTCCTGTATCTGCACAATGTGCAGGGACATCTCTGGAACCATAAGCGGGTTTATCGGATTTATCGGGATCTGGAATTCAACCTGCGGATTAAACTGCGTAGGCGCCTTGTTCGCGAAAAGCCTGAAAAGCAATCGGCGGTCCCAGATATTCCAAACAGGGCCTGGTCCATGGATTTCATGGCGGACTGTCTGATGGATGAACCTGCTTTTCGGCTCCTGAACATCCTGAATGACTTCAATCGTGAAAGATTGGTGATTGAGGTTGATTTTTCTTTGCCGACCTATCGGATGGTCCGCTGCATGGAACAGGTTATGGAGTGGCGCGGTAGGCCAGAGGCTATCAGAATGGACAATGGCCCTGAATATGTCAGTTATACGTTGGTTTCATGGGCCGAAAAATAGGGAATTAACCTGATCTATACGCAACCTAACAACCCACAGCAGAACGCCTATATCGAAAGCTACAAAAGAACTGTCCGGCGGGAACGCCTAGAGCAGTCTTTGTTTGAAAGCATTCAGAATGTGCAGGAGGCCGCAACACAATGGCTCTGGAGGCAAAACTGGCTAACCCGTCGTCAGACGACTGCTGCCATCTTCCAGTATATCTATGGTTTCTACAATCCACGTCGACGCCATTCATATCTGGACGGCATTAGCATTTCCTAGCCGACATAAAACCGGCACAAGTCCAGTTTTTCGCCCCCCCACCTTGACCGTATTAACCAGAAGGTTCCTGATACCGATTGTCTGCTTACGCAACAAGCGAGGCAGACAATCTATTGCTTTATCGCATATGATTGTTTTGCAGGTACTGCGTACCTTTCCAACCGAGCAAAATGCTCACAACCAGAAGCCATGCTTTCCAACCGTCCAGGCCGAGCAGAACAAGAGCCGGGCCGGGGCAAACGCCAGTCAGTCCCCAGCCAACACCAAACAGGATGGCACCTGCCACAAGCGGCGCATCTGGCGGCCAGCGCTTCGGCCAAAGTAGCGCATCATCAGAAGGCCGCCCCGTAAGCTGCCTGTGCCGAAGCCACCAGAAACCGGGAAGCGTGATAGCAACAGCACCTCCCATGACAAAAGCCAGAAGAGAGTTCCACGCGCCTGTCACGTCCAGAAAGCCCAACACATTGGCAGGATCTGCCATCCCTGAAACCATCAGGCCAAGAGAAAAAATAAAGCCACAGAACGCGGCCGCCACAGTCTTCATGAAAGCCAGCTCCTGTTGTGCTGAAGAAAGACAACAAACCCGGCTGTTCCCATAAAAACCAGAACCGCAATCAAAGAACGCCCGGACAGATTTCCCAACCCACACACGCCATGACCACTGGTACACCCATTGGCCAGTCTGGTTCCTGCTCCTGTCAGCAGCCCCGCAACCAGCAAACGTTCCCATCCCAACTGGCTGAAACTTGCTGGTACCAAAACACCCATACCGCGCATGACAACCGCTGCACCAACCACACCAGCGAGAAACGCCCACCGCCAGCTCCCTGCGGAGCACGAGGAGGCATGACCCAGAATACCACTGACGCCAAGAATATGCCCTGTTGCGGCCTTCAAAAAAACGGCGGCACTCCCTATCAGAAGACCGCCGCCCAGTGCAGTCAGAACTGCAAGTGTCATGTCAGTGCCTTATCAGTGACCTGAGCGAAGAGACCAGAGCATCCACATCCTCAAAACTGTTGTAAAGACCGAAGGATGCCCGAACCGTCGCCTCCACACCGAAACGCCGAAGCGCTGGTTGCGCGCAGTGATGACCGGAACGTGCGGCAATACCATAACCATCCAGATATTTTGCCACGTCCGTAACATCATGCCCTTCGACAACAAAAGACAAAACACTTGCCTTGGCCGCTGCCGTGCCGATAATCCTGACACCCGGTAGGCGCTCAAATTCAGAAGTGGCATACTCAAGCAAAGCATGTTCATGTGCTGCAATGACTGGCAGACCTATCTTCTCCAGATAATCTACCGCAGCTCCCAGACCAACAGCCCCGGCTATGTCCGGCGTGCCCGCCTCAAATTTCTCGGGCAGTCCCTGAAACTCCGTATGAGTAAACGTGACATCCCGTATCATATGCCCACCACCCTGCCAGGGCGGCATGGCCTCAAGGAGTGCACGTTTACCATACAGAATACCAATCCCGGTCGGACCGTACACTTTGTGACCAGACAGCACCAGAAAGTCTGCATCCAGAGCCGCAACATTCAGCGGCAAATGGGGGGAGGATTGCGCAGCATCCACCAGAACAGGCACACCATATGCATGCGCTAAGGGAATAATCTGCTCAATCGGATTAATCGTACCCAGCGCATTGGCAACATGCGTCACCGCAACAATTTTCGTTCGCCCGGATAGAAGGGCTGCAAACTGTTCAAGCAGTAGCTCACCTTTATCATTCACCGGAGCAATCCGTAAGACGGCTCCTGTCTGTTTGGCCAGCAATTGCCATGGCACAATGTTAGCATGATGCTCAATTGTGGTGATCAGAATTTCATCACCATTACCAATATTGGCACGGCCGTAGCTTTGCGCTACCAGATTGATAGCTTCCGTTGTGCCTCTAACAAAAACAATCTCCGCAGCCTCGCGCGCACCAATAAAACGCCGGAGCTTTTCCCGTGCTCCTTCAAACGCATCTGTGGCGCGCGCTGCGAGAGTATGCGCTGCACGATGGATATTTGAATTATCACGCTCATAAAAATGAGAGGTCGCATCAATCACAGCGCGTGGCTTTTGCGTTGTCGCGGCATTATCCAGCCAGATCAGCTTATGTCCGTTGACCGACTGATTGAGAATAGGAAAATCATTCTTAATCTGCCGGATATCATATGCGGACAGTATTTTTCCCGTAATATGTGATTTATCCTGCAAAAAATAAGGCTTGGCTGAACCCTCTTCTGGCAGATGCATTACAGAAGGCCGGACTGGCAGCGAGAATGCTCCAGAGAAAAACGGTGAAACAGCTTTTTCGGAAAGAGCGCCAAACTGAGTGTCTGGCGACGCGGGGGCTGTCACTGGCGTTCTTGACCATACAGGTTCGTAACCAGACACATCCGCTCCTGACGCAAATGCTGGTGCCGTAAGCTGCTGGTGGCCAAAGGGAGCAGCGCCAGCCACCCCCTCGTTCAGAACATCCTGAAAGGCACGAACAAGAAGAGTCTGATGCGCCGTGATGGGTGGCGCATCGCTAACATCAGGGGGCGTAGTCATAGTAATTTCCAATCAGCACGTTATCGAGCCGGGCAATGGCATCTTCAACCAGAACAGCAGCGGAAAAGTAGCGTGTGATCAGATGAGATGCGACCGAGAACTGGTCCGTTCCGCTGTAGCGCACAGAAAGGCCCGGCTCGACCTCGCCTGTAATGCCAGTATTATGCAACCCGATGACACCCTGCTCTTCCTCACCGACCCGAAGCAACAGAATGCTGGTTTCCCCAAATTCAGAAACCGGAATTTTGTCTGACGGAACAAGAGGAATGCCACGCCATGTTAGAAAAGGTGAACCAAAAAGGGTGACTGTTGGCGGCGGAACGCCTCGACGTGTTGCCTCACGGCCAAAGGCCGCAATGGCTTTGGGATGTGCCAAGAAAAAACCAGGTTTTTTCCAAACTTTGGTAAGAAGCTCATCCAGATCATCCGGTGTCGGCGGGCCATTTCGCGTTGGAAGACGTTGGGCAATCGCAGTCTCTCGCAGCAAGCCGAATTCAGGATTGTTTAGAAGCTCCCACTCTTCACGCTCCCGAATGACATCTATAACCACCCTAACCTGCTCACGCAGCTGATCGAACTCGTTGCTATAAAGATCGGTAATACGCGTATGGGTGCGCAGGACAGTTTGCAGGGAATGCAGATAATATTCGCGCGGATGATCCTGATAATCCACGAACGTTGTAGGCAATTTGGGCTCACCATCAACACTGGAAAGAACCTGAATGGCTGACTCTCCATATTTATTTACACCTGCGCTCGCCCTCCCTTCCCGATTGATTTGCTCAAATGCATCAGTTAACCAAGGGTATTTCTCTGCCAGAGTAGGTGACAGCGTAACAACCGTCGTATCTCCCGTAGCAATAAGCGGACCATAGTGTGTATTATGCTGCACAATACCGCTTTGACCGGCAGTCAAAAACAGATTCCTGACTTGTCGTCCCTCTGGTGTAGTCGCTTTCTGTTGAACCTGCCCATTCACGACAATCAGAAGACTGCCATCCTCAATCGAAAACTCTTTACCAGCAGACAGCTTCTGAGACTTGAATGCTTTACTGATAACCTGAATATCTTCCAGATCCTGACCTGAAAAACCTGGAAAAAAAGACAGACTTTCAGAAGTAGGAGCAATACTATTTCCCTGCCCCGAAAAAACCACACCGGCAAATCGCGATGAAATGATGCGACGCCTGTTAACACGAAAAACACCGCCCCCAACATTAACCCATGGCAAAAGCCGGTGTAACCAACGAGGCGTACGTTCCAGATTCTGAACGCGGGTAACATGTGCTGTTGAAAGCTGCCTTGCGGACAAATTACGATCAAGCGCAGACGCGCCTGAATATGTAGGCTGAATGTCAGTCATGAACAAATATATCCTGTAATTTTTAATACTATAAAGAACACGCTTATTTATTTTTATAGATATCTAACAACATCGTATTTGTGGACGAACAGGATGAACCATTTTTTCGCTCCAGAATATTACCTGGTATACCTAAATTAGGAAACCGTAACTCTGACCGTAACACCCTTACACCAAACGTCAATAAAAAACGTATACAAAAGTGAATTTAATATATCACGTTTTTTATTGTTATTATATGTAGTCAATAGGAGGAAGAGATAGATCGAATGTCAGTCCGGGCAAATGAGTATGCTGTCCTACCACCTGTGCTGGGTTACCAAAGACACACGTGAAGGGTGAAACATTTTTCACAACAACTGACCCACTTCCTATTTTTGCACCTTGTCCGATTTCAATATCACCAAGTATTATACTGCCCGGTCCTATTATTGAACCTTGCCGGACAGTTGGGTGGCGCTTCCCTGTCTCTTTTCCAGTACCTCCCAGTGTTATGCCCTGAAAGAGCACAACATCATTTTCGACAATAGTTGTTTCGCCAATCACAATTCCTGTTCCATGGTCGAGAATAAGACGTTCACCCAAAACAGCGGCTGGATGGATATCAATGTTCCATCGCTCCGAAATCAGGCTTTGAAAAAACCTGGCTGCCGTTAACCTATTTTCTTCCCACAAACCATGTGCAACACGGTAACATTGTAGAGCATGATATCCTTTAAATTCTAAAAAAGCCGTTCCATAATCATGCATTGCAGGATTCCGATTATATAAAGCTGTTAGATCAGAACACGCAGCAGTAACAAGATGCGGACACACCATATAAAACTCCTGAAAAAAACTATAAAGACGCAAA
This sequence comes from Acetobacter sp. DmW_136, assembly GCF_008690365.1. Taxonomy (NCBI): domain Bacteria; kingdom Pseudomonadati; phylum Pseudomonadota; class Alphaproteobacteria; order Acetobacterales; family Acetobacteraceae; genus Acetobacter; species Acetobacter sp. DmW_136. The sequence continues at coordinate 178,432 of NZ_VHON01000070.1, forward strand.
ATCTCTTCTTTTTCTAACGATAATTTTTCTGACAAACATAATGACAGAACCATAGAAAATTTTTCTTCTGGATTTATATTTTCGCCACCACTTCTTTCCAGTAAATCCTTCAGAAGTGGATTAGGATCTACTTTCAGGATATCCCATACAGTCTGAGGGGCAATTTTTCCGGCTGCGTTGATAGCTGACAATAAATGTTCTTTGTCCGTTGTTTGTTCACGAGACACATAAATCTGATCACCCATTGTGAGTCATTACTTTCGAAACCGTTTTTAAAGACTATTTTCTGGAAATGATTTCTCAGATCATACACTCAGGTAAAAAACGGATCATCCATTTAAAAATATGCAGAATACTGTGCTTTACTCTGGATACAACACAAAGCGATATAGCCATAGTGAAAATCACCTCATTAAGAACTATACTTTGAAAGTTATAATAATATAGTGTTATATTTTAATATATAATTCTTCTTTAATATCATTGATCTACATGTCACCGACACAAGGAAAGAGCCTATAGAAGATGAATTTTACAAAAAATCATCATAATCCACTTATTGCAGTGTTTTTTTATGGGGTTACCGTAAACCTGTTTTTTCTATTAAAACGGTCTGCGTCAGCCGATCCAAAAACATCAAACCATCTGACCAGCACCCAAGATGACTCTGATTGCCGATATGCCCCTTACGACCTGCATCAACAAAAGAAGCATTCCAGTGCTTGGCAAACATGCGAGCTCGCGTGACACTCAACCATGGATCATTACGGCTACCAACAACCAGGGCCGGAAAAGGTAACGGTGAGATCGGTACCGGACTAAAAGCTGCAACACGAGAAATATCCTGTGTAGGCCCATTCTCGACATCAGCAGGCGCAACCAACAAAGCCCCGGCGACGGTATCTGGTAAAAGCCCTTGTTCAACAGCATGGGCAATCAGAATGCATCCCAGACTATGACCCACAAGCAAAACCGGCTTCCTACTCTTTTCAACCGTAGAAACTAGAGTCATAATCCAACGGTTATAATGAGGCGTCGACCAGATTTTTTGATTAACTCTCCTGATAGAAATTCCTTTAGCCTGAAAGAAATTCTGCCACATTGACTGCCAATGATGACGGGCAGAACCATCTAAACCTGGCACGACAACAAGCTCAAATGCGGTGAGAGACGCGGAAAGATGCCGAACAATATTATCAGGCACTCTGTCATCACTCCCGACTTGGCTCTGTAAAGATGGGGCTCTTTGCTTCACCAAGTTCTGTCGCAAAAATGGCGACTGTGACACAGCTTTACTTTTGACTGCAGAATGCATGGTTCTTGCGTATTTTGCTTCAGACGTCCGCTTGATAACATTGTGTCGCACTCTGATAATCCCCTTTTGACCAGTCTATTTGTGCTTGTTTTATGAAAATTTCACTAACCGTAGATACGGTCTGAGAGTCTTCCATCCCTGAGGAAAAAGCGTTTTCGCCTGCTCATCACTAATGGAGCGAGCAATGATCACGTCCTCCCTAGGCCGCATGATCTTTCAGCCCGTCAACAGACAAGCCCAACACCTTGGTATTTCGTTTAGCCCATTCGGACGCAAGATGGGCGACCGCACCAAGCTCCGTTGTGCAGACGGAGATAAAATCTTTCGGATGGCTGAACAGGATGCCCCAGGCAGTCCCGATCCATGAATGAAAGTGGATTACTCCCTGCGTGCTATCCTGCACGAAATCAGGCGCAATCTGGCCAAGCTGGAGCATCATAAGTTCACCTCAGAATCACATAATGAAATCAGATATAAAAAATAAGCACATATTTTTATCGTTGTAAAAATTATAATTCATTATTTTTTAGTGGAATAGATTTACCTAGCAATCGAAAGCATAGAAAGCAAGAAATCCCACTTCATGGAAAAACACTGTCGCTCAGGAAATTGCTTTGGCCCGCTTTAACCACAGGGGCCCTTCTTGCCATTATAGGGGCGACATTATTTTTGCCTCCGCACGAAACTCGGGGCGTGCTTTTTGCTCTTTCTGACACCACCGCCAGCTTGTTTCAATACGACCTGACACCGCACCCAATGGAAGTGGCATCAGGGTGAAAAACTTTCATTTAAATATTACTGCAACAGGTCAGGCAGAATTGGGACGTGACATATTTTGCACATGGCCAGAGGACAAAGGTTTACTCCGGATTGACAACATCATAGTAAAATTGGGTTAAAATTTAGATGCTCCACCGAAAATCTTGTCGCTTAAATTTACACGTGAATTATAGGTTACCCATTTCACGAAATTATTAACTCAACTCAATTTTCACAGTTTTTTTTAAGGTCAATTCAATGCCTGTTCTATTCAAACGACAGGCTCTTTCAGGGGGCGTCTGTTTCAGCCCTCTCTATTAGGCTGTCAGGTTGTGAGACGTTATTGGGATGATGTAACGTGTGCAATACCGCGTTACGCTCTATGGTTTTCTTCCGTCTGCAGGGAGAATGAATGATGCTTCAGATCCATCCTTAGGCACGCACGACACCGGCCATCCGGGCAGACATAGCGCGTTCGTTAGAACCGACATCCGTGCTCGCCGAATGCTATGGGATCAGCAATGAAACTGTTCGCAAGTGGCGCAGGCGTGATTCAGACGCCTGCCAGAACCGCAGCAGCCGTCCATGGAAACTGGCCTGGAAAGCCTCGAAGGAAGAGCGTGCCATTATCTGTTAGCTTCGGCGTGCGACCGGTTTCGGTCTGGATGATCTGACCTTCGTCGCGAGGCATTTCCTGCCACATCTGAAACGGGACAATATCTGGCGTATTCTGAAAGATACCGGACTGAACAGGTTACCTCTTGCGCAAAAAGCCGAACCTGTGCGTGGACAGGGAAAGTTCCGGGATTACTTACGATCCTGGTTATGTCCATATCGATGTGAAACATCTGCCTAAATTGCAGACAGCAGATGGAGAACGGTGGAAACGTTTTCTCTATGTCGCCATTGTCTATGTCGCCATTGATAGATGCTCTCGCTCGATCCATCTGGCCGTCTATGACGCGGAGAATACCGATAATTCCGTCGATTTCCTCAAAGCTGCCAAAACCGCCTTTCTTTCCGAATCATCCATATTCTGACCGATCGTGGTTCCTGCTTTACAGCAAAGGTTTTCGAAAACGCCTGTCATGATACGGGAATCGACCGACGCCGGACCAAAGCTTACTCCCTTCAGACCAATGGAATGGTCGAACGCTTCAGTGGCCGTGTCGCGACAGAGGTGTTGCCGATCTGTGTCTCAAACCATAAGGATCTGAAAATTCTACTCAGAGGCTTCTGTTCCGCTTACAATCATCGTCCACAGCGTGTTCTGGGCGACATAACTCCCGCACAGCGCATCACGTCGTTGCTTGAAAAACATCCCGCAGCCCGTAATCCTGATTACGTCAAACCAGCCCATCGTGACCTCATAAAACAAATCGATAAAATCATCGATTATCCCAAGGATGTATCACAACCTGACACCTAGAAGTGCTTTGTGATGGCACAGACGCACTGGTCGTCCGGCTTGCCCACAGCATTGCGGAAGGAACATTCACCTGATCGCCCTGTCGGTCGAACCTCTTCCCTTCATCCCCCGCACACCCTGTGGGCTCGTAACGTGAGGCTTAACCCCGACGGTCTGGCGACCGATGTCATAGCAACACCTAAAAATTTACAGTTCGGGAAAACACTTCAAACTGATCGCCAAGCTCGCTCAGACGAGCCAGCCGCTCTTTATATAATTACGGAATAATACATTATTTATCATTTATTAATATCTAAATCACGTTCGATATGACATCTTAATGTCTCCATTAAATTATATGCCCCTTGAATATCATCAATACTCATTTCTTCCGCCAAAGCATTCACGCGTGGCGTGTAAACCCCAATTGCGGCATCATAAATCTCACGTCCCTTTTCCGTAAGAACGACAAGATGTGCCCGTCTGTGGTGAGGATTGGGGGCAAAAACAACCAACCCTTCATGATGCAGATCATTAACAATCCTTTGCACATTCTGGCGATTAGCTCCGAGATCGCGCGCAAGCCATGCAACCGGCTGGGACCGCTCTGCATGAACGATAGCCCCCAAAATCTGCCATCGGGCGCTGGTCAGACCGAAAGAGGAAACCAGACGGTCTCCCCAGAGCAGAAGCAGGTTATTCGTCCTGAAAACTGTCAGAATCAGATCCGTCAAAGCCTGACCTTTCGGATCAGCGGGAACTTCCGGCATTTGTCATCATCCTTTTTTATTGGCATCATGATGTCATATAGACATATACTTCAGACGTAGCGAACTGTCGCTATGCAATCAACATGGATGGTGTCCAAAATGTCTCACAGAAAGCCGCTGGACGACAATTTCCCAATTGAGCGCCAACTTGAGATCAAGGCGGCTCCGGTTGTCCTGATCAATCTGTTCACCCTCGATGCAGCGGACGAAGAGCGGTTTCTCGAAGTCTGGAAAGACGATGCCGGTTTCATGAAACGCCAGCCCGGATTTATTTCGACCCAGTTGCACCGTGCCCTGGGTGAGAGCCCGACATACCTGAACTATGCTGTCTGGGAATCAAATGAGGCGTTTCGCGCCGCCTTCACGCATCCTGAGTTCCGCTCGAAGCTGAAGGCCTATCCGTCCTCCGCCATTGCAAGACCGCATCTGTTCCAGAAGGTGGGCGTCGCAGGTATCTGCACAGCCTGATCCTCTGGTTCGTGGCAATCGGATGCAGGGAAGCATGTCATGAGACTTTTATGCCGCATGCTGGCCATTATCGGCCCCGCCATGTTTGCAGGCGTCATGCTTGCAATCGGGGTCATTCTCGGAAATTACTGGAAAAACCTCCCTCCCGAGCAATTCCTGGCATGGTTTGCTCACAATGGGGGATACATTCAGAAAGCCATTCCGCCTGTCGTCCTTCCAACTCTTATCGGGCTGGCGAGCATGATCTGGATTGACCGCGCCGATCCCGTCAACCGGCTTCTCTGGACAAGTGCCGCCGTCTGCATCGCCGCTGTTATCTTCCTGACAATCGGCTGGTTCGTGCCTGCCAATACGGGCTTCTCCACCGGAAGCCTCCCTCTGGATCAGGTATCAGGGCAACTCGATACCTGGCTTCGTCTTCACAATATCCGCATCGCACTGGCCGTTGCCGCATCGGCGCTCGGCGTGTGGGCGTGCAACCGGTAGAGAGCCTCATCATGCCGAGACTGATTCATCCCCTTGCCGGAGTGGTGGCGCTTCTGACCATCGCAACCTTCTGGCTTTCTACGGTCATCTCCGAGCTTTTTCTGTCCCGGGATATTGTGATCGCTGTCAAGATAACGATCCCATGGGGATTTCTTTTGCTTGTCCCGGCACTCGCCGCAACAGGAGGTTCGGGCGTCTTTCTATCGCAAGGGCAGCGCACCGGGCTGCTTGGTACAAAACTCAGGCGCATGCCCTTCATTGCCGCACGGTATCCTAATCCTTATTCCGTCGGCCCTGTTCCTCGCCGCGAGAGCCCGGGCAGGCCTGTTTGATGCATCATTCTATGGTGTGCAGGCTCTGGAACTTCTTGCAGGTGCGACGAATATCACGCTGCTTGGTCTGAATTTCCGTGATGGCCTGAAACTGACTCAATGGCGTCGTAAAAACCGTCTGAAACCAGCACAACGCTACCGGACCATTCTTGAGAAGAAAGAGGACGTTGCCGATGGCACGGTCGCATTCTTCCTGAAAAAACCGGAAGGATTTACTTTTACCGCAGGTTAGGCCGTCTACGTCACCCTGCCTGAACTGCATAAATCGGACAGTACAGGACGCATTCGGACCTTCTCACTTGCTGGGGCTCCGACGGACAGCACTCTGCTTGTGGCCACACGCCTACGCGATAGTGCTTTCAAACACTGTCTTGCCGGTCTGCCGGAAGGATCCGTTATTGATATTGAAGGCCCTTACGGCGATCTTGCAGTGACGCAGGACACGAGACCTGTGGTTTTCATCGCGGGTGGCATCGGGATCGGGATCACGCCATTCCGGAGCATGATTCTGGACTCAATACAGCGTGGCCTGACGCGCTACATGACGCTGTTTTACAGCAACCGTGATGAACGCGAGGCAGCCTTCCTGTCGGAGTTACAACAGCTTTCCGCAGCACATCCGCACTTCAGGCTTGTCGCCACCATGACTCGCCAGCCCGACTGGCAGGGAGAGCAGGGTTACGTCACGCAGGCGATGCTTTCCCGTCATCTGGACGACCTGACCGGAGCGGTTTTCTATCTTGCAGGCCCCCCCAGTCATGGTGGCTGCGATGCAAACGCTATTGAAGCAGGCTGACGTTCATCCGACACAGATACATGCAGAATCCTTCACAGGGTATTGAAGCACGCACGCTTTCTGGAGAAACATTCCCGAAGCAGGTCATAAAGGGCTACTTCCCGACATATTTCTCCAGAAAGGCCGGAATAAGGGGATTATCCTCCTGCAGGGATCCGTTTGATGGAAGCTGTTGAGTATTCCAGCCGCTCCAAGATCGACGATCAGTTTCACACTTGCCACCAAACGGCTTTCCTGAATTTGCAGCGCTGTCTCCTGATTACTGAGCGCAGTCTTCTGGCTGGTCAGAAAAGCCTTTTTAAGCTCAGGATCTATTAATTTATTGAACTGAGCGAACGTTTGTGATTCACAGGCTTACCGATGGAGGGCGGGCCTGTGAGTGATGTGTTTATACTGTCTGAGAGCTAGATGAAGCGGATTGAGCCGTTGTTTCCTCTGGCGCACAGAGTGCCACACGTGGATGATCAGCGTATTCTGAGCGCGATCGTTTATGTAATTCGTAACGGTCTTCAGTGGAAAGATGCTCCGAAAGCGTATCGTCCGCACAAGACTCCGCACACCAGTTTGTATAATCGCTTTATCCGGTGGAGCCGCCTGAGTGTTTTGACTGGATCTCTTTGTCACCCTGACACAACACTCTGACCGTTCGAAGCGTCTGATGATCGACGCGGAAATCTCACAGAAGGGTTGTGCATCGGGTTAGATTATGAAAAAGTCTGTTTTGCACAAAAGAATTTTTCATAAGCAATAAA
>NZ_VHON01000071.1:0-3926 GCF_008690365.1 Acetobacter sp. DmW_136
CCACATCAACAGGCCTTACAGAAGACCGCACACGATCACACGTCAATATGGGTCAGAAAACTCTTGCATAACGGACGGTAACCACAGAAGTAATCCGTCCACGGGTTCCAGACGCCTTGGTGGTTTTGAAAGCCGTGGAGGGCGCGCCACGTTGCGACTTGCGCCAACCGATCAGCCCTGGGAGTTGGCCTTTGCTGTTGATGGTTCCTGCAGTTACGGGAGTCAGGATGTTTATGTGGGTTTCAACCATTTGCGGGACCGTAAAGTGGCAAGCGTTGTGCCGGGCACTCCCGACCCGCGCCTGAGCCGGTGTGGACATGACGAATCCCTCCACGGCACCTATCATTTTGATGGGTGGAAACTCAGCGCCATAGCCTCATGGCAGGACAGCGATATTTCGCGTTCGTTTCCTTACTATTCGTATATTTCCACGCAGCCGGAGCAGTGGAGTGCCAATACGCAGGAACTGCGTTTGAGCACTGAAGGTAAACATCGTTTTTTTGATGTTGTAACGGGGTTTTATCATCAGACAACATATCAGGACCGCACAAGCCAGACAGCCGCTTATGTTCCAAGTTACATGCCCTACCCACTGACCGCATCGCATAACCGTGCTGAAACAGTGGCCCTTTATGGCAATGCTTATTGGCATATTTTGAAAAATCTGGATCTGGGACTAGGTGGTCGTCTCTCGCGCGATTTGTCCAGCATAGCGTTCAATTCAACCTATGGCGGGCAAACGCTTTATGCGGGCAATAAGAGCCGTAATCAGAACATGAGTCTCGGTAACGTTTCTCTTGATTATGAAGCTTTGCCGGGCTGGCATCTTCATGGTCGGGTCAGTCAGGGCTACAAGCCTGCCGGGTTTAACTACGCCCCGACAAGTATTGCAGATGCAACATCCTACAATCCGGAACGGGAGCTGAGTTACGAGATAGGGACAGTGTACCGTCATAAACAATTCTTTGCAAGAGTCGGATATTTTTATAATCACCTGCAGAATGAGCAGGTCTATGTTGGTCCAGCAGGCTACCAGACAATTGCCAGTGCGGCACGCGCCCATGCCAGTGGTGTGGAAGGGGAGATTCAGTGTGAGTTCAGACCCGGTTGGATTATTGGGGCAGATGGCAATAGAACAATCTCAAAGTTCGATAGCTTTAATGATGGCGCAGGCAATAACTATGCTGGCCTGCGTATGCCTTACGTTCCTGAGTTTATGGCTGCGGGGCATCTTTCAACGCGGTTTCAAACGGGTTTTGGGCGTATTGAACCCGGATTGGATTTGCGTGTAACTGGGCCGCAGTATTTTGATATTGCCAACCAGCTAAAACAGCCTACGTACACACAGCTAGACCTGAGAACAACTTGGTCTTTCGGGAGCCGTTACGAGGTAATGGTTTATGCGAACAACGTAACCGACAAACTATACCGTACCTATGCCTTTACAGGGCCTGCGGGAAATGTGGCGCAGATCAGTTTTGGCAGAACTGTCGGCTTCAACCTTAAGGTTGCCATGGGAGATACTGCCAGATAATGAGTGGCATCGGCAGGAAAAGTGATTCAGTTCCTCTGTTCAACATCGGGGTTCTTCCCCCAATCTGGGGTATTTACATCGCGCAAGGCGTGTTGGGTGGGCTTACGTTTGCCGGTTTGCCAACCATTCTGCGCAGTCAGCATGTCTCGTTAGGGAAAATAGGCCTGCTCTCATTGGTGATGCTGATCTGGGCTATAAAATTCCTGTGGGCGCAGCCTGTTGAAAGGTTGCGTATTTCGACAACTGGCCGAAGACATTCGCGCAAAATCATCCTGGTAGGGGAGTGTGTTACTGCTGGGTTATTATGTATCATCGCATTCTGGCCCCCTCGTTTATTTTCGGGTCTGTTCGTGCTCCTTTTGTGCGCGGCAGTTTCTGCAACAATCGTAGATATTAGCTGTGATGCATTCCTTATTGAACAGATCTCCGAAAAAAATAGGGGGACAGGCAATATGGCGCAGGTTGGGGGCGCCTATATTGGTTTGGTATTAGGCGGGAGTATTTTTGTAACCCTTTATGGCGCCTTGGGGTGGTGAGCCGACTGCTTTATTATGGCTTTTATTGTCCTAAGTCTTACTACCCCCATGTTCTTTTATAATCTGGAAAACGGGAAGATTTTTTCAGCCAGTTCTCAGGAATCGCGCCCCGGTCTTCTGAAGGCTCTTGGAAGAAAAGAAATATGGTGTGGTATCGTTCTGACCATTACGTATGAAATGAGTGGTCGGTTAGTGCAGGGTTTGACAGGGCCCTTTTTGATTGACCACGGTATTCCTCTCAATGCTGTTGGTATTTTTAACGGTATTGGCGGTGTTGTTTCGGGATTATGTGGCACAATTGCAGGGGGAGTGATGGTCAGCAGAGCGGGCGCAAAAAACGCTATGTATATGATCGCCATCTGTCACACTGTGCTTCTTGCCGTGATTTTCTTTTCAATAAAATTGCATTTTCTTAGCATATCTATAATTTTTTCTCTTTTTGTTTGTGAGGCCACACTTATGGCATCTAGTTTCGTTGCTAGCTATTCTCGGCTTATGATATTGACATCACCTAATCAGCCAGGAATAGATTTTACATTATTTCAAAGTGCGAGTGCTATTGCAGCCGCACTTCTTGGAGTGGCCGGGGCGTTCGGAGCCGGAAAAATAGGGTATGATCCAATTTTTTTACTCTCGACTTTGTTATCTTTAATAACCATTCTTTTTGTTATGTTGGTAAATTACTTTCTAGAAAAATAAAAATATAGATATAAGTAAAATATTATATGTTCATACATTGATCTGCAATGAAGGGCTTGGAATTAATGTAGAACTACCGTCGTGAAAAAATTTACTCAAAACTTCCTATCGTACTGCTTATTTTCCTCAAATAGGATTTTTTGTGATTGCCTCATTTCCAGTCTCATCCTCGTTTGTGTTTTACCACGCATGTCTTTGAAAGAAGCTGTCTTGATATGGTGATCGACCGACACGTGATGGAAGCTTATTCACCACAGACCAATGGAATGGTGGAATGTTTCGATGGTTGGGTGACAACAGAGGTGTTGTCGGTCTGTGTCTCAAGCCAGGAGGATCTGGAGATTCTGATCAGATACCTCTGTTTAGCTTATAATTATTGTTTGCAGAATTTTCTGGGCAGCATAACTCCTGCTCAACGTATTATGAGACCTGTGCGCGGATGGTAGACGGCAACATCTATTGGTGATTCTCTTCGGTTTGATTTTCGTTATGGAGAATAATGATGGCCCATCGTTTGATTGGACAGGACTGTCTTGAGTTCTCCCTCACTGATCGCGGATCGTCATCATTGGATAAAATTGCAACCCTGATCGACTGGCAGCCGATTGCGGAGATCCTGTCACCTCTCTACTCTGTCCCAAAGGGTGAAGCTGCATGGCCGCCCCTTTCAATGTTTAAAGCCATGCTCCTTGCCGTGTGGTATGACCTTTCCGACGTCAAACTGGCAGAGGCGCTGGATGACCGTATGTCTTTTCGTCGGTTCTGCGGGTTTTCCGTACGGGAGCCTACGCCAGAGCGCACAGCCTTCGTGCGGTTTCGGCGCCTTTTGACATCCCGATCGCTCGACAAGGCTTTGTTCGAAGCTGTGACGGTCCAGTTGAAAACTCAGGCAATCCGGATCAAGGTCGGTACGATCATTGATGCGACGATTATCGCGTCACAGACGGAACACGACAACGAGACCCGATGGGTCAAACATAAGGACAGAAAAGCTGTTTATGGTTTTAAGGCGCATGTTGGTGCCGATGCGATCACCGCTCTTGTGGAGCGGATCGCAATCACACCAGCTAGGCTCAGGACCTATTAATTTATTGAACTGAGCGAGCGGTTGTGATTCAGAGGCTTACCGATGGAGGGTGGGCCTGTGAGTGATGTGT
>NZ_VHON01000007.1:0-241637 GCF_008690365.1 Acetobacter sp. DmW_136
ACAACTCACTCACAGCCTCACCTCCATTGGTAAGCCTGTGAATCACAACGTCTCGCTCAGTTCAATAAATTAATAGGTCCTGAGCCTAGGTAAACAGACACATGCGTGTCACCTTCCTGACCCGCCGCAGGTTGGGTTCGCATTTGCACGGGGGGCGTCCATGCGCCTGTTGGGGTTACGTTTAATTTACGATCCATGCGCAGATCAAAATCGTACACACCGCCTGCGCCAATTCCCAAAATCGTACCGCCGAACGCACCAAGCGCCGTCCCCAATCCCGGGATGAAAGACCCTGCCGCAGCGCCTGTTGCAGCACCAGCCGCGCCAGACTCAATTAAGTGCCTAGCCCACCCGGGCAAGGTATCCATAACTTTCCCGATCATGCTACCAATGCCCGTAATCACCTTCAGCAGCATATAAACATCGTTGGCAAACATGCGGATATCGTCGGGATGTTTCTCCGCAAAGTCTGCCATGCCGTTAAAGGTTTGGGTCAGTAAGTTGATGGACTTTACAAACGGCCCTTGTGTAATGCGGCCTATAGTGAACTCAAGGCGTTCGAAGGAAGTATCCATAGCTAACTGGGCAGCTTTTGGGCCTTTCGCTAAGGCATCCAGTGTTCTTGCTGCATCCGTGCGCCTTACTGCGGCGGCCTGCCTAGCAATATTTCCTTCCGCCCCGGTTGTTTCATTAGCCAACCCCTGAATGTTCATACGCTGGAAATATCCAACTAATTCGGGATTTTTTCTGACCAAAGGTGATAAATGGTGCGCAATCCATCCAATCGGATCTTCCGCAAGCATTTGTTGGTCAACAAACTGACCGCCACGACCAATCAGCCCAAACTTCTTTTGACTAAAATACGCGAAGTCCTTATCTCTCATACGGGTGTGATTGCCGAGAAATAAATCTTCAAAAGATTTAACGGCCGTAGCTGCATTCGCTGGGTTCACGTCGATAAAGTGCGCCATATTCAGCATTCCTTCATCGGACATACGCATTCCTGCCGCGCCAGCTGACTTAGCGAATGCTAGGAAGTTCTGCCCGCGCATGAACTGACGATTAGCGATAACCATAGCTAACGCTGTATTCGTGCTTTTTTCTGCGCGGTCCAGCGAAAACTGACCTGTTTTCTTGTCGTAAAACCTATTGGAAATATCTTGTGCACGGATGAACGCAATACTTTCACGCATTGCGTCTTCTGGGCTCTTACCCAGCAACAAAAAGGACTTATCTACGCGGTTCAAAAGTCTTGCTATGTGTGGCGACTCTCCCATTTCGCCGCCTGATAATTCGTACGCTTCCTGCGCAATCCGAGCAGCATCATTAGGCGCAAGGAATGGATTGTCCTTCATGGATTGCTGTGCAATTGCCTGAATGGCCCCCATATTCTGCACAGCCACCGGGTCACCACTCATTCCTCGGAATGTCTGGTCATACCCCGCAGCCTGATCAAACCCGTTCGCGGCAAAGTGCGCCACACTATGCGCACCCTCATAAGCGGCTAGAGGCCCCACCCAATGGGGCAGACGTGCTGCGGCTGCTATGGTTGCGCCACGCTCGGCCATTTGCGCAGCGGGTGAGCCAGCAGGTGCATTAGAAATCGGCTTCCACGGCCCATAGGTCTGGTTGCCGCCCATCCACTTGCCATCCATACGCAGGTTTCCCGGGTACGGAATAAGCGCCGTGCCGGGGGCAGGTTCGCTCTGCGTCCAGTTGGGGCGATAATCAGCGGGATTGTCGCGCCGCCGAAAGTTGGGCGTATTCCCCATACTATCGCCCTGCCCCGGCAGCGGAATAAGCGCGGTTCCAGTTTGCGGGGGCGGCAATAGCGGAACAGGAGCCCCCGGCACATTCATAGCTGCCGCAGAATATGGAGAGACGTAAGAGCCGCCTGCATCCGTAATTGGGGTAGCCGATGGCGGAATAGGAGATACCGCACGCGCACGGCCAGAGGGCGCAGGCGAAACAAACGGCGCAAATCCCCCGCCGCTCTCGCCAGTTTGTGGAGCAACAGGCACACGGAATTTAGAAGATGCCGAGGCAATCGTGCGCGCTGCACGTGCTGCACGCTCCATGTCCGAGGCCATACCAGCGGTCAGCCGCCGCGCACCGCCCAGAGACGAAACCATGTTGTTGAAGCCCATCTGCGCGTCTTTCTGAGCAGATGCCAGTTGCCCCAATGCACGGATCATTTCACCAACAGGGCCAACAACCTGCGTGGCATCCGCGACGAGCGAGACGCCGATTTTATAGGCTTCAACAGTCATATTTCTTTCCTACTGGAGAGCGTCCAGAGTCTCATTTTTGGGGAACATCATGCCGTATTTATGATATCATATTTTGCTTGCATTTCTTTTGATGATAGCGCATTATAATATCATGAACCGCAAGCAAGAACGCCTCCTGAAAGCCATCTTCACCAACCCAGTGAGCACAAGCCTAAACTGGATGGATATTGAAGCCCTTCTGGTGGCCGTTGGCTGCACAGTGATGGAAGGTAATGGTTCTCGCGTGAAGTTCGTCTGCCGCAAGCAGGTTCTGGCAGTTCATCGCCCCCACCCGCACAAGGAAGCAAAGGCATACCAAGTCCGTGCCGTGCGGGACTTTTTGACCAACTTAGGAGTAACACCATGAGCGGAATGGCTTATAGAGGCTACCATGCCCGCGTTGAGTTTTCTGCGGAAGATGGCGTCTTTGCCGGTCGCATTGCGGGCATTCAGGATGTCATCACTTTCGAAGGTGAAAGCGTTCAAAAACTGCGGGCCGCGTTTGAGGAAGCTGTTGATGATTATATCAGCACCTGCTCAGAAATCGGTAAAGACCCGCAAAAACCTTATAGTGGCAAAGTCATGCTTCGCCTTTCTCCAGAGGTTCACGCCCGCGCTGCCATTGCAGCAGAGCTGCAAGGTATGAGCATGAACCAATGGGCTGAGGCAGCCCTCAATGAAGCCGCCAAGCCAGTTCTTACGCGTTAAACCGGCTCACTCATCCCCTTCTCGGCGGTTTGGCAAAGGCAACCCGGTCATTGCCCTAGCAGCCAGCGCCCCAATGCGCCGTACGATTTTGTGTTCATTCCGAAAAGCCGCCACGGAAAGTTCCGGGCGGGGCGGCTGGTAATTTTTCTGCTCCATGCGCCCCAACTCAAACACCATCGCCTTAATGTCGTCAGAACCAACAGAGGCATGCACCACTGGCCCAGACTCAGATATGCGTATGCCGTAGCTCTCACGCATATCGCCTGTTCGTAACCCCGGATCATCAGGTGTAAAGCCTAACCTGATACGCTCATCCACGGTACTATCCGCCAGTGGGGCAGTCGGCAAACCGGGCTCAGGGCCGTCCAGGTAATGGCCTATCTGTTCTTTCGTATCACGCTGTATAAGAGCCGCGCCCTCCTCCACCCCACGATGAACGGCCACATCCACCGCCGCAGCTCTGGTGGCCATATGGCCGATAAAGCCTTCAATGGTCTTAAACTGCCGCACCATCTGGCACCTCAATAAACATCATCGCTTCCCAATCAAACGTTTCTCCACGCATTTCGCGCAGAGCAACGCAGGCGGCCAACCTGCGTTTATCGCTCCATGTTCCGCAAACATCCCACGGCACCCCATTTTGAACGAGAAAAAGCATTTCCCTAAAAATGGGGTGCTCACTCAGTTTTTTGCTGCGGCCTTTTCCTCAGCGGTACTGGCATTTTTCTTGCCGTAAAAAATCGGCATCAGCGCAGTTACGCCATCATTGCCGATATCATTGGCAAGTTCTTTCACTTCGTCTTTCGTGATTGGCATCTGCACAGGCACGCCATCAATGGCGGTGACAGAACAAATCATCTGCGCATACCCCAGCCATGCACCAGCGGACTGAGAACTCATGGCAGAGCCTGCGGCTTCAATAAGATCCAGCATGTTACCCGGATCAATTTCTTTTAGGGAAAGAGTTTTGCCTGCTGCTGTTTTAACTTCTGCTGGAATGCTCATGAAATTTTAGTCCTGATCGGAGAAAAGAAGCTGAGGGTCTGATAAACAATCCCCTCTTTCTGCCATGTGCCGCCAGCGGAAAGTGAAAGCCCTACTTGGCTAAACTGCCACTTTGAAGTGCTGCCGTCTGGCTCGCTGATATACTGGTAAATGGTGCCGGAATTAATCGTGCCAGCCGACCAAAACCCTTCTTCAATCCCAGCAATCAAATCATCAACGGCACGGTTGGCGCGGGCAATCGTAAAGCTACCCCGCCAGCCGTTAGGCGTTGCAAATTCAACAGGCGTGCTGTTCAGCGGATCGGCGCGCTGGGTTGTGGTTTCCTGATTGGCTGTAAATCCGGTCACATCGCGCAGATCAATACGGGTGCCTGCCCAAAGAAGGGTCAGCCGACAATTCCGGCCAATACTGTATGGGTTGGTAGCCATTTCTTAGCCCCCAGAAGCGACAGTGACAGTCACACCCTGACCGCCCTGCAAATTAACGATGAAGTAACGCAGGATGCCCATGTATTTAACCTTCACATCGGCCTGCACATAACCAAGGGCTATACGACTATCCGGATTATTACTGGTGTCGCACACGACCGAATACGGAGTGCTACCATCAGTGCTACCAAGAACACCTTCCGTCAGCATATTGGACAGAAAACCAAGAAGCGTTGCTTCAATGCTGATGAACAAATCAGAGTTAATCGTCTGCCCGATATATGTCCCCATACCTGTGGCGAACGTCTCCGCCAGATAGTTGGTCAGGCGCGTGTAATTGTCGCCATTCACCGCCGCAGATGTGGAGCAGTTAATGCCGCCGCGCACTGCCCAATAGTTCCCGCCCGGTGCTGGGTAACAAATCACATCAATCCCAGACCCAAACAGAGCCGACAACTCAGCATCAGAATACGAAAGCAGCGTTCCAGAACTGGTTAAACCCGCCTTCTGGCTGCCAATGACCCCGTAAAGCTTCTTATTCAGCGTTGACTGTTCGGGAGAAAGGGCTGCCAGCAAACCTGCTGCAAATGCGGCGGGAGACACCAGCATATTGCCGTTAGTGTCATCATCCCACCAAATCCAGTCGCCGTGCATCACCTTCATGGCGTAGCTGTCAGCACCCGCTCCAGAAAGGGCAGAAGCAGCCGCAGAAACACTCGTGCCCGATGGCAAGGCTGCAACCATGTACAGCCCCTCGCCTAGCCCAAAATCAATCTGTGCAGAAAATGATGTCGTATCAGACAGGCCGCACAACAGGCCGATAGCACACCCCTGATTGCGCAGCGCATACATACCCGTGCGAGATGTGCCGTCGGTGCCTATGAAGGTTGTTGCTGAGGGAGTGCTACCGTCTGCACCACCCGTAAGCGTAACATTACCAGCGGCAAGGGTCGTACCGCCTGTAACGACAACCAGAGACGATGCGTCAGCATTTACCGCCGCAACAATCTCGGCCCATGTCGTGCCCTGATACGTGCCCGTTCCCAACACGCCATGCGTTACGCTCAATGTCCACAAAGCCGCGTTAATCGTGCTATGTGACAGCACAGCAGTAATCGCGTTCCCTGCCGTACCGGTATAAACCGCCGTAATCGTAGCGCCGGAAAGCGTGCCCGTAGCGGCTTTATCCGTACTGTCAGTCACACGCACACAACGAAAGTCAGAAGCGCCCTGATACACGCCAATATTGACGTTTACCCCCATATCCGTGGCCAATGCCTGCTTGGCTCCAAATACGAGCAAATAATCTGGCATCCCACCAACCACGACAGGCGTATTAACCGGCCCCCACGAGGCCGTGCCAACAACGCCAATACGACTGGATGAAACGCCATTCAGCAACGTTACGGGCGCTTGTATCTGAACATACACATTAGGCACGCTCAAAGAAGTCGTATTCAACGCGCCTTGCTGGTAAATTTTTGCCATCACACGCCTCCAACGGGCACAGCAAAGCGCCGGATATCTACGCCATGCTTTTTGATTTCATTGGGATCTGAAATGGTCGCGCCTACCGCATACCCATATCCGGGTTGCGTTACGCGATAGAGCGTGCCCCCCTGCTTGGGTGTAGCAGGCACGACAGCAGTTTTCGCGCTCGGCTGAGCGGGCGCGCTTCCCTGTGTATCCGTCATATTGTCTCGCTGATTTAAGCCGGTTGCCCGGCAAGATTGGTGGCCGCGTCCTGCAGGACAACATCGCCAGCCTGATTAAGCATTAACCCCGCATAGGGCTGCTCAACCGCGAATATAATGTTCCCGGCTGCATCTTTGTAAAATGTGCCCATATCGTCAGTGCTAATAGCCCCAACACTGCCCGGCACATCACCAAACGTATGCAACACCACGCCAACATCAGTTGCCGTATGAGCCAAACCCACACCAAACATCATCTGCGCGGCTGTCTGCATATTGAGGGTGTCGAACGTGATCTTGAAACGGAAATCACGCCGGAAAATGCTGCTAGTCTGCATCGCGTCTGCATCGCTGGCCCCAGCAAACTGCATCAGAGCGTTTTGCCCATCCAACGTGGCCAACCAAGACTGCGCAGAAAGCGCCGCATCCAACGCGCTTCCCAAGATGTCACGCGCATTACCTCCATTCGTAAAAATGGAGACTGTGAAAAGCTGCTCCTGCCTGCGCGTTACGCGTGTAATCTGGCCATATCCTGCTGTGGCCACTTCCACCACAGCTGCGTTGGGCACGATTACAGTGGCCCCACTGGCGTAAGCTCCATCAATCAATCCAGCCAAAGATTGGGCAATCAACTCCGGCGTATCATCAGATTGTACGGCATAGGCTACGCTGGTTTTGTCAGGGATCAGGCCGCTTCGATCTGGAATGACGCGCAGCCCTACAACGCCACTGGGCGTAGACCCACTTGCAATACTGGCAGTGGCCTGATTGCCAGATGCTGCAAGTGTGACAGTGCAGGGGCTAACCGCACCTTCGCGCCATGGCCAACCAAGAGGCTCGGCAATCTGGCGGTAAGCTGTTGAATAAGCCGTCACCCCCACATAATCGATGCCATTCTTGATACTGCACGCGCCAGTGTAATCAGCATTATTCAGCCACCCACGCCGCACAATCGTACGCCTACCAGTTAACGGCGAAACACCCGCGCCAATACCATTGGGATACAATATCTGCGCTATGGTGTAGGCTAGAGCCTTAGAAATTGTGCCAACATCAGCCATTAAATCTGGTTCACCGAAATCATGAGCCGGTTGCCATATTGCGAGAGTTCCACAGCATCAACCGTATATTCCGTGCCCATATCATCTGTAACCGTCATGTAGGGCCGTGGCGTAAAGCCGGGAATAATAGGCGCAAGCATCTCAAACTGACCGGAACGCAAATTACCGGGTAATCCACTAGAAACACGCTCGCCCTTGTTTTTCAGGATAATGCTTACTGGCCACCCAGACGCCTCAACCAAGCCAGAGCCGTCAGAGGATTGACCGTTATATCCATCCTGATAACCAGCGAGCGTGCAAACATCGCCTGAGCTGCCATCAGTCACGCCAGACCCACTCTGGCCTGTTGCTGTAAAGCTGGCAGTACGGTTTGTCAGAACACACACGGCTGGACGAAACGGCTCAAACCGTGCCACGAAATACGTTCCCATAGGCGCAACAAGAATATCACCCGCCCGCACATCGGTCGTATCGAACAACCCGAAAGCCGTAGGCTTATCCCAAAGCGGCGGTCTCTTGAACGAAAATACTGCATCAGAGGCAAAGTCGGCAAACAGTGCCGCATACGCTGCTGCGCCCATGGGATCAATAAGGTCTATGGGCCGATATTGCGTGGTTAACGCGCCAACACGCTGTGCTGCTTTACCGTAACCCTTGGCGACCTTGGCCTGTAGGCGTGCCTGATCCATTATTTACGGTTTGCCCGCTGCCGGTTCAGGGCCACAACATCACGATCAATAGAGCGGGCCTGCGGTGTTTTCTTGAAATCCCGCATCGTCATGCCTGTTAAATCGGACATAAACCGGTCTTCTTTTTTGTCCTGCGTCGAACGCAGATACGCATTCATGCTTGTCGGACGACTGGGAGCTTTTGCCATCACTTCTTCTTCCGAATAACCTTATTGGCTGCTGCTTTGATCTTGGCTGCGGTGGAGGGTGAAAGGTTGCCCTTTTTCACTTCCTGCGTAGCTCTTGCTTTGGCGTTGGCCGCACGCGCTTTCGTATCAATCGGGTAACGCCGAGAACCGGGCAAAGCGAATGCACTTTTAGGCAGCCGGTTGCGGCGTGCTGTTGTCAGCTTGGCCATCACCTGCCTCCTGCTTTGCGTGCTCAGCTTCCTGCCGTTCTTCATCTTCAGATAAATGAACGTTTGCAGCCGCCAGAGCTACAGACACCGCGCCAGATGGAGGCGCAGGAATGCCACGTGGCGCGCTGTATGCAGCCTCACCTTCGGATAAAGTACGCCCCCCATTTCGTGGAGCCACATTCCCATGATGGTCTACGATAAATCCAATTTCACACGGGACGCCAGTCACACGAATAGCGCGCCCATCCCTCCACGGCGCAGGCTCTCCTACGTCAATTGAACGGATGTCCACCACAACGCCATTTTCTACCCGTGCCCATCTCTGGGGCGGAACTTTGTTGGTTGTCATATTCCCTCAGATCACCACGCGATTTGCAGAACGCAGGCCGGGGCCCGGCGGCACACCAAGAAACTGGCACAATTGCCGCCGCCACCGATTAAACAGGCCCATCCTGTCCTGCACTTCGTTCTTGTTGTGCGTCCACACAGCAGCCTGATCCGTATCCAGATTGTCACTGGCAGTCAGAATGGCCGTTTCCAAACTGGCAATGTCTTTCACATATTGTCGCACTTGTGCGACTTCGGCATCAGCGAGGTTGCGCAGGCGCCATTCATTGAAGCCATATACCCGAAAGAAGCGCCAAGACTGCTGGCTGCTATTGATGCCGCCCATTGCGGGATAGCCCATGAAGCGGCGTACCGTTACAAGTTCATCATCCGTCAAAGGGTCGGTTGCATCTGCCATTATGCTGTCTCCAGCGGCGCTCCACGAGAACGCAGCAGTTCTATTTCCGCAGGGTTACTCACAACCTCCCCTGCGCTCCATTCGAACCGGCCACGATTGAATTCTTCCTCAATGAAGCCAAAAGGCCACAGAAGCCGCACAGCCTGCACAGGAGCGGGTTTCTTCTCGTCCTGCGCAGGAAGAACGGCTGGTTTAGCCGCCCCACGCCGCGCTTGGCTCATCAGGCCGTAGCGCCCAGAGATGTTGCGCCAAGGCTTTCAATCACCACGCCACGCTTCAGGTAGCTGTTGGTCGCCGTGGGAATGATCGTCGTATTGGCAGTCAGGTCGGTTGGCAGAGCAAACCCACCAATCCACGACCACGACTGCGCAATGATCTGCCCCAACCGATCCAACGGCGGACGGGTAACCATCAACACATCGTCAATATGCTCCACTTCACCCGGAAGATCGGCATAAGCCTGTGCCATGTTGGCATAGTCGCCCTCAATCAGCGCCCCAGCGCCGCAAATGATAGCGCGGTGAATCTGCCCCTGCCCCAAAGATGCCTGCTGCGGGGCCTCAGTGGTCGGGATAAACCGGATGCCCAATAGTTCGAACACCTGACCCGTCCGATATTCATCAGATCCATACTGACCACGATACAACAGCTTAAAGTCGGGATCGCGGAACAAACCAAGAAGCTGGGAATTGTCCAAGAAACAGTTGAAGCAGCCGTCAATCGTTGGGACATTGTTGTTACGCAACGCAGCGACTGCCCCCAACATGGTGTCAATGGTCAGGTAATCACCTGTCGCCACATTGCCGTTGGCGTCCTTAGAACCAGATGCCAGCAGAGCTGCTGTTGTTGCGCGGCCATTCGGACGAAGCACAAGCGGCGCAGTTGCCGCAACCACAGCGACATTCTCTGTCGCGTCAGTTGTCGCAACATTGCCAGAGAACGTCAGTGTGCCTGAAATTCCGCCTGGTGCCTTGCTGACGTTTGTTGCGTCTGCCGCAACATTAGTTAGCGTGTAAGAACCGGAGCCAATGGTAACGGTCATACCGCTGGTTGCGGAAACCGGAATAACCTGCCCCATATCATTCATGACGCGCTGGAAGCCACGAATATCGTCAACCTGAATGGTTGTGCCCGCCGCTGCAAGTGCTGTGGTTACACGGGTATTCCCACCCAGATAACCACCAACGCCGCCAATCGCTCCACCGAACAGGGAGTTGCGTGCAAGACGATCAAGGGACTGCCGGGCGTTAATACCTAAAACCTGCGCATTTTGGACAAACTGGTTCGCAATCCCGACACCTTCCGTGACCTGATTGAGATCCATCGTGTTGCCGAATTGCGCAATCTCCAGAGTGTACTGCTCCACAGACCATTCGGTGGGAGACATACCATTATCGAAATTGGTGTTGGAGGCGGGATTCAGCGGCGCTTCAACTGGAGCCAGCAAACCACGTCGCGTGTCCGTAATCGTTTGACCGATACGGGCAGGGAAATCCATGCGATCAGCAATGGAGCGGAAGCCAAGTTTGGATTCAAGGCTTGCCTCAAACGCACGAGCTAGAAAGCCCTGCTGGATAATAGGTTGTAGTACTGCGGGGAAATCGGCGATTGCCATTTCGTTATCTCACTGTTTGCAGAGTAATTGCTACAGCGCCCGCAGCATCAGCCGCTGGGCGAGACTGCATCGGCAGTCGGTTAGGATGTTTTGAAAAGTTTGGGATTAAGCCCAGCCGCTAGTGCGTTGGCCGCCACTTCTTCTGGCGTTGCCTTACGCGCATCAAACGGTTCGGCCTTACCCGGCTTGGGGTCTGGTGCCGTTTTGGTGGTGCCGGTTTTGGTACCGGGCTCAACAGGTTGCGTGAACAGATAGCCACGGCTTTCTTTTGCTGCGTCCATCACAGCATCCAGCCCTTCGACCTGCCCATTTTCGCCCATCTTGACCTCAGAAAGATCAATCAGGCGCACTACATCATCGGGAGAAACAGCGCCCAGCTTGGTTGCTAGCGCCTTGGCTTCTGCCCGAATGACAGCCTGATCCGCCTGTGCCTTGGACTGCGCAACTGCCGTTTGTGCTTCGGTCTTAGCCGCTTCAACGGCCTGTTGCGCCTCGGCCAGCTTGCCTTCAAAATCGGACTTCTGCTGCGCAAGCTGCCCTTTGAAACCATCACGGGCTTTAATGGCCGCATCACGCTCAGCACGCACTGCATCCACATCTTCCCGCGCAGCCTTAAGCTCGTTACGCACAGTCACAAGGTCGGCACGCGCTCGCGCCAATTCACGCGGCGTGTTAGGATCAGCGCCACCGTTCCCAGCATTGGCCGGGTTTGCATTATCGGACATCAGTCTCTCACTTTTTGATTGAAACACCGGCATCAGCCGGGAGCATCAAGCCGTAACCTGATGCGTATCTGTTTTCCCAACACCCGCTGCC
Organism: Acetobacter sp. DmW_136; assembly: GCF_008690365.1. NCBI lineage: Bacteria > Pseudomonadati > Pseudomonadota > Alphaproteobacteria > Acetobacterales > Acetobacteraceae > Acetobacter > Acetobacter sp. DmW_136. The sequence continues at coordinate 11,429 of NZ_VHON01000007.1, forward strand.
GTGCGCACAACTTTAATCTCTGACGCATCCGCGCTTCGAGCAGCCTGTATTGTTGGGTCTTGCAGTTCTGCCTGCACCCGCCCCCACTCCGTAGCCGGGTCTGCGCAGCCAGACTTTGCAGCAAATATCGAACATGCACTCTCATTTGAGAGAATGCCGCCCTTTACCGCTGTCACAAGAGCCTGCGACAACTGCAAAATTTCGCCATCTGTAGCAGGAAAATACGGAGGCCATTCCAGCGCCAAACCTGCATCATCCAGTGTGATGCGCTCGCCATCAATCTGGATACCGCCTTCAATGGCCAAAGAAAAATCGCAGATCATCCGATACAACGAAAGCAACGCGCCTTCGCCGTAGGACAGACGCATCCGATCCGCGAGCCACACAAGCGACTGACACATCATCTCCATAGCCCGGCCAGATTGCGCAGCACTGATCTTATCAGCATGCGCCCTGTTACCGTGCAGGATTTCCAGAACCAGCGCACGCAATTCGCGCCAGTATTCCATCACAGTACCAGCAGAGCTGCCGTTGATCTCCAGCATTTTCGCGCTGGCTTTCTCCGGTAGAACAATTGCCGTCGCAGAGCCACCTTCGCTAGCTGGAGCGCCATCATTCCCAGATGTATCGCCTCCCACACCAGTAATCACCAGCTTAGGGTCAGAGCAATATTTCAGGCCACGCCCAACTTGTGAAAGCTGGTAATCACCCTCAATAACCGTATCAATCGCGCGCTCAAAAGTGCACACCCCATCAGGATCATTACTCGGGGGGGTTAGATTGCGCACCCACACAATCGGCACGAAACCCAAACCATGCGGCGGCCCGCTACGCTCTGCATCTATTTCCGGATTGGCATCGCTAGAAGCAGGCCACGGCTTATAAACGCTGCTTGCGGTTCGCGTCCATTCCCGCCGATACCAGTAATCAATCCCATCACTACCGTCTGGAACGTCATACCCCAGAGCGCGCACCTGATGGCCCTTAATGAGATACTGGCTGACAACCCGCGCTAAATCACCTTTAGCGTCCCATTCAGGTTCCAGATATGGCGTATCCAGCACAGAGACCGATAAAGCGCCGCCAACAGCCTCAACTAGCACCGCAACTGAACCAATCGATCCCTTAAGAACAGCTTCCATCAGAACCGCAGGTAATTGACATTCTCTCGTAATTCTAGAGAGCGCATCGGCAGTGTCTGAATTCTCACATTTCAGTGTAGGCCAATGTGTTTCCCCAAATGTCAGGCTGGCCGCATCCTCAACTACAACCGCACACAGATGCGAACGCACAGACGGCCTACGCTGAGAGAGTGGAATATACTCATTGTTATTCCACTCTTCCGAAAATGGATATGGCAGCGCGTCATACATCGTGCCATCACGCACAGCAGACAGACGCAGCAACCTCTTAGCCCGCGCAGATACCTGCTGCGGCACCAGAATTGTTTTCTGTAGTTCCTGCCAGTCCATTATCTACTCAGTGAGAACCGTTTATTTGTTACGAAGCGGGCCGGTGCTTTAACTATCGGCCCCGGTGCGAAAGTAAGCCCCAAAGCATCGGCAATATCTGGAGAACGCAGGCCACGCTTTTTCATGGCGTCCTTGCTTTCCACCAGCAGATTGCCGGAACTGTCCAAACCATACCGAACCGTTGAAAGCTCGGCGGCCAGATCCTCTGCGTTATCCTTGCTTTCCGCCTGAATGGAGGCATCACCAGTGCGCAACCATGCGGCCACCTGCAGCCAGAGATAATCGCGCAGTTTTGCGGGCTTGGCGTCTTCCGCAACAACCTCATCAGGTGCGCGGCAGGCCACGTTCACATCTACGACCGGCAGCTTCTGTTCACGCAACCGATCAGCAACGCCAGCACCCACGCCAACAACATCAACGTAAATGCTGTCAGCCTTCCAGCGGCGAAAGAAATCTGCCGACATACCAGCGGTAGCCATCGTATCCTGCTTGGCCCTGATTTCTATTTTCTCAACGCGCGGGCCTTCGCGCAGGACAAATGTTGTTCTGTCGTCACCAAAGCGGGCAACGTCCACACCCAGCCTGCGCTCGTATTTTCCGTTCGCTGGTTCACGCGCAAGCGCAGCTTCTGCCGTTTCCAGCGGAATCAGAACATCGTCGTCCTGCTTGGGGAAATCCCCATCAGCACGCACGCGAACAACGTTTGAACCCTCCCCATACTTACGCACCAAATTGGCGCGATAGCTGGGGTCAACCAACGGGCTGTCAGAGCAGCGAAAGTGAAGTGCTGTGTAAAGCGCCCTGTCCTGCTTCTGGGAACGTGCAAAAAAGCCTGTGTTGCGCGTTGGGTTTCCAACCATGAGCAGGCGTGCGCCATGAGAAGAAAGTGCACCTTCCGCAACCTCGAATATCTCGTCAGGAACGCCGCTGGCTTCTTCAATCACGAACATGATTGAGCCACCAGACGCTGAACGCTCTACCGCTCTGTTATCATCCGTGATCTGCACGTCAGAGGCATGAAAGCCCTGCAACGCGTCAGGAGATTCCCGGCGGCTTGTGCGCGCAACAGCATACCACTCGGCAGGCTGCCCCTTGTCGGATATCCTGTCCTGATTGCGGTCAAACAGGTTTGCCAGCCACAATTCTTCCGGTAGCCCATCTGCACGCGCCCGCTCTTCAGACCGACGCCCCCACTTGGAAAGCTCTGCCCAAAGCACATTGTAAAGCTGCGATGCCGTTGGGGCCGTGCATGGAATGCGACAGTATTCGTAACATACCAGATGCCACCAGATTGCCGCAGAAGTGGAGCCCGACTTGCCGACACCATGACCAGCCCGCACCGACACCTTGGCCCCGGGCGGCGCAATGGCCTCCAGCAACTGACGCTGTTGCGTGGTCGGGTTCAGCCCCAATTGCTGCCGGGCATATAAAACAGGATCAGTACGCCAAATACCGCGCAGTTTGCGGTAATCAGCAATATCAGTCTGAGTTAGAGCCATCTTCCTTTAGTGCCGCGTTGAGCAAACCGGAAACACCGCCGCCCTTCACTTCAATCGGGCCGCCGTCTGGGCCACTCAGTTCTTGGCGAGAGTTGTTCCCGTAAATCTTTGGTCGTAGCTTGGAGGCGACCCATATCCGGGCATCAACCCGCACCTTGATGGCTGGTGCGTCTTCTTTGTCCCTTGCCTTATCAGCAATATCGATAATTTCTTCGGCAAACCAATCAGCCGCAGCCTCGCGCGCATGCGCGTATTGGTTACAAAACCCTTGATATTCGCGCAGCCATCTAAAAACAGTAAGACGGCACGGCATGCCCTCCCGCTCACATATAGAGCGCAGGCTCTTTCCCTCAGATATCTCTGCGCAGATAATATCGCCAAGTTCATCACTGTATTTCGTAGGACGCCCCGGCAGTTTTTTAACCGGCCCCTTTTGTCCGGCCATATCCAACACTCCAGAATGGAAAATGCGCTTCCTGTCTTAACGCTGCTAATTTAAGGCGGTACGTTTTACCCATGCCGTTGACCAAAACCTAATTCACGGGAGCCAACGGTTAGAGAGAGCAGGATTGCGATGCGCGCTACATCGTTAAGGATATCCGCCCCGAAACTGTTTTCAAACTGCCGCAACATTGCCTCGCGCTGAACGCGCCCATCGACTGCAATCAACAGAGCGTTGGGGGCTCGCCCAGACACATTCCCCCGCATCAATCCAAACCGTGGCCAACACCTGATGCGCACGTCAGGACGGAGCCCGGCGTTTGCGCATTCCAGCATCGACAGCAGCAAGTCTGCACGGTGCCATATATTTTCTGTTGCGGGCATGATGTCGCAAAGTAGCGACAGCCCAGACATGATACCCACACACAGAGCATCACGGCGCTTGAAACGCACGATGTCGCCACGCTGGAGTATCTGCATTTGTCCGGGCAAAGAAAAAGCCGCACGTGGCGGCTGTTAATACAATTATTGCATCGTGATTAGGTTTATACAGAAACCGCATGCGGGGTACAAGTCTTTTCTTTGCGCCGCTTTTGCATCTGATAAAATCCTGAAAGCTGCTGGAGCAGCATGCTGCATTGTGCGGACATTTTCCCGCGAGCCACGGTGGCGTTCAGGCGCGGGAAAAACGTCTCTCCTATCTGCCGAAAACTTAACTCATCCACGAGCATCATCCGCAGAATCTGGTTAGCGCGCTCACCGAGGGCATCACGCACGTCTAAAATCCGATCTAGCGCCACAGCCCGCGTGACATTCCATGAAACCGCATCATGCCGCACGGTAGTATCGGACACGTGGTTATCCGGAAACTCAATGATCCCCTCATACGCAAAAATATAATCCCGATACCAGCGCTCACCTGCGTTTGCGTCGTCCTGGCTGATATCCCCGGCATTGAGCAATGATTGCACTGTCGTCAGGACGCGCGGCGGATTTCCGCGCGTGAAAACGGATTTAACTGCCCGCTCAGGCGTGGGCCCATTATCCTGTGCGCGCGGGATAATATAGTGCGGTTTTGCCGTCTGCATTTTATCCACCAATCCCTGCAAAAATTTCAAAAACAGCCAGCGCCAGCCACAGGCCTATCACGATACGAGGTGGCGTGCGGTCAGTTGTTCGCATTTCTGACCAACTCCTGTTGCGCCTCGGTCAACGGCACGCCAGCCCGCACATTCTGCAACGCGCAAGCTACGTCCCAATTAATTGGCGGAGTGTAAATCTCTACGTTACCGGGCCTGAGAAAATCTGGGAGGTTTTCATGCCATTTCATGCCTCAACAGAATCACAAACCGCTCAAAAAGTACAGGGAAAATAAACGCAAAATACATCAAAAAAGGCGTTGCCAATCATCTTTAATGTGGTCATAATGAACACATACCGAAAGCAATGTGCTACACGGTTAAAAGGAAGGGTTCCTTAATGAAGAAAAAAGACCAGATTTACATCATGGCGATTATTCAAACCGCCTGCACCATAGCAACAACATTTCTTGCCTTTGGCGCGGTAATCGGAAAACTTCTCAAACATCACTAACAACTCGAGGGGCTTCGGCCCCTCACCGATCCATGTAAAGGATTTTGGCATGACCATGAGCAATAAACAGCTATCAGTCATTTTCGTTCTTGCCGCTCTTATCGGGCTATCTCTCGGGTTTTATTTCGGAGTGAACTACCTGTGACACCCGAGCGGTTTAACGAATGCCTAGATATTCTGGGGTTATCTATGCGCAAGCTGTCCGAAATACTAGGTGCTCACAATACTACGGTTCAACGGTGGTCGAAAGGTAAACAGTTAATCCCTAACAACCTCGCTGAATGGCTAGAGGTGCAAGCCAAATTTCGCCTTGAACATCCCCTGCCAAAGGGCTGGGAAGAACGACGCACTCCTCAGGGAGAGCTATGAAGCCCTCCCCGACCCCCTCATCCAATCAACCCGCAGGGGAAGGATTTCTTCGTCTAGCAACCCCGGCTCTGGCTCATGGACGGGCGGCAGATCGTTGCGCGTTTCCTGTGTAGTTTCGCGCCGGTTTGTCGGCCATTCGTCCCAGCCGATTAGGTCATAGCCTGCGATCCCCATCATTCAGATCCTCCCACCCCTGAAAATAAAACTCACCGCCGTCCAGCGTCTCAACCTCCAGCTCATAAATGCCCCTCTTGCGCGGCCCTATCGCAGGATTAACCCTGACAACGTATATGGTTGATGCGTACGGCAGGCTCCGATATTCGCCGTCCAGCGGGCCGCCTACCAGCAGAATTTTTGCTGCACCCAGTTGGCACTTCACTTCCCACCATCCACAACGCGCAATTCACGCTTGCGGAAATGGCCGCCCAGCCGCGGCATAGACATAGCCTCAACAAATGCTGCCGCGTCTTTCATAGCGTCAACAGGGCTGTAAGCAACTCCATTTGCACGCGTTCCATCCATCGTTTCAACCGACCACAACACATGAGAGCGGCCTCTATTTGGCTGCACCCTGACGGTTATCATCGGAAAATCTTTAACTTTTGACATACCCCTAAAATCCCCCACATTGCCCGCATAGCGCGTTCAAACACTCAATGCGGTCATTTATCGTAATCAAGGTGAAACCGTGCTGTGCGCGAAGCCTCGTGGCTCTTTCGTGCATATCGCTGCATGCTGTGCCTCTAGGTTTGCGATGAACGGCTCCAACCAAGCGCGGGCCGTCTCATCCGCCGTTTCGAGCTGGCGGCGACACTCAGCGATGCGTTGGTGTAGGCTCGGCTGATCTGGCTGCATCCGCCGCACGGCATCCTTGGGCTGCACAGGCTGGCGTCCCCTCCACGCGTTGACGGCACGCTCAACGGCGGCACGCTCCTCTGGCGTGCGGCGCTGTGGCGCTTCCTTGGCAGCCTCGGCCATCTCCACCAGTTTGCGGGCTGCGTGGTGTTGCCAGCGGATTTTTTCAGCGAACGGCAGCAGGTGGGCGTAAAGTTCAGCGGGGGCAGGCCAGAATTTCCCACGCTCACCAGAGCGAGCCCATGCCCTACGCGCTTCGGGGCACCACACGGCTGCTGGCAGATCTCCGCAAACCTCAACCATCGCCTCAGCCTGCTGACGTGCCCGCGCCTCATCTGGCCCGTTGACAACCAGCACAGCCAGTTTTTTCAGCCATGCGGCAATCAGCACCGGGTCAGCAGGCTGGAGCGCAACAGCCGCGATGCGCCGCGCCTCGGAAATGCGCTGCGGCGTCAGGTCACGGGCCAACAGAGGCACGCTGTTGCGGACGGCATCGAGTAGCACGCTCAGGTCGGGGCTAGGCTGGCAAACGGCTGCGGGTGTGAGTGTCGAAATTGCGGTCATCGGTCAAACTCCCGGAATGTCGGGCACATTGGCCCATGCGTCTCGAACGCGGTCGTGCCGCGATGGCTGTTGAGCGTGGGCAGCCGTCCGCTTCGGCACCCTCTCGGCCTCACGCCTGCACCAATTCCGCCACGTTGCCTCCCAATCCGATTTCCGACCCTTGGCGCCGGGTTGGGCAATCCAGTAATCCCGAAACTGCTCGCCAACGTCCGTGGGGTTCAGCAACAGGCTCAGGGCGAACGATCGCATTTCGTCCGTGGGTCGCCAGTCCGGCGGTAGGCGGGAGCCTCGCTGGCTCGATTGTTCGGCTTTGGGCGTCGAAGGCGCGTCAGACTCTCTGGAGCGAAGCGTAAGAGAGTTATTACCTTCATACCTTCCTACCTTCCTACCTTCTGCGGAAGAATTTGATGACTGGTCGATGACTGGTTGCGTACCGGTATTATACTCGTCGCGTACTTGGTTATTACCGCTATCATTTTCTTTATCCGGGCAGACGGCTTCTGACTGGCAGTATTCTCGTACTGGTTTAGGCATGGGCACAAACCGCTTTGGCTTTTGAGGGCGTTGCCACTTACCGAAGTTGCGTATCGCTCCATAACTCTTACTGGACACGTCATACTTTTTTATGACGTCATTCTCCTCAAGCTCGGTCAGTATGGGATCTAGGTCTATGTTGTCAGCCGGGAAAATACGCGCTTTCAGGACAAGTGGCTTCCACTCAAATCCGCCGCCATCATCAGCATGAGCCCACAGCCCAACAATTAAAACCCGCGCAGCCATAGAGAGCGTCATAAACGCTTCATCCGTGTAAAGGCCGGGGTGAACACTACGAATACGGGCCATCAGTTCACCTCGCTATATGGATCATTTATGCAGAAAAATTCGGCGCTAGGCGCAAGCCATTTTCCGCCCCGAACTGGCGCAAAAAATCGCTCCAGCTCTGGACGCAGGCTTTCCATTTTCTCTGCCGTTACAGGGCCATCTTTACCGCCGTTTAAAAATATTGCGATGCTGTAAGCATCCCACTCAAACGGCCCGTTATTTCCATAACCCAAGAGACCGGGGACGCATCCAGCGGTTTCAATCGAGCACTCTTTTAGGGCTGCATAAAATTTTTTACCATCAACCCATATTGGGCGCTCGCCATTTATAGCATCTGGCATTTTTTGTTTTTCTTTGGTACAAGCGGATATAGCCATTACTTGGTGCTTTCAAGAATTGGTCAGAAGGCCGCCCGGTTCCCCCGAACCAGCGGCCTTCGTCATGTTAGCAGGTTTGCGCCCCGTTGGGTACTCTATGCGGTGCGGAATCTGCTGGAATAATGGTGATGTTTTCCAATCACCTCCCCATTGTTCCGCCATTGCATCCGCAATACCCTGATACGTCTGTGAACGGAGTTTCCCCCGGTCAGCAGAGGGTGGCATCTTGTGAATGCGAGCCTCACGACCGGGAACGATATTAGTGGGCCTCAGTAACGGGAGACCGTTAAGCCACAGGCATGTGGCCTTTGTCTCCCCATGTCCGTATTCCCACGGCTGAATGATCTGGTCCGGTTTGCGCCACAGGGTGGACATAATGCAGACCGGGTTCTCGATTGCTATTTTCGGGATACCGCATTTTGCCAACCGCATAAAAAACGAAACTGAGGCATGCTGCCGCCCATCCATGCGCTTGGCGGCAAAATGTCGCGCTCCAGACACAGAGAGGTCTGTACAGGGCGGATGGAAAATTGCCATATCCCACGGATAATCCAACACATCCCGAACATCACCTTGGTAATGCGGCCCAGGACGTTCCGTTGGGAGTAGATCACACGACATTGCGTCATGCCCCCGCGCTATAAACGCATCGCGCACGATACCGCTGTATTCGCAGCCGATCAGGATTTTCATGCCATCACCGCAGCTTTCAGCGGCACATCATGCGTTTCCAGAAAATACATAACGTCTTCCAGAGACCGGCAGACGGCTACGGGCGCACCTGTAGCTTTTAAACGCTTGTGCATATCCCGTTGCACTTTCGAGATCGTCCCCTTAGGCGTCTTGATCTCGATATAAAGCGGCCTGCCTTTCCAGTTCACCACCATATCAGGGACGCCCGGCACACAACCGCGCTGCTTCCGCCGAAACCCTTCTCGCGGCCCGCACTGGCGATTTTCATTGCTCCACGCAACAGCATCATCTGGCAGCATAAACTGCAACGCCTTCCAGATGAATGTGTGCAGCTTATCTTCTTCGTGCTGAGCCATAGTTACATTCCCAATGCACGCCGATACACGTCGAGCAAGGTTTCCTGCTCCTCGACCTCAACCGGTTCCTGCTTGCGTAGGCGGATGATCTGGCGGATCACTTTCACATCGAACCCGGCAGACTTTGCTTCTGTAAAGATATCCTTGATATCGCCGGATAGAGCCTTGCGCTCTTCTTCCAAGCGCTCAACGCGCTCAATAATGGACCGCAGACGATCTGCAGCAATGCCGCCAACATCGGCTGTTTCATTGTGATCTTTTGGAAATTCAGACATCAGATTTCATCCATCAGGTAATATTCTACAGGCGGCTGGATGCGCTGTATCCCGGCTGCGAGAAGCACTTCGTCGGTATATCCATTGGCCGTTTTGGCATTGTGTTGCTTGCAGAGTGCTGAACGAGTTATTCCAACCTTGCTTGCAAAGGCGGATTGTGACCCGGCCTTGTTGATTGCGCGGTCAACAATCCTGAATACGTCAGCATCATCCATGCTGTTCCCGCGTTTCATTCTCTACACTCCCGCTCCAAAATATCTGCCTTTTCCTGCAACCGATCCGCCTTGGCATTCAGCCATTGGGCAAGCTCTCGGAAATAGAATGCTCGATTGAGCGCACGGCAGGCACGCCAACGGGTGATGCTGATGTGCCATTGGAGGAATAGTCGCCCCATTTGCGATCCCATTCGTCACTTCTGGCGCGATACAGGGCGGCCTGATGTTCAGACCGCGCACGCATCTGCGCCAGATGATTTCGGTAAAGCCGTTCTACATTCAGGAAAATGTGCGCTGGAATAACGCTCCATTCCCCATAGAACAGCCGTTTGATTTGCCCTTCCGTCAACCCGGTCTTGCGGGCGATGGAAGCGAACGATTGCTTCAGGCAGGAGCGTTCTCCGGTTGCGTCAACAACCTCACGCAACTGGCACTGAACCTGCCGTGCAATAGCTTCAGGCGTCATGTCGTGACCCCTTTCTGCTCTCACGGAAAACTTTTCTCTCTCCACGGAATTCATCCCTGCCAAATTCACAATTGTTGAGGTTGTGAACTGGAGAAACGATGAAGAGGGAGACTGAATTTGGAACTGTAGAATTCGGGGGAACATACTCCCCCGATTTGCTGAACGCCTGCGAGGCTGTTCCAGACTTGCCGTTTGGCACACCATACATCTGGAACTCTATTGTACGCAGCGCGATAATCTGGGCGCAGCTCAACCCCCACGCTACCATAGGGCAGCGCGTGCTGTTGCTACAGGATGTAGCTAGAAGTTTGGGGATTGATGCGTCTTGCATTGGGTAACTTACCAGCCCAAACTAGACGCATACGAATTGCACTTAATGCACAAAAAGCGGCATTTATGCGGGGTCGTAAAAACAATTCCGCACCGAATGCAGGGGCGCGTACGGGAATCAGTGTTGCCTTTGGCATTTGCCTTGTCGGCTTTTTTCTCTTTCCACCTATGCGCCCTTCCCCGCAGCTTTTCGCCCTGCTTTTTCCGGCTGTCTTCCCAACGCTTTTTTCTGGCGGCCTCAGAAATAACCAGAGATGCGCACGCCTTATATTGGCAAGCGCCCGGCGTACGGTTGAGCGTGCGGCTGATTTTTTCCCAGCTATCCCCGGCATTTGCCATGCGCTCAAGGATCTTCACGTCCGCCGAAGTCCACGCCGCCATTATAGGCCACCGTCTGTACGGGTATGCGTACAAGGCTGCATGACCGTCTGAGCGTCTGGGACTACCGTTTCAGTGCGTGAGGGAGTCGGAAGCTCCGAGCCGCGAGTATTTTCTTTTTGAGAGGAATCTTTTTTATGAATACTGAAGTCCCAGTCTCCCGTGAAGATATGATCTGGAGCGTTTTTCTTGTTTATGCACAACTTGATGGAAAGGTTAGCGGAGAATCCTTCATTAAAGGATCCGCTGACCGGGCTTATATCGCTGCCGCGCTTAAAGACGCTGCCAATGCGGTTGATGAAGCCCTTAAGCGTGACCCCAAACCCAAGCGCGACTACGCGAAGCTGGCACAAAGAGTAGCGCGGTAAAGCTTTCTGATCTTTCTTGCATAGCCATTCATGCAGAGCCTCTGCGACTGATATATGGACCTCTGGTTCATATGAATAATCGCAGAGCGCTTTACGGGCCTCCTCCAGGGCATATTTGCGTAATTCAATACTCACGACCGTGCCTCCTGTGTGGAGACGCGTGAGATAGCCAGCAGCGGAGTTTCCGCAAACATGAAGCCAATTTGCGTATCCACTGACGGGAAAGAGCGATTAAACATATCGTCAAAATGAGAAATCGAAACTGCGTTGGCGAGTAACGCACCAACCTTGTCGATATGTTGCCTTAGACGGGGCATATGCTTCTCCCTCAGCACCTGATGATGCTTGTGAGCGCGTACATGCTCCTCATCCGCTGGGTTAGCGCTGCGTATGGCGTCCAAGCCAAGCGCTCCAAACAGGAATTGGTACACATAGCGATTGATGAAATGAGAGCAATTAGAGTGATTGCCGATTGCTGGGCGGCGCAAGCCAAGGACACGATGCAGTTCAATAAAGAACGTGGCAGGGTATTCCCGCTGCCACTGGCGCACCTGTTCGTTAATCAGTTGAAGGCGGAAGAATTCAGGAAGTAGCAAATGCCGCTCTGTCTTACGGCGAAGGTCAACAAAAGCCTTGGTCAGAAGGATGGCTATTTGACGCGCTTCCGGGGTATCCGCCCGGTAAGTCATGTGGACGGCCTGCCGCTCTGTCAGCCAGTAGATTTTTTCGGGGCGGCCGCCAGAGGACTTTTGCATCGCAGTGGTGCAAAAGTCGAGTTTCCTTATATCATCAAGATTTTTCCGAATTGCATTTCTGAAAGCACGGACGGAAGAGTATCCAAGGTGCTTGGAAAGCTCCACATCGCTGATGCGCAGTTCACCATCAGCCTGCCGCTCAATCTTGAAAGGAATGATCTCGGCAGTCATTGGGCTGCCTCCTTCACAGGAGTGCGCCTTAAGGAAGCCACGTATTTTTTGGCGGCCTCCATAGAAGACAACGTGACATTCCCCTGACGAAGTCTCTGCATGAATTTCGGATGAACCCCAGCTCTTAAACTAAAGGCGCGATCAGAGAGAGACATCTCTTTCTGAGTAGCCTCAATCTCTTTCAGAAGTGAATCTCGTATCGACATGAGACATATATGTCCCAAAATAAGCGCAGAAGCAAGGACATTCTTGTCCCGTGAAAGCCAACTGATTTCAGGGCATAATTGTCCCATGAAAAAACAGGCAGAAACATTAGCTCAAGCTATAGAAGAGGCGATTCAGTCGCGCGATCTGTCCGCGCGCGTGGCAAGCTTGAACGCAGGCTTAAGCGAGTCAGCTATCAAGCATATCTTACGAGGAACGAGTGGAAGCCCTAAAGTGGACACCCTCGCCCGGATTGCTCAATCGAATAACATTCCCTTTTTCGTTTCTTTCGATGGGCATGGATTTATCCCCGGCAGCATAGACAGGGACGGGTCTCACCTTATTCCTTCTTCGCACCCGCCTGCGCAGGCTCTCGATAATGCCGAGGAGGCTGCTTGGGTCGGGCTCTGGCGAGACATGAACGAGAAGCAAAGGCGGATAGCGCTTGCGATGATACAGGCTGCCATTGATACCGATGCCGCCTAACCCTTCGCCAGTGATTCTGTCTACCCGTGCCATTCGGGCAGTATGTCAGAACGAAACAGGAACATCAAGGCGGCAATTATCGACTGTGCAGCATAAAATTTACAAATATGGGAGATATGATGGAAAACAACGAACACAATGGCATTCCCCCGCACCTCACAGTTGAGGAGCTACAGAAGCTCGTAAGTTCTATAGCATTTGATACAGCTCGCTGCCTACACGCCATTCGGGTTACGATAAGAAATTTTCATAATTATAACAATGAATTAGAAAAAGATTCAGTTAATATAAAACGGTATAATGACGGGATGGATGGCCTTTTAAACACAATAGAATTTTTAAGAGGCATCAAGAAAAATGGTTAATACTATAGATTTGGACGGGGAGCGTATTAAGAGAATTGAATCTCAGAATGGTAGAAATTCATTTGCTTCTGGCGGTGGGCCGCCACATGATTCAGATATGGAACGCCGAGTATCTAAACTTGAAGATAAAATGGATAGCGCCCAGAGCACTCTGAATGAGATTCAGATCACGCTTGCTCGTATGGAGGCTAGTATCTCCACAAAAGATGATTTGTCTCCTATTAGGGCGGATATAGTTGCGATCAAAACCTCCCTAGATGCAAAAGCTACCGCTTCGTCTATGGCTGAGCTTAAAGGCAGAGTGGATTCCCTGCCGGGGATTGCAAAGATTTCTGCCGCAGTGGCACTGATTGGAGCCATTCTGAAATTTTTCCCATGGATATTTAATCGCTAACTTAAAAGCTCGTTTTGCGGTTTGTTGGGATTTTTCGCCCAATCCCTGCCCTTTTCTCGCCCATTCGCGGGCACACTCACCTGCCAACCTTCTCTTATCCAATAAGAGGGTATGGCCATATGAAACGCATTCCTTACTACGTGATCGACATTACTAGGCAGGCTTTCTCGCTCCTCTCTGTAGCTAGGTGGTTTGGTGTAGAACGCATGATGGCTTACGCTCCCCAACGGTAATCAGGCCCATTTTTATCCCGCCCGTAACTGGGCGGGATATTTTTTGTCTGATATGGGACATTTTTGTCCTTGCGCTACGCTTCATAATGAGACATATATGTCCCATCACAACCGAACAGGCGATGGGCAATGACCGATACAGTCGAGCAGACGGCTCCCGAAGAAACAAACACGGCAATGATTACGCTGACGATGCTCCGCAAGTGGGGAGCGTGTCAGGATGGAAAATCATGGTTTAGCGATAAATTCCCGCAGGGCGCAGAATACGGCGAAACACTGACCGCACTTTATGCCGATAAACGCTACGAAGATGCTCGCTGGTTATCCAGTAAGGTTTTTGACAAGGCATTTTCTTCGGAAATTATCGCGTCTGATATCAATGCCATTATCAAATTGACGGAAGATGCTGAGATAGATGCCAACTCCAGTGGCTACAATGCCCAGATTGGCTCCAGTGGCAACTATGCCCGGATTGGCTCCAGTGGCGACGATGCCCAGATTGGCTCCAGTGGCGACGATGCCCAGATTGGCTCCAGTGGCTACAATGCCCGGATTGGCTCCAGTGGCGACGATGCCCAGATTGGCTCCAGTGGCTACAATGCCCGGATTGGCGCATCGGGAGAAAACTCCGTTGTTGCATCAGCGGGAATTAACTCCCGTGTGAAACTCGGAGAAAACGGATCAGCCTGCATTGCATGGCATGACGGAAAGCGTACGCGCTTTACAGCAATATATGTAGGCGAGGACGGCATTAAATCAGGAATTTGGTACAAGATTGATGATAGCGGAAACGCCGTTGAAGCGGAGGCCGCATAATGTCCGGGACACTCCATAAAGATGGCATCCCAGAACGCATCGGAAGCGGTGCGCGGGATATTTATGATTTCCTGAAATACACCATTCTCGGTCAGTGCATCGTATTCTTTGCGTTTTTCTACACCCTAATGTTTGCGGCACTTTGCACGGATACAGGCCTCAAGGTCGTGGCTTTTCTGGATATGGCAATGGCTGGCGTTATCGCGATGATGGTGGGTGTGTGATGGGCGAAGCCAAGTTTACGCCGGGGGTGTGGGGTCCCTTCGACAACGGGAATTTTTGGGAAGTTGAGCCTGTCTCAAATAAATATAGAGGAGGAATTTGCCATATCCATGATGCGGAACATATCGGCGGAATTTCTCAGGTCGAACAAGTGGCCAACGCCCGCCTAATCGGCGCCGCGCCTGAGCTTTATGAGGCTTTGGATAACATCATTACAGCCACACATAACGGATTCAACATACACCAAAATTCTGTGCTCATCGTGGAGGCTCGTGCCGCCCTCGCTAAAGCGAGTGGTGAAACATCATGACAAAATTTGTATGGGAAGAAGGCAGCAAATGCCCCAACGCTGGCTGCTCTGGACATCTCGTATTCAGCTATCCAGAAGGAGAGTGCCGTTGCCATCTTTGTGCGCCATGTAGCATCTGCACTTCTTCATTTCTGATCTGCGACACATGCAGAGAACGGGAGCAAGAAGATGAGCGGCAGCAAATGCCCATTATGGCGCTCCGGTCGATCGGCATTGGCTCTAAGCTTTATTGCAAAAACCCATCCAAAAATCTCGGCAATGGCAAGCGCATATATGACTACGACTATGATGCCAGTTCCGGAAGCACGATGGTGTACAGGGGGAAATACGAAGGCCCTGTAACCGCGCAGGACATCATTGATGCGCTTGGAGACGGCACATTCGGGCATCGCGACCTAACGCTTTATGGCAACAAAGAGCGTGGGGCCTTCACTTACACGAAGATTACCGATTGATGCCCCCGCACTTCCCGGCTCGCGGGCCGGGTCTTGTGGCCGCATTGGCCGAATGTTTCTCCATACAGGAGTAAGTAATGTCACAATCAATGACAATGGGCGGTTACCCAGATGGGATGCGCGGCGGGATTGGTATCAGCCCGTATGCAGCACCTAAAGTTTTCCAGCGCAAGAATAGCTTTGCGGGTCATAAAGCTTCACAGGATGCAAAAAGTCTTAACCGTATCGCATCCATTCTTCGTGATGCAGCAAGCAAGATTTCAAAAGAAGTCGCGCTCCTGAATTACGCGAACACAGAAGCAGATGTCGATGGTGCACACTGCACAGGAATGTCCTGCCTGGACGTTGCTCCTGCCCTAGAGGCTATGGCCGAAGAAGTCGAAACAGACGATGTGCGCCATGCTGAGATTGCCGCAGGAGAAGATGTATGAGCGCGTGGAACGAGCATGAGGCAGCCGTGCACTCGCTACTCCTGCAACATATCCCGCATGAAAAACGCGACATTGCAATGCGAGCGCTTTCCAACCTGACGCGCGAATACGTGCGCCTAGAATTGCAGCACCGCGATGCGGTGGAAGCGGTGCGGCGTGTGCATCCGTTTCGTAAGCTGGAGGCTGCGTGATGAATGAAGTTATGACACGCCCTCAGGAGGCGCAAAAACAAATGGTCGCACCAGACCAAGGTGATCAGCTTCTTTCCATTATCACTCAAGCGGCCAGCAACCCTCAATGCGATGTGGAAAAGCTCCGTGCGCTGCTGGATATGAAAAAGCAGGTCATGGAAATAGATGATCGCAAAGAATTTAGTGAGGCCATGTCTGCCGCTATGGGTGAAATGCCGCAAATTTTTAAGGCTGGCATCAAAGAAATGAATGGCAAAGGTTCGTATAGGTTTGCGCGCTGGGAAGATATGGATAGTGCCATCCGCCCCGTATTGTTGCGCCACGGCCTGCGTCTGTCTTTTACCACAGAGAGAACAGAAGGAAATTATATCCGTGTCATTGGCAGGATAACGCATGCCAACGGCCAGTTTCAGGAATCATCCATGGAATTGCCCATTGATAATGGGCCCGGAAGAACGGAAGTTCAGGCGCGAGGTTCAACTATTTCTTACGGCAAACGGTACTGCGCAGAAATGTTGCTCAACATTGTCCGTACAAACGAGGATAATGACGGCGCATATACCCCGCAAAAACAGGAAATAAAGTTAATCACACCAGAGCAAAAAGATGAGCTTGTGGGCCTTTTGCAAAAGTCTGGAGCCAATACGTCAGCATTTCTCGCATATTTCCACTGCAAAACATTGGATGGGATGCCTGAAAATGCATTTGGTCATGCCAAGACGAAGCTGCTGCAAAAAATAAACGGGAGCAGCAAATGAAAATCCATAATGTAGAACAGGGTTCGCAGGCATGGCATGACTTGCGCCTTGGTATACCGACAGCATCAGAATTTTCCCTGATCCTGACTAAGACTGGGAAACCATCCGATCAAGCAAAGAGGTATGCAGCGCGCCTAGTCGCTGAGATTGTTCTCGGACGATCAATGGATAAGGATCTGTCGCATGTTGAAGCGGTGCAGCGCGGGCATGAACTAGAGCCCACTGCTGCATTGGCTTATGAATTTGCGACAGACCTCAAGACAGAACGGGTTGGATTTATCACAAATGATGACAGCACGATTGGAGTAAGCCCAGACCGTCTGGTCGGTGTTGATGGACTTGTGGAAATCAAATGCCCGATGCCTACTAATCACATCCTGTACATGACTATGGGTTTTGAAAAGGATTACTACATTCAAGCCCAAGGGCAGTTACTTTTCGCTGAGCGGGAGTGGAATGATCGCGTTTCATATAGCGATGAATTACCAATCTATATCGAGCGAACATATCGAGATGAACCATTCCTGAAGAAGTTATCTCAGGCTCTCAAAGACTTTCACGAAATGAAAATGGAAATGCTGCACAAAGTTCGTGCAGCTCAGATTGAAGGGATGGCTGCGTGATCCTCTTTTTTGATACAGAGACAACTGGACTTCCAGACCGGTACACTCCCTTTAATTCCGACCGGCAGCCGCATTGCGTGCAGCTTGCAGCCCTGCTGACAGAAGATGATGGAACGGAACGCGCAAGCCTGAACCTGATCGTCCACCCCGATGGATGGGAGATACCGGAGGCCGCAGCAAGGGTTCATGGAATCACAACGGAAATGGCGCAGCGTTGCGGTGTGCGTGAAGCGATAGCCGCAGCGGCCTTCTATGATCTAACCAAAAAGGCCGACTTGCTTGTCGCGCACAATATCAAATTCGATGTGCAGATCATCGACATTATGTTTGCACGTGTCCCGCGCGGTTGGCGCCTGCTGGGTGAGAAGTTCTGCACAATGGATGCATCCGCTCCGCTGGTAAATCTACCACCGACAGAGCGCATGATTGCCGCAGGGATAAATAAACCCAAGGCCCCAAAACTGGAAGAGTGCGTCAAGCATTTCTTCAATGAAGAACTGATAGGCGCACATGATGCAATGGTAGATGTTCGAGCCTGCGCTCGTCTGTTCTTCCATCTGCGGGATGTAAAAGGAGCCGCAGCATGGCCAAAAAACTAAAAATCCTCGGCCCCTACACGCCTGATCATAAAGGGCCGTTCTGCACGCGGGATGGACAGTCAGTGCGAATTATAACGCGGAGTGCTGGCGGCCACGCGTTCCCTATCGTCGGTATCATAAATGATGATGACACCCCCGATTGTTGGACGTTGGAAGGGCATTTCCTTTCACATTCCGAAGATACATTAGATTTGATGAATGCCCGCGAAGTGATACCGGGAGAAGGCGAATGAGTATTTACCCAAAAGTCATAACAAAAGCACCTACGCCTATAACAGTTAGGTTTGATGAGGGAGGGCCTATCAAAAAAATGGGTGAAATTGCGGGGTATGCGATGGTTAGACGCCCCAACAGCAAACCTTTTATAATGACTGTTGCTGATTTTGAATTGCTAGGAACTACTAGCGAGAATGGTTCAAAATTTCGGGTTCGATCTGGAATTGTCTACGACATAGGAGTTTCAGAATGACCAACCAGAAACCCACAGGCGTTTTCATCCGGCTGCCGTTGAGTGATGTGCAGATCATGAAACTTTATAACCCCAATGGTTCGGGGAATGAAAATCTACTCGCTATTGGTACGCCTGTTGTGAGTGGAGAAATTAGTGGAATTATCCACAAACTTATTTCAGCAGGAATTAGAAAGGCGCTGAAGACTACTTGGGAGGGGGGAGTATTTGCCATGCATGCAAAATCTGATCTTCTTGCTCAAGAAACCATTACTGAAATGCCATGCGCCCTCGCTGCCCTCGCCCAGCGTGATGCAGAGATTGTGCGGTTGCGGGAGTATTACGAAGCATCTGAGGCAATTAACCAGGTTGGTATTTTGGGAGCGACACCTGAAATGTTCGACCGTGAAAACATCGCCCGCAAAGCCCTGAAAGGCCCGGACGCATGAGCGAGGGATTGAAAGCTTGTCCGTTTTGTGGAGACGCACACCGGTTGGTTGCAACAGTTACGGATGAAGTCAGCGCATTGGTACTTAACAACTGGGTCTCTTGCGAAAATTGTGATGCCGAAGGGCCGCTTAAGAAGTCACGGATTGAGGCCATCACCGCATGGAACACCCGCGCAGGAGAGGAGGCGTGAAACATGAAAAATATTGCCGCGGCTGCGGATCATCAGAAACAAATCGGATTGCTGCTCTTGCACGCGGAGCAGTGAATTGCTGCCCAGACCGGGGCATAAATGACGTAATCGAAAATAAGCACGGCATACCCGCTACATCTGCTGACCCGGAGGCATGGAAAAATGACTGATACCAACTGGCCCGACCCAAATCGCCCCGGTGTGCCGATGTTTCCTGATGTTTCTGCTCGGCATGTTCTGGATAATAAAAGAAGAAAATCTCTAAAATTAGTTTTTTGGGATCATCAACAGGAGCATTACTGTACAGAGATTGGCTATCTCACGCCACTAGAAATAGTCAGTATGGACTGGGGATATTATGCTCCAGCCCTTACCCCTGCGCAGATAAACGAGATGCTGGCGGCGGAACGGGAGCGGTGCGCAGATAAAGTTAGCGAATACGCCAAGGCAGAGAGGCATGGAATAGTGGCGCGCCATGCCCTGAAAACTGCTGAGAGTGAAATCCGCAACCTAGGATCTGCGTCATGATCTATTTTCTATGGGCATGGTACGCCACCACACTATGGATTTTAGTGGCGGTTATAGACGATAAAGCGGAAATGAAAGCAGCATTTATAGGGGTAATATTGGGGCCATTTCTTTTCCCCGTGGTTTGCATATTACACGTATATATCAGCGAAAAACGCAAATGGGAAATCAGTAATTGGTATCGTGATAATTGGCCTCCAAGAGAATATGAAATCCTAACAGGAGAAACCGCGTCATGAGAACGAGAGAGGAGCAGATTAACGAACTCGTTGACGCACTAAAAAAGCCTGTGTGTCGCCCAGATTATTCCATAGAAATCCTAAAAATGTGGATAGAATCACATATCAGAGAAGCAGAACTACGCATACGAACGGAGATCGGGCGCGATAGTGAGCGGTTGGATTTTCTGGGTAGTGGCTGTTGCGATGTGCGGTTTAGAGCAGAGCCAATCGCAGACACCGGAGATGCAGATACCTATTGCGATATTATAGAGCACTACATGGCCGATCCAAAAGAACGCGTTATCGGTAGTGCTGAAACAATCAGGGCAGCCATCGACGCAGCGCGGGAGGTGGGGTGATGGCAAATCCTGACCTATTTGGTTTCAAAAAACCCAGAGCGCCACGCCGTTTTTTAGCTCATATGATTGATGTGGGGATTGGTGATTGCATTCCCCACGACAGAAATCTGACGCAGATTGCTCAGTTCAAATGCCATAAATGCGGCTGGGAAAGCGATTGGGTTTGGATGGAAAATGTCACAGCCGTAAAGCGTGGAATACCTTGCGAAAACTGCAATCAGGAAAATAAAAATGACTGACCCACGGATTGAGGCGGCTGCGCGGGCTCTATACGAAAACACCGTTGGTTTAGAGTGGCCTCGAGACGCCGACGATGAAACCAGGGCAGACTATTATGAAGATGCCCGCATCGCCCTCGCAGCAGCAGACGCGGCGGCTTGGAGGCCGATTGAGACGGCTCCACAGGACGGAACCCATATTCTCGTTCCGATGAAATTTATTGGCGCAGATGTGGTTTCTTATGAATTGGGGGCATGGAGAGAAACAACAAATATGTTGCGCCTCAAGGATGAGCCAACCCACTGGCAACCCCTGCCCGCTCCACCGACAGGAGGCGGGAATGGGTGAAGCGTTATCGTTACCGCCTAAAATGATGAGCGTGTCAGATGTTGCTGAGCGATGGTCTGTGTCATCTCAAACTGTCCTAAATATCATTAAACGTGGGCAGTTAAGAGCAATACGAATTGGGTCACGCTACCGAGTCCAACCTACTGCTGTTTACGATTACGAGAGCACACAGTGTCACGCCCCAAGTCAGATACCCCCACATACAGCCTCTGCAACCGTGGCGGGAAATACTACGTCCAATGGTGGGACGGTAAACAAAGCAAGCGCCTTTCGCTTGGGACAACAGATCGGGAAGAGGCAAAACGCGCACTAAGGCAGTTTATGGCTGGTGTAGATTCACCAGCCGCCCCTGAATGCCCGATTATATCTGATATTTTGGATGGCTACATACAGGATCGCACCGGGCGCGTCCGGAATATCTCCTCAATACAATATGCGTGCGCTGCCCTCAACGAGCATTTTGGCGATCTCCGGCCAGCTCACATTACCACTCAGGTCAGCCGGAAATATGCGCAGAAAAGACGCGCCCAAGGACGCCGAGGCGCAACTGGACACGGCAAGCCGTTGAGTGATGGCACAATTATTAAGGAGATTGTCACTCTACGCGCCGCCCTACGTTGGGCTGTCAATGAGCGCTGGATACAGACAGCTCCTAAAGTAGAAGCCCCACCATCGCCTCAGCCAAAAGAAAGGTGGCTCACGCGCGCTGAAGCTAAAAGACTTGTGGAAGTCACGGAGACGCCTCACGTCCGCCTTTTCATTCAACTTGCTCTGTACACTGGTGCACGTACAAGCGCGATTCTGGAGTTGCAATGGGGGCAGGTTGATTTCGAGCGAAATGTCATCAATTACGGTGCTGGCTCTGGCAACAAAAAGCGAGCAATCGTACCGATCATACCAGAGCTGCGAGCCGTCCTATGGGACGCCGCGACGATTCGTACCCGCGATTATGTGATTGAATTTAGAGGTGGCCCTGTGGCCAGCATCCGCCACGCCTTCCGTGAGCGCGTCAAGGCGGCAGGACTTAAAGATGTGACCCCTCATACTTTGCGGCACACCTGCGCTACATGGATGGTAATGCAGGGCGTGCCGTTTGAGATGGTCGCCAAATTCCTGGGCAATAGCGTGGATATGATAGAGAGGGTCTACGGCCATCATAGCCCTGATTGGCTCCGCAAGGCCGCGACCGCACTATCAGGATTTACCGGGTGAGAATCGGTGTTTTATGCTCGGCCAGAGGACGAGAAAACATCATTTCCATTTTGCGAAACTGCCGTTTTTTGGCATTTTTATTATCCCAAAATGGCAGTTTTGAGCGGCCAATAGAGTTTTGGTAAGGGAGAGGTCGACAGTTCAATCCTGTCCAGCAGCACCAGTCTCTCCCTTAATACTTTATAAGAATTGCTGTTTCTGTGCTGCGTTGTGCAAAACAGGAAGCTGTTCGCCTTTAAGGTGGCCACCCTTACCACCTTAAATCTGCCTTGCCAGATGCCGGAAAATGGCATCTCCATTTTCAAAAAACTTCTCTTTACTGAACTTTTCCAGCACAAATTGCCTTGCGTTCTGACCAACCTCAGCAAGCTGCCGTGGCTGCGCAAGAACTGTTGCCAATGTATCGGCCAACATAATCGGGTTTTCTGGCGGCACCTTCCACCCGGTTACATTTTCTACAATAGACCGATCCATCTCCCCCACATCACTGCCAATAACAGGCAAGCCTGCCTGCATGGCCTCATGCATGGCGATACAGAACCCTTCGCGCCGAGATGGCTGAAGATAAAGATGCTGGGTGTATAGAAAATCCTGCGATGAAGATGCAAAGCCTGAAAAACGAATATTCGTGAGCTTTAATTCTTTTGCCATCTGCTCAAGATGAGCCCGCTCCTGCCCTTCTCCTGCAACAGTCACTTCAAACGCAGGCAAGGATGTATAGGCCTGAAGGCGCTTAAGGGCTGTGCAGAGAATATCGTAACCTTTGGCAACATGCAGCCGCCCAAGTGAGCCTGCACGAATCACCTCTCCCTGCGTCCAAGGCTGTGCTGGCTGAATATCCGGCAAAGCTTGAAAAACCGGCCAAGACATAACTTTATTTGCCGACAGTTTGAGGCGTGCGCGCGTAATATCTGCCACGCATTCCGAATCACATACCCATAATTTTGAAAGCGATTTGGCTGCCCGTAAAAGACGAATATTTCCCGGTTTCAAAAACGCATTGTGTTGCCAACTGATAACCGGCACCCGCAAGCTGCGCCCAACTTGCTGCCCGATCAAAGTAGAGCGTGTTAAAGACGTCCAAATCTGGGTGGGTTGCCACGCAGCCAGTTTACGGCGTAACCATAAATATGCTTGGAGATGATCGCTTTCTCCACCTTCTCTAATGTGTATATCCAGCCCCGCAGCTTGGAGCGCTGGCTCTGCCCGTTTATCCCGTGGGGTCAGCACAAAAACGCCAACATCACACCCACGCGCACGAAAAAAACCCGTAATGGAAGGCACCATAGCACCCGTGCCACCACCTTCTAGCGAGTTAATAACGTAGGCAATTTTTTTAGGGTACAGCACGCCATCAGCTCCTGCGCAGAGAAACACTAAAACCCATCTGTTCAGAACTGATTAGGTAAGCAAAAAATTGTTTCCAGTAAAAAGGCAGCACCTTCAAACTTTGAAAAATGCTGCCTTGGCAAGATTATCTGTGACCACCACCAGGGCCACCACCGCCACCGGGACCGCCATGACCACCCGGACCACCACCACCGGGACGACCGCCGCCTCCGGGGCCGCCAGGGCCACCACCTGGTGGGCGACCACCACCACCGCCTGGGCGTGGGCCAGGGCCAAAGCCACCGGGGCCACCATGCCCACCGGGTCGGCCACCGGGGCCAAAACCTGGGCGAGGCCGCGGGCCTCGGCCACCACCGCCCCAACGGCCATAACCATAATAATCATCATATACGGGGCCATAGCCTGAATACCCGTATGGATAATACAGGCCGCCATCACCATAATAGGGGCCACCACATGCGCTTAGGCTGCACAACAGCCCCAAAGCAGACAGTTTTAACGCCAGTTTTTTCACGGTAGCCTCCTTATCGGTCTATCAGGCTGAACCCCCAACCTTCACCAGAACATGATGTTTTTTACCAGCAGAAAGTTTGATGGCTCCATCCACCATATCCTGCTGTGTAATCAGCCTATTTTCATCTTGTATCACATCATTATTAAGGCGCGCCCCGCCACCTCGTACCAAACGCCGAGCTTCCCCATTTGTTTTAACCAACCCTGCTTCTGCAAACAGGCGAAAAACTGGAATGCCTGCGGCCATATCGGCCTCTGCCACTTCATGCACCGGCAGATCTGCCGCAGCTACGCGGCCTTCTTCAAACGTCTGGCGGGCAGCTTCTGCCGCAGCCAAGGCCGCATTGCGTCCATGACATAGAGCCGTTGCTTCTGTTGCCAGAACTTTCTTGGCTTCGTTAATTTCCGCGCCTTGCAGGGCTTCCAGACGTGCACATTCTTCAAGCGGTAGTTCGGTAAACAGCCGCAGAAAACGGCCTACATCTGCATCTTCCGTGTTGCGCCAGAACTGCCAGTAATCAAACACTGGTAAACGTTTTTCAGAAAGCCACACGGCACCGTTGGCTGTCTTGCCCATTTTGGCGCCAGATGCCGTTGTAAGCAGTGGTGTAGTTAGCCCCATAACGCTCTTCTGGTCTGTGCGGCGCACCAGTTCCACACCAGAAATAATGTTGCCCCATTGATCTGACCCGCCAAGCTGCAACACGACATCCATGCGGCGGTTCAATTCACGGAAATCGTAAGACTGAAGAATGGAATAGTTGAATTCCAGAAATGTCAGCCCCTGCTCGCGCTCAAGGCGATTTTTTACGGAATCAAACGCCAGCATGCGATTGATGGAAAAATGCACCCCCACATCACGCAGCAGGTCAATATAGGCCAGCTTGTCCAGCCAATCTGCATTGTTCACAAGCACTGCTTCTGATGCACCAGAACCAAAGGTGAGGAACTGGCGCAAGCAACCTTCTATACCGGCCAGATTGGTCTGAATGATATCTTCCGTCATCAACCTCCGGGCTTCTTCCCGGAAGGATGGATCACCAATACGGGCTGTGCCGCCACCCACCAGCGCTATTGGCCGGTGGCCGTGTTTTTGCAACAGCCGTAACATCATAATCTGGATAAGGCTGCCAACGTGCAGGCTATCTGCCGTAGGATCAAACCCGATATAGGCCGCCACGGATTTTTCTGCCATCAGCGCATCCAGCGCATCGGCATCCGTGCACTGGAAAATAAAGCCGCGTGCAGCGGCCTCCCGCATGAAAGAACTCTTAAACCCGTTCTCGACCATTTATCCTGTCCCTTCTCTCCGGCCCCTGTCTGCAGGGCAGAACCAGCAGACAGACGCTCTAGCATGAGAGAGCAGAGAACAGAAACACTCAGCCCAAAAGCATTTGGCTGAAAAAAGCCTTAAGCTGTGCCGCCTACGGTCAGGCCAGTCATTTTAAGGGCAGGCTGGCCCACCCCAACCGGCACGCCTTGCCCAGCTTTACCGCAGGTGCCGATACCGGGGTCTAGCTCCAGATTGCCGCCAATCATGGAAACCTGTGTCATGGCCTCCGCCCCGCTTCCAATCAGGGTAGCACCTTTTACAGGCGCCGTTACACGGCCATTTTCGATCAGATAAGCTTCAGATGCGGCAAACACAAACTTGCCTGAGGTGATATCCACCTGCCCACCCCCAAAGTGCACCGCGTACAGGCCACGCTTTACGGAGGAGATCATTTCCTCCGTTGTAGAAGACCCGGGCTGCATGATGGTGTTGGTCATGCGCGGCAAAGGCATATGCGCGTATGACTGGCGACGCCCATTTCCTGTAGGCGCCATGCCCATCAAGCGTGCATTCAGCCTGTCCTGCAGGTACCCCTGCAAAATACCGTCTTCAATCAACACGGTGCGGCCTGTGGGCGTGCCTTCATCATCAATAGTCAGGCTGCCGCGCCGGTCGGGTAGAGATCCATCGTCCACAACCGTAACGCCGGGGGAAGCCACACGCTTACCGATGCGCCCAGCAAATACGGATGTGCCTTTGCGGTTGAAATCCCCCTCCAACCCGTGGCCAACGGCCTCATGCAGCAAAATGCCGGGCCAACCTGCGCCTAACACAACCTCCATGGCACCTGCTGGTGCGGGTTGTGCTTCTAATGCAACCAATGCTTGCCGCAACGCTTCATCCACAGCGCCCTGCCATGTTTCTTCATTCAGCAAGCGGTTGATCTCATACCGGCCACCTAGCCCGTAACTTCCGCTTTCACGCTTGCCATCATGTTCCACCACAACAGAGACATTCAGCCGCACCAAGGGACGCAAATCTGCCGCACGTGTGCCATCGGCCCGCATGATCTGCACAGCCTGCCATTCCCCCGAAAGGGAGGCCATAACCTGCACCACACGATTATCTTTGCCTCGCGCATAGGCATCTATTTTTGAAAGCAGGCCAGAACGTGTTGCAAAATCGCTATCACCCAGCGGGTTGGCGTCTGTGTAAAGCCGCTGGTTGGTGGCCCGTGGCGGTGATGCCATCTGGCCTGAGCGTCCGGCACGCACGGCGCTTACAGCATCTACAGCACGCAATAAGGAAGACCGGCTGAGTTCATCCGAATGGGCAAAACCCGTTTCTTCCCCCAATACAGCGCGCAGACCGAATCCGCTGCTGGTATTAAAGGATGCCGAACGGATAACACCATCGTCCAATGCAATGCCTTCACTTTCTCTGTATTCCAGAAAAAGTTCACCATCCTCCATTCCGGCCAATGCCGTTTTTGTCAGCTTTTCCGCATCATCTTTATGCAGTTGTGCATTTGGGCGATGAAAAAACAGCTGGTCCGTAACGGCGAGAGCACCCGGATGCTGAGAGGAAGAAGACATGCACGACAACCCTTCAGGAAGAAATGGCCACACCGTAATGGCGCATACACAAAACATAGGAAGTTAAACCGCCACGTAAACCCGGCATGGCTGGCTTTTCCGTAGTAATTTTGGCTGGGCCCGGCTTATACGCCAGGCAATTCATTTACAGTTACAACGCGCCAGCCCACGTCCAAACGTTCCAGAATGGTTAGCGCCAGATTCTGCACGGAAAAATGAAGTGCTGTTTCCGCATGAATGCGCAAGGCATGGGCCAATGCCGCACGCACTACGCCACCATGCGTTACCGCTATAATATCCTGCTGCGCATATTTTTCTGCCAGCCTGTCCAGCAAGCGGCCCACGCGCGCGCAGACATCAATCATGCTTTCACCCTCTGGCGGACATTCTGTTGCCCCAACAGCCCAGAACGGATGCGGTGCAAGATTAAGATACTGGGGCAGTTCCTCATAAGGCAGGCCCTGCCATGAGCCCAGATTCTGTTCAATCAGATCTGGCTCTACTGTCAGCTTGGCGGGGCCATAGCCAGCTTCCTGCACGGCCTGCGCTGTGCGTTGTGTGCGAGATAACGGGCTTACAAGCCAATGTGCTGGCTTAGGCAGGCGTTCTGCCAAAGCCCGATACATAGGGCGTTGTGCAATAAGGCTATCGGGGCACAAAGGCACATCCATTGCGCCGTACATGCACATACGGGCATTTTCTTCCACCAATGCGTGGCGGATCAGCCAAAAACGCGTAATACCCGGTGCCAATTTAGGGCCATCCAGAAAATGATCCTGAGATGAAGGTAAAACTTTGGGAAGGTCTCTTATTTCGTTCATAAAGTGTGTTGTGCGGCCAGCTAACTTGTGACGCAAGAGCCGAAATGGTGCCCCCTACAATGCAACAGGAAGCAATACTTCCGCCTCAACATCCACCACGTTTTCAGACTGCGCAGAAGCCGCCTTTTCCTCCGCTTTCTGCAAAAATGGCCAATAGCGCAGGATCAGGGAAATCTTTTCCATGACATATTGAACATTTTGTATCTCCTGATCCAGATACGTTTGATACGCCATACCTGTAGGCATATCTGACCCAGAAATATGGCGGGCACTAACAGAAATTCTTAAAGCACCCGCCATTTGCCCGCGCACCTGTGCATAAGGCACAGCAACAGGTTGCCCTAGCTGATAATTTCTGGCCATAATCTGATACACAGAATCTGGACAGCCGAATGGCAGATAGCCAGAGATATCCTGTTTTAACCACACATGTAGCTGGCGACATTCCTCAAGGTTTAAGACGGGAGTCATGCCGCTATTACCCCCACCATTGATCAGAAAAGAAAAAATGGTTTGCTGTTGATCCCACGCATCGGGCAGAGCGCTCCGCTTTGCAAAGGTATCTGGCAATAGCTCTATTGTCTGATCCTGCTCCAGAATATGGCGTATTCCACCCAGAAACTGCCCCAAGCGATGGATTTTTTCTGTGGCAGGCACGTCAGAAAAACGTTTGATTTCCGCACATGCACCAACCCAGCGCAGCAATAGCCCCAAATTAAACCCATTGTTTAAAGAAGCTGTTGCCTTACAGGCGGGCCATTCCGCCTGATTAAAATAGGCTACCAGCCCTGATGGCAACACAGCATGATCCAGCCGTTGCCGCCACGCTTCTGGCAATAACAGTGCCCCACAAAACGCCGGGCCTGTATAAAATTTGGAACCCGTAACCATAACAGCCCAGCCACGCTGCAAATAGGCCTTGATACGCTCAGGCATCAGGCGCGCTTGGCAAGCATCCACCACAACATCAATCTGACCCGGATATGTATGGCAAAGCGCCTGCACGACCTGCATATCGGGAACAAGCTGGCCCGTTTTAGAGGTATCCAGCAAATAAAGCAGCACGCGTTGCCCGGCCTGTATGGCTTTATGAATCTGCTGCTGACAAATATGGAAAATATTTTGCCGAGAATTCAGCTCGCCATTTTCGGTGCGCAATGGAGCTGTTACCAACTGTGTGCCTGCTGGAAACCCAGATATCTTCTCGCTTTTGCGAACACGGAAACCCAATGCAGTTGTGCTTGCAAAATGCCGACCTTGCGTTGCCAATGGCACACCGCTGCCGGTTTCTTCCACACCTGCCAAAACCACACCTACGGCAGGGTTAACAACCAAAGAAAGAGCCAACGCAGCCAGCACGGAATCCGTACCTGATGGCGCTAAAATACAGTTATCTGGTTTTTCAACACCGTAATATTGCGCCAAAAAGACCTTGGTATCTGCTTCAAGCGCAAGCAATGGCACTTCTGGAGGCTGCACAAGCATCTCCCGCACCAGCCCCAGCCGACATTTCTCCACAGCATTAAATGCATGCAAAGACGGCGATGAGGCCGTGGAAGAAGAATACTGTCCGCCTGTTACAGAAGGACTATAGGTGCAGCCATAACGATTCTGATGGGTTTGAGGATTAAGGCCGAGTCTTTCATCCCCACCTTCTGCCATAAGCACGTCAGAAGATCCGAGATAAGGCCAGACGCGCTGCACCCACTGGCAAAAATCATTAACATTTTCAGTTTGACCAGAAAAAACCTGCGGATCGTTTCCTACCTGAAATACAGAAGATAACTGCTGTTGGCATACCTGCTGCAACCATTCCATATCAGGCAGCCTATCTGCTGCCAGCGCTTCCACCCATCTTTCCGGGCAGTTTTCTACAGGCCCACCAAAAATCTTCCACCACCGCGCCGCACTGCGGGCGCAAGCTACCCAAATGCGATTTAAATATTTCTTCACATCATGCGCAGGCAGGCTATTCAGCAGAAAAGCCAATTCCAGCGCCATGCGCCCATAAAAAGAAATTTGTTCTTTATTTTCCAGAAACAGTTTCCCAAAAACCGGCGTCCATGCTCCATTGTGTTGCTCACAAACAAACGGTTTTGATTGCTCTGGTTTTCCAATAACAGGAGAGGAAGCAGCCAGAAATGCCAGTTCCGGAACCATATGCACCCACTGCATTGGATCTGTTTGGCGGGTTCCTGTCATTGAATTAAAAACACCCTCATTTATAGAAGTTCTACCTCAATTAGACTGTGTATATTTTTGTCTAACGGGTGAGATATCCTTCTCTATCCAGATTTGCATAGAAAAAACGTAAGAATGCTGGAGAATTGCTTTCTTCTCCCATATGACTGATAAGCTGTTATCAGGCAATTATATCATTCTGGTCTTGAAGAACGACATAGCATGCGCATCTTATTAACCGGTGGTTGTGGGTTTATCGGGTCTGCCGTTATTCGCCACATCATACACAATACCTCACATTCTGTCCTGAATGTTGACTGCATGACTTATGCAGCTTCTCCTGAGACAGTTGAAGACGCCCCAGAGAGCGAACGCTATACGTTCTCACAGACCAACATCATAGATACACCTGCGCTGGAAAAGCTGTTCAACAGTTTTAAACCAGATGCAGTTATGCATCTGGCGGCGGAAAGCCATGTTGATCGCTCCATTGATGGGCCGGGCGTCTTTATCCAGACAAATGTGGTGGGCACATACTCCATGCTGGAGGCCGCCCGCAAATACTGGATGACTCTGGATAAGGAAGCGCAAGAAGCCTTCCGCTTTCATCATATCTCCACGGATGAGGTTTTTGGTGCACTCGGCCCCAATGATCCGCCGTTTACCGAAACAACGCCGTATGATCCACGCAGCCCATATTCGGCCAGCAAGGCATCTTCCGATCATCTGGTTCGGGCTTGGTATCATACCTTCGGGCTGCCCACTTTTGTCACCAACACGACAAATAACTACGGCATCTGGCATTTTCCTGAAAAACTGATCCCGCTTATCACCATTAACGCCATTGAGGGCAAAGAACTGCCCGTATATGGCAAGGGTGACAATGTGCGTGATTGGCTGTTTGTGGAAGACCACGCAGAAGCTCTGGTGAAAGCCGTTGAAACGGGTAAACCTGGTGAAACCTACGCTATTGGCGCCCG
The DNA here is from genome assembly GCF_008690365.1 of Acetobacter sp. DmW_136. Classification (NCBI taxonomy): domain Bacteria; kingdom Pseudomonadati; phylum Pseudomonadota; class Alphaproteobacteria; order Acetobacterales; family Acetobacteraceae; genus Acetobacter; species Acetobacter sp. DmW_136. The sequence goes on from NZ_VHON01000007.1 coordinate 42,203, forward strand.
CCAGCCGCGCACCAATCTGGAAGTTGTGCAGACAATCTGCCGCATTCTGGATGAACTCTCTCCAGATGCCGCAGGCCCACATGAACGGCTGATCCGTTATGTAACAGATCGCCCCGGCCATGATTTCCGTTACGAAATTGATCCTTCCCACGCAGAAAAAGCGTTGGACTGGAAAGCCAAGCATAATTTTGAAACCGGCATCCGCCGCACTGTCCAGTGGTATCTGGACAACCGCGCGTGGTGGGAAAGCATTCGCGCCCGCCGCTATACTGGCCAGAGACTGGGAACCACTGCTCCATGATTCAAAAACCTGCTACTCCTACCCCCATGAAGGGCATTCTGCTGGCTGGCGGATCTGGCACGCGGCTTTACCCCATGACACTGGCAGCCAGCAAACAGTTGCTGCCAGTTTATGATAAACCAATGGTCTATTATCCGCTTTCCACGCTTATGCTGGCAGGTATCAAGGATATCATGATCATCAGCACCCCGCTGGATCTGCCGCAGTTTAAGCGCCTGCTAGGAGATGGCTCTCAGTTTGGTGTAAACTTTGAATACCGTGTCCAGCCTTCACCAGATGGTATTCCACAGGCCTTCCTGATTGCTGAAGACTGGCTACAGGATGCACCTTGCGCATTGGCTCTGGGTGACAACCTGATCTTTGCCGATCACCTCAGCGCTTCCTTGCAAAAAGCGGCTGCACGCCCACAAGGCGCTACTGTTTTTGCTTATCAGGTACGTGACCCCGAACGTTATGGGGTTGTTTCCTTTGATGAAACAGACCGTGCGCTTGATATTGTGGAAAAGCCCACCAACCCACCTTCAAACTGGGCAGTAACTGGCCTGTATTTCTATGATAACCGTGTGTTGGATTTTGCCAAAAAGGTAAAACCTTCCGCACGTGGTGAGTTGGAAATTACAGATCTAAACCGTTTTTACCTGGAAGAAGGCAACCTGCAAGTTGAGCGTCTGGGCCGTGGTTGCGCCTGGTTGGATGCGGGTATTCCCGACAGCCTGTTAGAAGCCAGCCAGTTTGTGCACACCATTCAGGCACGTCAGGGCATGCTTGTCGGTTCTCCTGCAGAAGTGGCCTTCCGTATGGGGTATATTTCTGCCGATCATCTTAAAGAACATGCCAAACGCATGGGTAAAACAGAACTGGGCCGGGTATTGTTCAACCTCGCTTCATCTGAAGGTGCAGGCCACTAAGGCCTGCTTTTTCCTTTCCCCTATAGCAACGCAGGAGTTTCCCGCGCATGAAATCCGAACGCCTTGCCATTCCCGATGTTATTCTGATTACGCCACCACGCTTTGGTGACAATCGTGGGTTCTTTTCAGAAACCTACAATATCGAACGCATGCGCGAAGCAGGCATTACGGAACCTTTCGTGCAGGATAACCAGAGCCTTTCCCGCCAGAAAGGCGTTATCCGTGGCCTGCATTGCCAGCTTGATCCGTTTGCACAGGGCAAACTGGTACGTTGCACCCGCGGTGCCATTTGGGATGTTGCCGTAGATGCGCGCACAGGCTCCCCTACTTATGGCAAATGGGTTGCGGCTGAACTTTCTGAAGAAAATTGGTCTCAGCTCTGGATTCCACCTGGCTTTCTTCACGGCTTTTGCACCCTGACTGAAAATGCAGAAGTGCAATACAAATGCACGGCTCTTTACAGCAAAGCATCTGAACGCGCCGTTATCTGGAACAGCGCGGAACTCGGGATTGAGTGGCCCGTTAAGGCTGAGGATGCCGTATTGTCTGAAAAAGACTTGCTGGCCCCAGAATTTTCAGCAGCCAAGGGATGGTTTCAGTATACGGGGAAAGAAGGCTAAGCATGAGCATTCTGTCTGAAACTGGCGGCCCTGTTCTGGTAACTGGCGGAAAAGGCCAACTGGCAACATCTCTGGTAAATCTCGGTGGCCCGCGCATCCGTTGCGTCGGCCGTCCTGATTTTGATTTTGAGCGCCCTGAAACACTTAAAGCTACGCTAGACGCCATCAAACCGGTTGCTGTGGTAAACGCCGCAGCATGGACGGCTGTTGATCTGGCAGAAAGTGAACCTGAAGCCGCAGCTCGTGCCAATACAACGGGGCCAGAACTGCTGGCCCGCCTGTGTGCAGAACGCGGCATACCTTTTATCCATGTTTCCACAGATTATGTTTTTGCTGGAGACAAAGGCGCACCTTATGTGGAAACAGACCCTGTTTCTCCACAGACTGTTTACGGCAGCACCAAAGCTGAAGGTGAACAACGTATTCTGGCGGCTGATCCGCGTAGCATCATTCTGCGCACCTCTTGGGTTTATTCAGCGCACGGGAAAAACTTTGTGCGCACAATGCTAAATGTTGGCGCCAAAAACCCAGCCTTGAAGGTTGTGGGGGATCAACGCGGCAACCCAACCTGTTCAGATGATCTGGCGCAGGCTATTCTTTCCATTCTGGCCACTATTGAAAACACCGGCTGGAAAGATGAATACGCAGGCATTTACCATGCTTGTGGCACGGGTGAGACAACGTGGCATGGTCTGGCCGAAGCCGCGCTACAAAAAGCGGCTGAATATGGCCAAGCCAAACCCACCATTACAGCCATTCGCACAGAAGATTGGCCAACCCCTGCCAAGCGTCCGGCTGATTCCCGCATGGATAACAGCAAACTCGCGCACGTATTTGGTATTCAAATGCCGCAATGGCAGGAAAGCGTGAACAAGGTGGTACACCAAATCTTCACCACACCTTCCTGACACCTCTCTGGGGAAACAGGCGGCCCCAGAAGGTTATTTCAATCAATACCGCCTGACAAAATACAGAAGTGAACAGTCAGGTGCAGACACCAAACGTGCAACACGGGATGGATCTTCCCCAATCTCAGGAAACCGTTCCTGTTGCCGTTTTACTTTCTGTTTACAATGGTGCTGCATTTTTAAATGATCTGCTAACATCTCTTAAACAGCAAACGCATACAAACTGGGTTCTGCTGTGGCGAGATGATGGATCTACAGATGCAAGTATCGCATGCATGCATCAGTTTACCATGGATGTCGGCCATCAACGTTGCAGGCAAATTACGTCATCCCCTGCGCATGTGGGGGTTGTACTTTCTTACGCAACACTTCTGAAAGATGTGCCCGCGGGCTTTTTTGTTGCCTTCTGTGATCAGGATGATGTCTGGTTTCCGCATAAACTGGAACGTGGGCTCACAGCGCTAACAACCACCCAAAAACCTGCGCTTTATTGCTCACGCCAACGCTTAACAGACACCAAGCTGCGCCCAATCAGCATTTCACCGCAGTTACCGCCAAATCCATGTTTTCAAATGGCATTAACGCAGAATATTGCCACAGGCTGCACCATTATGCTTGCCCCCGCGGCGGTCTCCCTCTTGCAAGGCAGCTTTCCACCGCCAAATCATATTTTGCATGATTGGTGGGCTTATCTGGTTGTAACTGGCGCAGATGGCACAGTTATTACAGACAATCAGCCCACACTATTTTATCGCCAGCATGATAATAATGCCGTGGGCGCACCTGCCTTATTTACGCAACGGGCATTAGCCGCCCTTCGGCGCGGGCCTTGGCAGTTTATGTCTATCTTTCGGGATAATCTGGCCTATCTTGGCAAACAAACTTACCTTTCAGCAAACAACCGCCATTTTTTAGATGCATTACAGAGAGTGCTGTCACAATCAGGTATAATAGGAAGATGGCACAGATGGCAGATGCTACAGCACTCCCCCAAACTGCGTAGATATACTTGGCCGGAACAAATTATTTTCAGGCTGTGGTTTCTGCTGGGCTGAATAATATCTCGTAGTTTTGAGATTGGCTTTGCGCTTTTCCATTACCGATAGCGTGCAAACAAAACATTATGAGCAAGATAATGTGCTCAACACCTGCATTTTCTTTACACCTTCCTTAACAAAACCACGTTCCAGTGCTTCTGCTATAAAGCTGTTCACGATAGATTACCGCTACTGCTAAAACCGAATCATTCTCATCAATCACCCGCAAACATTTTTCTGGCATGCTGGAAACGTGTTTCGGCTTCTGGAGTCAGGATCAACACCCTTGGCGCGCATAAGCCCTACGCAATCCGATCATTATCCCCCATCCTCACACAAAAGCACGTTGCGTTTGCGCCTGGAGGAAGGTGGTGGGCTTGCGCTATGCGTTCTGGCCTGCGCTTTATTGGCTGCACTTGTCAGCTATAATCCCAATGATCCATCCTTCAACACAGCAACAGGCCAGCCGCCTACCAACCTGTTAGGCATAAGCGGGGCCTTTTTTGCCGATACGCTGTTGCAGGGCGTGGGGTTGGCAGCCATTCTGCCCGCGTTAATTCTGATTGCATGGGGCTGGCGGTTTATGAGCCACCGGCTACTGGGCCACGAATCATGGCCTGTATTTGCCATGCGTGTTGTAGCTATTCTGTGCCTGTTACCAGTTTCTGGCGCATTGCTATCTGCTATTCCTCTGCTCTTCACTGCCCTGCCCGCCATCAACTGGCCAACCCAAGCGGGTGTTGGCGGGGGCATTGGCCATTCCATTGCCCAAACATCCATTGCCGCTGGTATGGCGGCCATTGGTCCGGCTGGTGGTATGGTGCTGTGGCTGCTTGGGTTGCTACTGGCTTTTCTGCTTATGGCTTTAGCAACAGGCCTGCGGCGGGAGGAATGGTTTGCCATCTGGCGGGTAACACTTACGTTGCTGCGCTTGCCGGGCAAGCTTGGGGTGCGCTTTGTGCGTTACTATGCCAGCCGCAAACCCCAGACCGATGCCTATACTCCCACGGAAACAGCCGATCTTTATAAAAACCGACCTCAAGCTTCCTCACAGTCTCTCTTTGCTCATGATGAACCAGAGGTAGAAGAAGTTTCCCACGCGGCACCAATATCTACGCCCGCATCTGCTGGCACAGCCTTGGTTTTGCATAATGAAGAAGACAGCAAAAAACCTGCGGTTTCTTCTTCCATGGAATTAGCACATCATATGCCAGACCCTGCGCCTGCTGCTACGCCGGCTCCAGTCGTCACACAAGCGCCCCCTCCGCCTCTGCAACCCGTTGCAGAAAAAGCGGCTAAATCGAGTATTCTGGGGCGTCTGTTTTCTGGAAGTGCAAATCAGGAAGGCAGCACCAACCCTACGGCCCGTGCAGGCGCCACTGTGCGTAAAGGTGGATGGGAACTCCCACCTCTCAGCCTTCTCAAACCGGCCCCGAGCAATACACGCACAGGCCCTTCCCCAGAAGCGCTTCACGCAACAGCACGACTTCTAGAACAGGTGCTAGCCGATTATGGTGTGCAGGGCAAAATTGTAGGCATGAGCGCAGGGCCCGTTGTTACGCTCTATGAACTGGAGCCAGCGCCGGGTATTCGTTCTGCCCGTATTATTGGCCTTTCAGATGATGTGGCACGCTCTCTTTCTGTGTTGAGTGTGCGTATTGCCACGGTGCCGGGCCGTAACGTGATGGGCATTGAAGTGCCTAATCAAACGCGTGAAACGGTTTACCTTTCTGAGCTGCTCAACCAGCCGACATGGCGGGATGATCCGGGCCAGCTTCCTCTGGCTTTGGGCAAAGATATTGCTGGTGAGCCGACATTCAGTGATCTGGCGCGTATGCCGCACCTGCTAGTAGCTGGCACCACGGGTTCGGGTAAATCTGTTGGTGTAAACGCCATGATTCTGTCGCTGCTTTATCGGCTTTCCCCCGATGAATGCCGCCTGATCATGATTGACCCTAAGGTGTTGGAACTCTCCATCTATGATGGCATTCCACATTTACTTACCCCGGTGGTGACAGAGCCGCCAAAAGCCGTAAACGCCCTTAAATGGGTTGTGCGCGAAATGGACCGCCGTTACCGCACCATGGCACATATGCAGGTGCGGAATATTGCGGGCTATAATGCCCGTGCAGCAGAAGCCCGTGCCGATGGTGAAGTGGTTGTGCGCCGCGTGCAGACAGGGTTTGACCCCGAAACTGGAAACCCGGTTTTTGAGGAACAATCTGTTACGCTAGACCCCATGCCCTATATCGTCGTGATTATTGACGAAATGGCTGACCTGATGATGACAGCCGGGAAAGAAATTGATGCCTGCGTGCAGCGTCTGGCCCAAAAAGCGCGTGCTGCTGGTATTCACGTTATTATGGCCACGCAACGCCCCTCTGTGGATGTAATTACCGGCACTATTAAAGCCAACTTCCCCACCCGTATTTCCTTTCAGGTTATCAGCAAGTTTGATAGCCGCACCATCTTGGGCGAACAGGGGGCTGAACAGCTATTGGGCCAAGGTGACATGCTATTCATGCAAGGTGGCGGCCGCATTACCCGCGTGCACGGCCCCTTTGTGGCCGATAGTGAAGTGGAGCAGGTTGTTAACTTCCTGAAAGAACAGGGAGAACCTGTTTACGATGATGACGTGTTGGCAGAACCCGTGGATGAAACAGCATCCTCCAATAGTAGTTCTGGCCGTTCTGGCGGCGGTGATAACGGTGAATCCGAAATGTATGATGAAGCCGTTTCCATTGTAACTGCTGAAGGCAAAGCCTCTACCTCCTTCATTCAGCGCAAGCTTTCCATTGGCTATAATCGTGCCGCCAAGTTGATTGAGCAGATGGAAAAAGACGGCATTATCAGCCAAGCCGACCGCGTTGGCCGCCGCAAGGTGTTGGTTGGCGCTAATCGGGAGGATTAAACATTCCTCCTTCTTCGCCCCCCATCCTCTATCAGAATCATCATCTGGTTATTTTGAATAAACCGGCAGGCCTGCCTGTTCATGCAGGCCCTGCTGGTGGGCCAAGTGTTGAAGACTGGTTTCCGCTGCTTTCTCGTCGTAAGGATGGGCCATGGCTGGCGCATAGGCTGGATACAGATACATCAGGCTGCTTGGCCATAGCCTTACGCAAGCAACCCCTTCTGGCCTTACAACAAGCCTTTGCCACCAAAACGGCACAGAAAACCTATTGGGCCGTTGTACAAACCGGCCCACAGGCAAACACTGGCCGCATAGACCTGCCACTTGAAAAACAATCCTCTAAAAAAGGCTGGCAGATGGTTGCATCTCCTTCTGGCACGCATGCCGCCACAAAATGGAAAGTTCTTGGCCGAAGCAAGGGGATGTGCTGGCTGGAGCTTACCCTTGAAACAGGGCGCACACATCAGGCCCGCGTGCATTGTGCCGCCATGGGCTGGCCTATTATAGGTGATCCTCTTTATGGCACGCCGCACTCTGAAGGATTGCACCTTCTGGCCAGAAGTTTAACCCTGCCACTTTCTCCCCCCATTACAGCGGTTGCACCGCCTCGCCCCGGCATGGTGCCAGCTTTGCAAGCTTGCGGATGGAAACCTAACGAGGAAGCCAAACTTTAAGCGCCCCAAAAGATGGAAGTTTATTTTCTTTTATGCAGCCACGTTTTGACAATGTCCTCATGTAAAAGCTGCCGTTTTTTTCGGATAATTTCTGCATCAAATTTTTGGGCCTGTTTACTACCTGCAACAGACATCTGGCTGCGCTTTTGCGTATTGTTCATCAAACCACGCAAAACATTCGCTAAAGCCGGAACATCATCCGGGTTAGCATATAACCCGGCATTTCCGACCACTTCTGGCAGACCACCACGAGAGGAAGCGACCACAACCGCACCCATTCCCATAGCTTCCAAGGCTACCATGCCAAAAGGTTCTGGCCAACGGCTAGGTATGACAACAATAGCTGCCCGCCCCATAGCATCCAACACTTTATGATGGGGTTGATACCCGGCCATCGCCACATGGGCTGCCTGTGCTTGCACACGCAACTGCTTTAAAAAAGGCGTTTGCGGAGAATCCGGGCCGAACCTGTCTGCACCAATAATTTCAGCACGCCATACAGGATGGGAGGGTAATATTTCAGCACAAGCTGCTACAAAGGAATCCACACCTTTATCGGCAACAACACGGCCCGCAAACAGCAACAGATTCTCGCGCTTTTGAGAAACTTCAGGCAAAGCTGAAAAGTCCAAACAATTGGGCAGCACATACACATCCGCAGCAGGTACTGAACTTTTAAAGCGCTTTTGCACCCATTCAGATACGGCAACCACCGCCACGTTGCGTGCTAGCGTTTCTCGTTCTGCTGCTGTGTGCGCTTTCTTCATGCCGCACGGATCATTATGCAGCACTAAAGAAACAGGAAGATGAGGGAAACGCTTGCGTAGCCCCAGTGCAATATCTGGCCGGTTATGAACCTCAACGAGTTCTGGTTGAAGCTGCCGAATTTTTCTGGCTACTCCGGCTATATATCGGCCAATCCGCCCCCACAGATACAAAATGGAAGGAACGGGCTGGAAAGCCACACCCTGAAAACTTGGAACAGATAGAGGTGACCCTACAACAGTTTCACCTTCTAAGGCTGTGCGATGCACCAGTAACGCAATGGCCCCAGCCTGTTGCGGTGCAAATCTTTCTCGAGGGGGTAAAACTGTTAAAACCCGTAAGGCACGCGCCATTTTACCCCTCCGGTATCATACATTCTGTGGGGCACACTGTAGAACGTCACACCGTATCAGGGGATGGATTCATACATATCCAACTGCCACTCTGCCGGTTCATCTGCCGCCTCTTTATACCATTCCCGCATCAGCGGGTGCTGCCGCACGGCTTCCATATAAGCGCGGGAAACATCGGATAGCCCTGTAACGTCATAGGACAGGAATCGGCAGACAATCGGGGCAAACATGGCATCTGCATTTCCAAAAGATGCACCAAACAGATACGGGCCATTAGCCCCATAACGGGCTCTGGCATCTGTCCAGATGGCATCAATTCGGGCGATATCCTTTAACACATCTTCCGCTAAAGGCTCTGCCAGCGGACGAGAATCTCGCCCCAGATTCATCGGCAGAGCAGAACGCACGCCACGGAATCCTGAATGCATTTCTGCTGATATGGAGCGTGCGATCGCACGTTTGCACCGTTCAGACGGCCATAGTGCAGGCTGGTGTTCTGCGCAGTATTCCGCAATGGAAAGCGAATCCCACACAACAGCGCCTTCATGCTCCAAATACGGCACGCACCCGTTGGGAGACAGTGTTTTAAGCACTGTGGTTCTGCCACCACCTGCTAGCGGCACAACATCTATATCCACATTCAGTTGTGCCAGCTTTACCATCAGCCAGCCCCGCAAAGACCACGAAGAATACCGCTGCGTACCAATAACAAGCCGACCATCAGCCATCATTCGTGCCCTTTACCCCAAAATTATGCTGGAACAGTTTCTTCCATACGGCGGATAAACCCACCACCCAGAATACGCGTGCCCTGATAGAATACACAGGCTTGCCCAGGGGCGGGCATAGCTGGTTCTTCCAGATACACCATAGCCCCCTCCGGCGTAGGCACCACGCGGGCGGCCCGAGGCTCTTCCCGCGCGCGCATCTGCACGCGGCAGACCAAACCTTCTGGGGGGGCATCTACCAGCCAGTTCACATTCCGCACGGAAAGGGCCGTAACAAAAGATTTTTCCCGCGGGCCAATAATCACACGCCTGCGGCCCGGTTCTACACCAACCACCATCTGGCGTTCGCCATTCAGGCGCGCGGCATTCCCCAGCCTTTTGCTTTGGCCTACAGTAAACCGCATAACACCTTCGTGCTGGCCGACAATCTGCCCCTGCTGATCCACAATTTCACCCGGACCAGCCATTTCAGGGTGCATTTTTTCAACCAGATCCACGTAGGAGCCATCGCTTACAAAGCATAGATCCTGGCTATCTGGTTTGCCCGCAACAACCAGACCAAAACGCTCGGCTTCTTTTCTAACGGCAGCCTTGTCTGGCATATCGCCTAGCGGAAAGCGCAGAAACTCAAGCTGATCCCGCGTGGTAGCAAACAGGAACCAGCTCTGATCCCGGTCTTCATCACACGGGCGGTGCAGTTCTGCGCCCTCTGGCCCTTCTACACGACGAACGTAATGGCCTGTTGCCATAGCATCTGCGCCAATTTCACGCGCAAGGCCCAACAGATCCGTAAACTTTACACCCTGATTGCACGCCACACAGGGCACTGGCGTTTCACCCGATGCATAGGCATCTGCAAAACGCTCTATAACGCTATCCTTAAAACGGCGTTCCGCATCAATCACGTAATGCGGAAAGCCCAGAAGGTCTGCCACTGCACGGGCATCCCGAATATCCTGCCCCGCGCAGCACGCACCTTTTTTTGCAGCCCCACGCGAATCGTAAAGCTGCAAGGTAGCACCCACAACTTCATGCCCTTCCTCCAGAAGGCGAGCAGCTACAACAGAGCTATCCACCCCACCAGACATGGCAACAAGTATACGCATGAGCGCTATATCCTTTTTAAAACGGCTTCAGGCCTTGCTGGGCAGGCGTACAACCAAACCATCCAGTGCATCTGTCATGACAATCTGACAGCCCAAGCGAGATGTTTTTTCCAGCCCAAAAGCCAGATCCAACATATCTTCTTCATCATCTGTAGGGGCTGCCAGCTTGGGGGCCCAAGTTGGATCTACAATCACATGGCACGTTGCACAGGCCAGAGAACCCTCACACGCGCCTTCAAGATCAATGCCATGCTTGTGGGCAATTTCCAGCACGGAAAGGCCAACCGGCGCATCCACTTTGTGTTCGGTTCCGTCCTGTTCAACAAATGTCATCTGGGGCATTGGTTTTCCATCCTGCCAAAGGCTGTTTCATTGCGGCATGTGGGGTGATGGCGCTTCTGTTGGGTTGCACTTGGTAACTTACGTTACGCTCCGCACCCGCAAGACAGCCTGCGCCAAATTTTCTGCCGCGCGTTCTGCTTCGGCGGCTGAGGTAAAACGTCCGGGAGACAGACGCAAGCTTCTTCCCGCTTCTTCCCTACGCAACCCCATTGCTTCCAGCACATAAGATGGGGCGAGTTCTGCCGAAGAACAGGCCGATCCTAAAGAAACAGCAAGATCTGGCATAACCGCCACAACATCCAAAGCCGAAACACCTACGGGCAAGCGCAGGTTAAAAATACCCGGCAAACGTGGGGCTGCAACGGCATTAACCTCACACCCCGGCAAAACAGCATTCAGTTTGTTTAGAAAAACGCGTTGCAACATGGATAAATGCTCAAAGCCAGCATCCATCTCCTGCTTTACAATCTGGCAGGCTTCTCCAAACGCAGCCACAAGAAAACCGGGCACGGTGCCAGAGCGCACGCCACGTTCCTGCCCTCCGCCAGAAAACAGAGGCACCAGACGGACACGTGGCCGACGCCGCACAAACAATGCTCCAGCACCTTTTGGGCCATACAGTTTGTGGCTGGAAACAGAAGCCAAAGCCAAACCCCATGCCCGCACATCTACAGGAATTTTCCCCGCGGCTTGCGCCAGATCAGAATGCAGTAAAGCTCCTGCTTCATTCACTAAAGCGCTAAGAACCGGCATGTCTTGCAGCACGCCTGTTTCATTATTCGCCGCCATAATGGAAACAAGTGCTGTGGGCACTTTTAGCGCCTCTTGTAGCACAGATGGATCAAGCAGGCCGTTAGCATCTACTGGCAGCACAACAGGTTCAAACCCTTCCTGCGCCAGATCTCGTACGCTTTCCAAAACACATTTGTGCTCTGTTGCGACAGTTATAACACGCTTACGCGGGCTACCCTGTGCAGCCAGATGGCGTACAGCCCCTTTAATGGCCAGATTATTGGCTTCTGTAGCACCCGATGTAAAAATGATTTCCTTGGCATCAGCCCCTATCAAGCTGGCAACTTGGTTACGCGCATGTGCTACTCTGTCTGCCGCACGCATACCCGCTTCGTGCGTTGTACTGTGTGGGTTACCATTTTCATGGTCCAGAACATCCAGCAGCACTTGGCGCACCCGCGGATCACACGGTGTGGTGGCTGCATGATCAAAATAAATAGAAGATGCCATGATCGAAATTACACCAGAGAATCCATGAGCCCAATAGCTGCCGGGCTTTGCGCCATACGGGTATAAGATTCGATGAAGCGGGCAACATCTTGCTCTGTCACATTCCACGGCAAAGAAACGCGTAAGGCCTGCCCGGCCAAGTCATCCGCCCCCATAGCTTCCAACACGTGTGAAAACGCTACTTTACCCGAAGAACAGGCCGAGCCAGCCGAAACACAAATACCATCCAGATCTAGGCGCATCAGTTGCGCCTGCGCCCGCCTGCCCGGCAATGCCAAAGAAACAGTATTGTTCAGGCGCGGCACATCTGCCCCAAATATTTTGGCGCCTGCGGCCATGGCCGCCTGCTCAATACTATTCCGCAACGGGGCTAGATCTCGCGGCTGCTCCAGCGCCGCACCTAAGGCTGCGGCCAGGCCCGCAATAGCCGGTAGCGGAGGCGTGCCGCCACGACGACCCTGCTCCTGCCCTCCGCCCTCAAATATTGGCAGCACACGTGCCGGGGCTGGCCCACGCAACAACAAGGCCCCCGCACCTTTTGGTCCACCCATTTTGTGGCCTGAGCACGCAAGGCTATCGATTCCGCTTTTCTCAACAGATAATGGCAAGCGCCCGGCTGCCTGCACCGCATCTACATGCAAATGCGCCCCGTACTTCCGGCACAGCAAAACCACATCATCAATTGGGTGCAGCACGCCTGTTTCATTATTCGCCAGCATCAAACATACAAAAGCAGGTGTTTCATCCTGCGCCAGCGCTTGTTCCAGCTTATCTAACCGTACCTGACCATTGGCATCCACATCCAACCACGCCACGTGTGCATCTTCTGGTGCACCCTTGCGAACAGCATCATGCTCCGTGCGCCCTATCAGGAACCTGCGGCCTTGGCCGAGTCCCCTCATAGCCAGCACATTCGCTTCTGTACCTCCTGATGTGAAAATACAGTTCAGCGGCGCTACATCCAGATAACGTGCAACCGTATTACGGGCTTGTTCCAACAAAGCGCGAGCCTTACGGCCAGCCCGATGCACGGAAGATGGATTCCCTGTTAAATCAGCAGCTTCCAGCAAGGCTTCACGCGCTTGGGGGCGCAAAGGCTCTGTTGCATTAGCGTCCAGATAAACCACATCTGAACCACTGCTGTTTTTTTCTGTTCTGCTTGTCATGATGCCCCAAATCAGATCGCCTGCCACACAGACATGCCATACCCAAAAGGGCGAAAAACAGCCATTATAACGATTTATGTGGAAATCTTGGTCGCACAGCCGCTATAGAAAGCCGCATGGTCAACACCACGAGGTGCAGCATGCCTAATCACGCTGGGAGAAAAACCTTCCCCCACGCATTACGATCTCCACGGAATCTTGGTGCATGATTATGCCTGTGTCTTCTCCAAGGTCAACGGCAGAAAACACCTTCTGCTATTTTCTCTACACATCAGAGACACCATATACCTAAAGAACCTTTCCTTTCCATTTCCTCCCCACAAACGGAAAGGAAAGGTGTGTTGAACATTTAACTGCGTGGCTTCTGCCCCGCATGGCCTGATTAGGAACGTGGCATCGTTTTTAGCCAGACCTGTTTACAGAACCCGGAAACGTCATGCCCACGGACGTTTTCCATGATCAAGCGGAACCCGAATGCCAGAGGTTATGTTTGCCGGCCCTGATGGTCGTCTTGAAGGGCGCTATCACCATTCAAACGAGCCCAACGCCCCGCTTGCCCTCGTGCTGCACCCCCACCCGCTGCACGGCGGCACCATGAACAACCGCATTACCTATGCGCTGTATCGCACGTTCGAAAAGATGGGCTTTTCCGTCATGCGTTACAATTCGCGCGGGGTTGGCCGTTCTCAGGGGCGGTTTGATGGCGGTATTGGCGAAATTTCAGATGCCGCCGCAGCGCTGGACTGGATGCAGATGGTTAACCCCAACGCCAGTGGTCTGTGGATTGCAGGTTATTCTTTTGGTGCTTTTGTTGGCATGCAATTGCTGATGCGCCGCCCAGAAATTACTGGTTGGATCAGCATTGCGCCACCTGCCGCGCATTATGATTTCGGCTTTCTGGCACCATGCCCCTGCGGTGGCCTGATGATTGCTGGCGGCAAGGATGATATGGCCCCAGAACCTGCCATTCATAAACTGGTGGATAAGCTGAACACCCAAAAAGGTGTAACAGTTGATTACCGCGTTTTCCCCGAAGCGGATCATATCTTTGCCAAACAGGTAGATAAGATTACCAACGCGGTGGAAGACCACGTAACCAAGGCCATGGCGCACCATAATATGCCTTTGGCGGCGGACTAAAAACCGCTTTACTGCTGCCAGCCATTTTTATGGACTGGCAGCAGATATATTTCCTTAAAAAATATCAGTCTTTTCGGCGCGGGTGTGCCAGCTCTCGTACAACACCATGCAACGTGCGCAGTTCCTGCTCTGTTACCTCACCGCGTGTAAAAAAGTGGCGTAGGTTCCGCACCATACCGGGCCGTTTCTGCTCATTACGCAGAAAACCGCAGCTATCTAGCTCACGCTCCAGATGTTGCAGAAAGTTTTCCAACTCCCCTTTGGTGGCCACATGGGTCTCATTCGTCATGAGTTCATGCGGGGGGGTCTGATCCTCTGCCATCCACCATTCATAAGCCATGATCATGACGGCCTGCGCCAGATTAAGCGACATGAAAGCCGGATTAAGCGGATAGCGAATCAGTGCATCTGCCCGCGCCATATCTTCATTATCAAGGCCAGCACGTTCGGGGCCAAACATCAGGCCAACTTTTAACCCGCGCCCTGTTGCCGCACGCAATTCCGCTGCACCACCACGGGCCGTTAAAACTGGCTTGATGATATGCCGAGGCCGTGGGCACGTTGCATACACATGGTGCAAGTCTGCCACGGCATCATCCACACTCTCATGCACCGTTGCAGCTTCCAGAATCCGATCTGCCCCGGAGGAAGCACGCCATGCGCGCTCTTGCGGCCATCCATCCCTTGGGCTGACAAGCCGCAAATGGAAAAGGCCCCCATTGGCCATGGCGCGCGCTGTGGTGCCAATATTTTCCGCCATCTGCGGACGCACCAAAATAACAACTGGCGTATTGCCTATTGGCTCCAGAGGTGCGCCTCCGTCCCGCCCGGTCATGCGCGCCTCCAGCTTGTGCCGTCTTTGGTATCTTCCAGCACAATGCCCTGAGCCTGAAGCTGATCACGTAGCGCATCGGCCTTTGCAAAATCCCGCGCTTTGCGAGCCGCCAGACGTTCGTTGATCAGGGCTTCAATCGCGGCGTCTTCATCAGATGCATCACCTTTAAACCACTGCTCCGGGTCACCCTGTAAAAGCCCCAGCATGCCTGCACCCGCTTTAAGCGCGCCTGCGGCTTGCCTGTCTCCTGCCAAAGTTTGCGCTGCAAGAGCGTGCAGCTCCGCAATAGCCTTGGGTGTATTAAGATCATCTGCCAGAGCTTGCAAAACGCCCTCTGGCACATCTGTTTTTGGCACCGGCCCCGCAGCAAGCGCACGGTAGAACCGATCCAGCGTTTTACGCGCTTCCTGCAAACCGGCCTGCGTATAATTGAGCGTAGAGCGATAATGCGCCCCCAACAGCAGCAACCGCAGAGCTTCTGCCGGGGCTTGGGCCAGCACATCCCGAATGGTCAGAAAATTGCCCAAAGACTTGGACATTTTCTCACCCTCAACCAGCAGCATGGCATTGTGCACCCAATAATTGGCAAACTTGCCATGTGGGAAGCAACACAGGCTCTGGGCACGTTCGTTTTCATGGTGCGGGAACAGAAGGTCTGATCCGCCACCATGAATATCAAAGCTATCCCCCAAATAGCGATGAGACATAGCCGAGCATTCAATATGCCACCCCGGCCGCCCACGGCCCCAAGGGCTATCCCACCCTGGCTGGTCTGCATCCGATGGTTTCCACAGCACAAAATCACCCGGTGCTTTTTTGTAGGGAGCCACCTCTACACGTGCGCCAGCTTCAAGATCTTCCGGGTTGCGGCCAGAAAGTGCGCCGTAGGATGGAAAGGAGCTGACCGAAAACAGCACGTGTCCTTCGGCCTCATACGCGTGGCCGTTTTTAATTAACCGCGCAATCATGGCCTGCATTTCACCAATATTATGTGTGGCGCGCGGCTCTATATCCGGCGGCAGCACATTCATGGATGCTAAATCTTGATGGAATTCTTCTGTCGTGCGCTGGGTAAGAGAACCAATATCCTCCCCATTCGCACGGGCACGGGCGGTAATTTTGTCATCAACATCCGTGATGTTCCGCACAAATGTCACACGCGGGTAAACATATCGTAGCAAACGCACCAGCACATCTGCCGTCAACATAGCCCGCAAATTGCCGATATGGGCCAAGTCATACACTGTTGGTCCACAATAATAGACTTTTACGTGTGCCGGATCGATAGGCGTAAACGGCACCGTGGCACGGCTTTGGCTATCGTGCAGGGATAGAACTGGATGAGGAGGAAGATGAGAGTGCGGCATGCAGCCTAGATGCGCCAGCAGCGGTTTGGATGCAATATCCTGCCGCCTCAAAAAACCTTCCATCAACGTAAAAACAGGTCTTGACGACAGGGGGTAGTTTCAGCTTAATTCTGCCCCTGCGCAAGACGCATGAGTGCCCTTATAGCTCAGTGGTAGAGCAACCGCCTTGTAAGCGGTAGGTCGTGGGTTCAAATCCTACTGGGGGCACCATTTTTCCTTCCCCATTGAAAACTTGGCGTTTAGTGGCAGGCGGCCGATTTACGCGGCCACCCATCCATCCTGCTTAAGGGCTACACCTGCCAGATATAGGCTGCCACAAATCAGCACTCTTGCATGTGGCTGTGGATTCTGGGCAACCAGCGCATCCAACGCCTCAACCAGCGTTGGCCCAACCTGAGCCTTTCCGCCAGAAGCTTCCACAATAGCTTCCACCGGCAATGCCAAATGCTGCTGAGGCTCACAAATAGCCCACACGCTAGATGCAAATGGCAATACAGGGTGCAAAAACCCTGTTGCATCTTTGGTCTGTTTCATGCCCACCAGCACATGCAGGGGCTGATCTTTCCAGTGCGCCAGTTCCTGCGCCAAAGCATTGCCTGCACCGGGATTATGGCCACCATCCAACCAGAGTTCCCAGCCCTTAGGCAGATGAGAAGCCAATGCGCCATGAAGCTGTTGCATGCGTGCAGGCCAGTTTACACGGCCAATGCCCTGCCACGCCTGCTCCGGCACATGCAGGCCAGAAACGCGCAATGCCTCTACAGCAAGCCCCACATTTTCAACCTGCCACGGCCCAACCAACGCTGGCTGAGGCAATGTGAGTTCTCCGGCCCTGTCTGTAAATGTCAGCCTAGCTGTGCCCGACTCCGCACCGTTTTGCGAAAAAACTGACCATTCAGCCCCACGACGATAAAGCGGAGCCCCTACCTTTTCGGTCTCCGCTTGCAGAACTTTCATAACCGCCTCTGGCTGCTTGCCCGTTACAGCAGGCACACCCGGCTTGAAAATACCGGCTTTTTCTCCGGCAATAGCTTCCAGCGTGTCCCCCAAAAATGCCTCGTGATCGCGCGAGACGGAGGTAACAATACATGCCACAGGTTTACGCAGCACATTGGTGGCATCACACCGGCCACCAAGCCCCACTTCGATAATAGCCAGATCTGCCGGATGGCGAGAAAAAAGCAGAAAGCCAGCCGCTGTCAGAACTTCAAATACGGTAATGGGCGCACCAGCATTCACTCGCTCGATTTCTTCCAGCGTGGCAACCAGTTCCGATTCGCTAACAAGTTTACCAGCAATACGAAACCGTTCTGTAACATCCACCAGATGTGGGGATGTCATCACATGCACACGCCAGCCTGCGGCCTCACCAATCGCACGCAGAGTTGCGCATGTGCTGCCCTTCCCGTTTGTGCCTGCAACATGGATAACGGGGGGCAGCTTTTCTTCCGGGTGCCCCAGCTTTGCTAGCAGCGCCTCTAACCGCCCAAGGGAAAGATCAATCAGGGCTGGATATAGGTTATTCAACCGCTCCAACACCGCGCCAGTCCGGCCCGTAAATTCTGCTGTTGGGCCAGAGGCTGCTACTTTTGTCATGGAAAAATTACTCTGCGGCGGCGGGAGCCGGTGCTTCTGGGCGCGGCGGCGGTGCTTTTACATCAGCCGGTGCATGCATCAGCAGCCCGATCACGCGGGCCAATGTTGCGGGCACATCCTTACGCGGCACCACCATGTCCAACATACCGTGATCCAACAGGTATTCAGACCGCTGAAAACCTTCTGGCAGCTTTTCGCGCACTGTATCCTGAATAACGCGAGGGCCAGCAAAACCGATTAGCGCATTGGGTTCGGCCATCTGCACATCGCCCAACATGGCAAAGGAAGCCGTAACCCCACCTGTGGTTGGATTGGTCAGCACCACAATATAAGGCAACCCGGCTTCTTTAAGCATTTCAACGGCTACGGTGGTGCGTGGCATCTGCATTAGGCTGATAACGCCTTCCTGCATACGTGCGCCGCCAGAAGCCGTAAATATAACCAGAGGGGCTTTTTGCAGAATAGCCAAGCGTGCAGCGGCCACAAAGCGCTCACCAAACGCAGCCCCCATGGTGCCTGCCATAAATTCAAACGCCATCACACCTACAACAGCCTGATGGCCACCAATGGTGCCGTGGGCCACAATAAGCGATTCATCCAGATGGCTTTTTGCGCGCGCATCTTTAAGACGATCTGTATATTTTTTTTGATCGCGGAACCCAAGCGGATCAACCGGAGCAGATGGCAGTTCGATACGGGTGAAGTCCCCGTTATCAAATGTCCATTTCAGACGGTCCATAACCGGTGCACGCATATGGTGCCCACAATGGGGGCACACATTCAATGCCTTGTGCAGCTCTTTGGTCAGAATCATCTGGCTGCATGAGTCACAGGTCGTCCACAGATTATCCGGCACATCCCGACGCAGCAGGCCGCGAATTTTGGGACGAACATATTCGGTGATCCAGCTCATTTTGAACCCTGTGACTGCACAATACAAATTGCAGGGACAAATATAATATGGCCCAGCACGCGTTGCATTACGCTGGCTGAAGCTATCTGCCAAGTTTTATGAGAACTTACAGGCTATATGCCCCTGCGGAAACTAAGCCTGAAGCTTGTAATTCACCCCCAAGCTTCAGGCCATAACTGAGGCTCTAATTACAGAGCGCCTTCCACCCATGCCTTCAACTGGCTTTTGGGCAAGGCACCCACTTTTTTATCTACAACCTTACCATCACGCACCAGCATAAGGGTAGGAATGCTACGCACCTGATACGCATTGGGGGTTTCTGGATTGTCATCAATATTTACCTTGGCGACAGTCACCTTACCGGCAAGTTCCTTGCCAATTTCTTCCAGTGCTGGGCCAATCATCTTGCACGGACCGCACCATTCTGCCCAGAAATCTACCAGCACAAGGCCAGATGCCTTGAGAACATCTTTATCAAAGCTGGAATCGCTGACAGCAAGCGTGTGTTCACTCATTTTCTGGTTCCTTAAAATCTCCGGCACGCGCCTGCATGCCGTGAACTGCCTTTACCAATACAGGGTAACAAGTTGAAACGGCTTCCTACCCAACTCTTTCTAACACTTAAGGTTGCGCTTGCTGTGGTCAAGATACAGCCGCAGGCAAAATGCCGGGGGCGTGTTTATCCAACACCGCATCTGGCAGAACATCTGCACGTGGCATTTCTGTCCAAACCAAAACGCAAACCACTGGCCGATCTGGCCATATGCCCTGCAGAAGGGCACGATAAGCCGCCATCTGTCGGAGATATAGAACAGGTGTATCCTGCACCCTACGGGGAGCATGGCGGCCAGTTTTAAAATCACACACCAACACTTTGTTTGGCAGCACACGCAAACGATCCACCTGCCCCACAATAACCTGCCCGCCAGCCACACCGGCCAAGCGCTGCTCCGCCCGTGCAGTAGGATCAAACAGCTCAGCCAGTTCCGGCAGCCTCAAAACCGCAATAACCTGTTGTGCAAGCACGGTGGCTTCATGCGATGACAAACCACTTGCTGGCCGTGCTAACCACTGATGCGCCATAGCAGGTTGCTGTTCTACCGAGCAATTTGGCAAAAACTGCAACAAAGAATGTACCAGATTACCACGCCGAAAAGCTGCCTCACGCGCTTTGGCGGGTGTAACAGCAGCAATATCCAGTGGCGAACGCACAGGTGGTAACGGCCCAAGCATGGTATCATCTGGTTTACTTGGCGCCAATGGCCGCGCTAGTGGGCTTTCAGCTTCTGGTAAAATAGGTTTCCATAACGGAGCAGTTCCCATCCACAATGGCAACGAAGTTACGTTCATACGGTTCTCAACAGAACTCGGGCGGGACTTTTGGGGATGAGGCTGTTCCTGCGGCGTTTCTTCTAGAAGTAGCATCGGGCCAGACCATCCTCCTTCCTGAAAATCTACTTCTGTTGCACCTGCTTTTTCAAAACCAACCCGGCATCTTTCGTACCAACTTTCTGCGGGCACATTGCGCCCCGGCTTCCATCCACACACAACCAACCGATCCGCTGCACGTGTAAGTGCCACGTAAAGCAGTCGATTATATTCCTCCACCACACGGCCCCGCATAACGTCCTTAAGGCTTCTCGTTAAACCGACAGACAAAGCATTACGCGGCACATACAAAGGCACATCTACATTTTGTGTTTTATCATGCGCCCAAAACAATCTGTCCTCAAAACGCGGAAGGCCAACTGTATCCGGCAAAATCACCAAACGAGCCTGCAACCCCTTAGAACCATGGGCTGTCATGATTCTTACAGAATCTCCCCCAGCTTCAGCTTCCCGCTTCACGGTTTCTTCTGAATGACGCATCCAATGCAGAAAACCTTGTAAAGAAGGCGGATGCTGATCCTGATATCTTATTGCTGCAGAAAGTAATTCATCAATTGGTTCTGCTGCTTCCGGACCCAATCGTGCAAGAAACCGTGCACGTGCTCCACCCGGCCCCAGTGCAGCAGAAAGAAGCTCATAAGGCGTAAGATAATCTACCTTCCTGAACAAACCATTCAGAAAATTCCACGCTTGTTTCCAATCTGATTGTTCTGTGTGGTGCTCTCGAAGTGCTGACCATAACGGTTCTCCTTTTTCACGCCCCGTAGCCAAAGCCATCAAACTATCATCCGATACACCACCGAGCGGAGATGTAAGCACACACGCTAATGTTAAATCATCTTGCGGCAACAAAAGTGCTGCACATAATGAAAGCATATCCTGCACAGCAAGATGCTCGGCCAATCCCGTACGCACAAGCGTAACCACTGGAATATTATGGCCTTTCAACGCACGCACCAACATCCCCACAAAGGGAGAGCGACGCGGCACAAGAACCAGAACATCTCCTGCTGTTAAAGGATTTTTCCCAGATAAAGATTTTTTATTTAACTGCCGGAAGATATACCCTGCCACAGCATCTGCCAATTTTTGGCGTGAGTTCTGCCGTGTGGCATTTCCTTGTGCTGGTTCCCACGGGCTAATACTATCTTCTTCATCTTCAGTTTCAACCAATGGCCATAACTCTACACGCCCCCCTTCGCCAGGGCGTGCCGTAATATGCTCCATAATTTGCCCAGGTTCTTCAACAACCCCTTTGGCTGCATCAGATTCTGCAAAAACTGCATCAACCAGTTTAAGAACGGGCGCAGTTGATCTAAAGGAAACTGTGAGGTCTGGTTCACGCCACAATAAATGCGCATCCTGAACACGCTTTTTGAACTTCTGACGCCATTCTCGAAAAGAATCTGGATCTGCACCCTGAAACCCGTAAATGGACTGTTTATAATCCCCCACGGCAAAAATAGTCCGTGGCGGTTCCTCTTCACTTCGTCCACCAAGGCCAGCAAAAAATTCTTCTGTAAGATCGCCCGCTATACGCCATTGTTCAGGAGAGGTATCCTGCACCTCATCCAGCAACAAATGGTCTATACCTCCATCCAACTTATACATGACCCAAGCGGCGCCAGGCTCTCGCAAAAGTCCCAATGCACGTTGAATAAGATCATCATACTCAATTTGACCATGTCGTGCTTTTTGCGTTGTATAAAGGCTAGAAACATCTGCTGCCATTTTAAGCAATGCGCTTCCCATTTCTGCCAATTTTCGTGCACGCAGTTGCTCTTCCACTCTGGATATACGCTCACCCTCTTTTTGAATATAGAGCGCAATATCAGAATATTTTTCAGAAAGTTTTTTAGAAATTAAACCGGTAGAACGTAGCTTTCCATCTTTTGTAAGAAAACCGCTTCGCCACACAGACCATTGCATTGCCCGCTCAGAGGCAGGCAAGGCAAGCCAATCTAAAAGAGAAAAAGCATTTCTTTTAATTGCTTCCGACCCCTCCTTAGAAAGAATCTGGAACCCCTCTCTTAAATTCTGTTCTTCTGGAAAATCAGAGCATAATTTTTTAAGAAATTCAGAGGTGCTGCCATGTAATATATCAGGTGATAATCCTAGAATCTGGCATAATATAGCCTCAGCCTTATGAGGGGCTTCTACAATGAGTTTTAGCAAAGATGCTGATCTCTCATCTTTTCTTAAAACCCCGGCAATAAAAATAAAATCTCCAAGAGAGATCTGACCTGCCAGTGGAGAGATAACACCTTCTTTTTGCTGCCCTAAAATAGCTTCTACGCACGATTGCAAAGCCAGGGATGCATCTGTTTCTTCCATAACTGTAAAATGCGGATTCATGGAAGCTTCCAGAGGGAAGCGCCGCAACAGAGATTGGCAAAACGCATGGATTGTTCCAATGCGCATACCCCCAGGAAGATCAAGTACCTCTGCAAATAATGCACGCGCACGCCTGCGTGTTTCATCTGTGCAAGGAACGTACAACCCTGCCAACTCTTTATCTAATTCCTCATCCAACAATGTTACCCAACGGCCAAGACGCTTTTGCAGACGAATGGACATTTCCGCTGCGGCTGCCTTCGTAAAGGTTAAGCACAAAATACGGGCAGGTGAACTTCCGGGCTGGATAGAACCATCTTCTGCCAAACGCGGCAGCATCAAGCGCAAAAGGCGGTCAATCAGCAGTTTTGTTTTACCACTTCCCGCAGAAGCTGAAACAAAAACCGAAGCCGAAGGATCCGAGGCCAGAGCTTGCTGCGCGTTCGCCTGAGAAATAGCTTTTTGTAAAGCTTTCTGTGCAGATATGCTCATTCCTCATCCTCCTTACGGGCTGAATTCCACTCAGGCACACGCGCCAGACGTGCATAATCGGCAAAGCGCGGCTCTCTGCCCGGATGGGGATGAGAAAGGTAAGGTTGATCTGGTTGATCGTATGCAGCCACCCGCAATAGCAAATTTTCCCAAGTTTGTTCGGCCAGATCGGTAAGGCTGAGTGCTTCACGGGTTTTCACAACCACCTCTTCTCCCGGATCAGCGCCACCCGTTAGGCGCCAATAAATAAGATCTGATATTTCTCTTGAATGTTCGGGAACCTCTTTAAAACCACCTCGAATAATCATAGCGGCCTCAAGCGGAAGCTGCGGGCTCCAACCGGCCCAAACATCTTTGGCAGAGGGTAATGTGCCCGTTTTATAATCCTGCACAATCACATGCCCATCAGCATTCAATTCTATACGGTCTGCCCGACCAACAATATCAAACTTACCGCCTGGAGCATCCATAATGCTCACACGCCCACGAATTTCTGTCAGAATAGCGCGCGGCACACCGTGTTCACTACGTCGTTTTTCTTCAGCCTGCACCACCCATCGGGCAATACGTGTTAATCTGGGCGCCCACCATGCACGCAATGCTGGGCGCAAAACATGTTCCTGTAAACTTGCAGAAAATAAATCGCATAATTTCTTTTCTGCATTCTCTGGCCATGCCACACCATAAGCTTTTACCCAGCGCTCCAACGCCTTATGCACAATCATACCATAGTCAGATGCATCGGCTGCTTCTTCCAACTCTGGCAAGACTTCAAGGCGCAAAACGTGTTTTGCGTAAATAGCGTAAGGATCTCTTATCCAAGTTTCTATTTCTGTCACACTCAAACGACGTGGCCGCAATGCAACGGGGGGCATGGGCTGCGGTGGTGCAACAGGTGTTGCTGGCCCTAATGGCTGATCCAACTTATTCAACCAAACTAAAGCAGGGTGATTAGGAATATACCCATTACGGCCAGCCAAAAAAGCATCAAGCCGCGTAAGCCATCTGGCCGGAACAACAGGTGCACCTTCTCTCCGCCGTGCGCTGGAAAGAATAACTGTATCTGCGGCGGCTGCGCTTGCAAAAAAATCGTGCGCGGCCTGCCCTACTGCCTGCTCTGGAGATGGAAGCCCCATTCTTTGCCGCATAGGCCGGCTCATCCATGGGCCAGCATCTACTACGGGCGGCCACACACCTTCAGAAAGCCCGCCCAGAATAACTGTTTCTGCTGTTTGCAAGCGTGATTCAAACAAACCCCAGATTAAAACACGTGGATGTAAAGATTTGGGGTCTCCACCTCGGCGCATAGCAACGCGTTCAGGAGCAAGAACTGCTGTTAACAAGCCATCCAAAACAACAGGCGGTTGAGGCGGTAAAACCTCTGATGCTAACATCAACTCTGTTAACTGGCTGGCAAGCATATTGCCTTCTTCACCACGCCATAAACGCTCTGATGCGCTTTCTTCATCAGTTGCAACCAAACGCTCTACTGTTGCAATTAATGCAGCAAGTAAGTCTGGCACAGGCGCGCAATGCTGCTCTAAATCTTGCGCTGTCTGCACGCTTGCCTCTACCGCATCCAGCTCCCACCCAAGAACCGGCTCCAGACAAAAAGCTAAACGCTGCATGAAAACAGACAATGCTACCGGACCAAAAGGCCTATCCGCCGTAACACCGCCTTCCAGCTTGGCTTTTGCTCTTTCATTCAGGTTTTCTAAAGCATTATTCACAACCCGACATAAAGCTGCAAACCCAGGTGGAGGTGCTGGACCACGCAAAATAGCACGTTCCAAAAGGCGTGCTGTTGCACGGCAGACACCTGATGAAAAACCACATGCAACCAAAGGATGTTTTAAAACACTCAAAAGAGAAACTGGCGAAAATCTGCTATCCACCATTTGAGCAACAAGACGTAATAAAACAGCCGCAGGTGTATCCACCAAGGATGAGCCTGCACTGTCATCCGCCAGCACACCCCAGCGTGCCAGTTCCGTTGCCACACGTGCAGCCAATACTCTATCTGGCGTTACAAGGGCGACGCGATGCATTGGTTTTTCGATCGCCTCACGCATGATCATGCTGATTGCAACAGCTTCTTCCTGCTGATCTGCTGCATCTAGCCTGTAAACATTTTCTAACTCAGCACCACCCGGATGAGACCAATCATCCAAAGCTTCAGCCGGAAGAAGAACGCGCGCAAGAATGGCAGCTCGTTCTGCTCCTTTTCCTGTGCCTTCCCAAACTTGAACTTTATTTCGTGTGATTTCTAAATTTTTTAGTAAAGCACTTAACCCAGCCTGAGGGTGACTATCTGGCAAAGAAAGAAAGGTTTCCTCTGCCATCATCATATCCAATCCAGGCAATACAACCTTACCTGCAGGACATTCCAGAACGGCTTGCAACACCTTTACTGTAGGCTGCATAACATGTGTAAACCCGGCCGCCCATATAGGTGTACTATCACCCTGTTGCGCGAGTTTACGCCATAAATCTGCCTGTGCTTCAAGCAATGCAACCTGTCTGGCCACAGGGTTCATAACCCCGTTTTCCCTTAGCCATTCTGGCCATGCCTGTGTTACAATTTTTAGAAATCTTAAAATAATTTGCCAATGTTCTGCAAAGTTTTCTTGCACAGCTTCTGGTAAACGTTCTGCCAGATTAACGCCAGACCACTCGGCTTCATCCATTAAATCTGCCAGAGCTTTTGCCAAAGGCCATGCCTGATCCAGTGTTGGCCGTGTGCCAAATGCTTTATCTGCCTGCAAAACCAGCCGAGCCAATACAGCTAACCTTGTCATACTGGCAACAGCCGGGGGCAAGTCCAATGCCAGCTCACCGCCTATGCCAGCGGACAATCCCAGTTCAGCTTCATCCAGCGCACCGATAGGCACAATGCGTGGCAGCAATACACTCTGCCCATCCATATGGCGCAAAAAAGCTTCTGTTAATGCACGTGCAGCACGTCTGCCGGGCAATACAATAATGCCTTCACCTATAGCTTCTACATCATGATTTGCAGATTCGATCCAACGTATGGCGAGTTGATCAAGGAAAGGAAGGTGTGCGGGAATTGTTGCAAGTTTCATGCGCCAATCCCATAGCCAGCCATATCTATCTTTTTCAATCTTTCTTCCCATCCTGATAATCTGGCTTGGCGCTGCCCGTCAGCCAGAACATGTATTTCAAGATTCAAGGCATCTTCAGGCAACAAGTCTTCCAGTTTTTGGGGCCATTCAACCAGCACCACACCTTCTCGTGCCTCATCCCATCCGAGCTCCTCAAGCTCATCTGGGTCACCCAATCTCCAGAGGTCAAAATGAGACACAATGCATAAAGGAGATTCGTAAGATTGCACTAAAGTATAGGTCGGACTTGGCACCTCTAGGTTAGGCTCTTGGCAAAATGCTCGCAAAAAAGCACGTGCAAAAAGGCTTTTCCCAGCCCCTAGCGGCCCAGAAAGTAAAATAGCATCCCCTGCTTGCGCATATTCTGCCAGCTTTGTGGCCAGTTTTATTGTTGCATCTTCATCTTGCAGAATCATTTCTCTGGCCATCTTACTCTTCTCCGTTCATTGCCCAGCCATTTGCTGTAAATCACAACAATGAGAGGTTTTTTGTTACGTCAGTTTCGATATCACAAAGAAGTGTAGCTTAAGCTAAGCAAACAAATATTTTCTACATTCCATTGTTTATAAATAACTTTCTTGAAATTTCACGAATAAAATCTAACATTTTTTATCATTTTCTTAATCTTTACTCATTATTATGTTCCTTTCGCCATGCATAAAATGCATGATTGATACGCGCTAAAGAGAAGCTCTGAACGAAATATTGTTTGTTTCTTTTTGAAACACGTATAGGTTTAGTGATAACAAAAAATGCAACCATAGAGTGTATTTTGATTCTCTGAACCATAATGAGGTTCCACCATGCGTATTTTGCTTTTAGAAAATAATTGCACCTCCAGCCGGGCCATATTTTCGGCATTAACAAAAGCCTCTTTTTCGGTGGATATGGTTCAGTGTGATCAGGAAGTTATAGAATTACTCAGAAACTATGATTATGGCCTTGCCATTCTTCACCTGCAACACCCTGATATTCATGGGTATGACATTCTCAGCACGTTACGATCTTTAAAACTCACAACACCTGTTATCGTTATCTCACCAGTTAATAATCCTGAGGTGAAAACCAAAGCTTTTACCGTGGGCGCTGACGATTATCTAACAGATCCTTTTGATTCAACTGAACTTACAGCGCGCATTCAAGCCATTTTACGACGGGTTCACGGCTATGCTCACCCCATTGTCCACATTGGCAACCTTACAGTTAACTTCAACAGTCATGCCGTAATGGTCAACAACCAGCCCGTTCACCTTACCGGAAAAGAATTTGCCATTCTTGAACTCCTTGTATTGCGCAAAGGCATTGCTCAAACCAAGGAAACCTTCCTCAATCATCTTTATGGAGGACGGGATGAACCGGATATAAAAATTATAGATGTTTTTATCTGCAAACTTCGCAAAAAACTTCAGACTGCAGGTGTAGGAAATCTTATTTCTACGGTATGGGGCAAAGGTTATATTCTGAATGACCCACAAGCACCTAAAGCGTGTGTATCTATGCCTACACTCAGCAAACCCATGGAACAATCTCAATCAGTATCTTCCCGGCATGCTTCCCACCCTCAGCATGTTGCGGAGAACAGTGCCTAAATTACCAAAATATATTTGAATTATAATGTATTTTGGTAATTTATAAGAATAAAAGACGCTCGATTGTTGCTGTGTAAAATGAAGCATGGTTGTTCAAACATGCCCCAAATTTTGACATGAACATTTTAGGGAAAAGAATTTTCAAAAACTCCTTTCCCTATAGTGTATTTTACGCAGGAACACGCACCTGCTCAAGCACATCGCACATCTGATCAACAACCTCATCAACCAGATTTGCGTCTTCTGCTTCTGCCATCACTCGTACCAAAGGTTCTGTACCGCTTTTACGCAGCACCAAACGCCCTCGGCCAGCTAATTTGCGCTCTACATCAGCCTGACGACTTTTTACTTCATCCACATCAAGCGGGCAGACACCTTTGTATCGAACGTTTTTTAGCTTTTGGGGAAACGGTTGAAACAACCGGCAAACTTCACTAGCTGGGCGACCATCCTGCACAAGCACCGCCAGAATCTGCAAGGCGGCAATCAGCCCATCTCCTGTTGTTGCAAAATCTGTCAGCACCATATGGCCAGACTGTTCACCGCCTATATTAGCTTGTCGTTCCAACATGCGTTCTACAACGTAGCGATCCCCCACTGCCGTACGTTCCAGATTTAAGCCCAGATTTTCAAGAAACCGTTCCAGCCCCATATTGGACATAACGGTTGCCACAACAGCCTTGCCTACCAAGCGCCCTTCACGCGCCCAAGACTGGGCAATCAGAGCGAGAATCTGGTCACCATCAATCAGGCGACCAGTTTCATCTGCAATCAGCACACGGTCTGCATCTCCATCCAGGGCAATACCCAAATCCGCCTTATGTTTTACAACTGCGGCGCATAGGGCTTCAGGATGTGTTGAACCACATTTTTCATTAATGTTTACGCCGTTAGGTTCACAACCTATCCGGATAACTTCTGCGCCCAGCTCCCACAATGCGGTTGGCGCAACCCGATAGGCAGAGCCATTGGCACAATCAATAACAATCTTCATGCCATCCAGCCGCAATTTACGCGGGAAGGATGCTTTGGCACTTTCTATATACCGACCAGCAGCATCATTCAGCCGAGAAGCTCGGCCAATATGTTCTGGCGTTGCCAGATATGCGGTAAGGTCTTTTTCCATCAGGGCTTCAATTTCGCTTTCATCCTGATCAGAAAGCTTAAAGCCATCTGGGCCAAACAGTTTGATGCCATTATCCCCAAAAGGATTATGAGAGGCAGAAATCATAACACCCAGATCTGCTCTAAGAGAGCGCGTGAGCATGGCAATCGCAGGTGTTGGGAGCGGACCAACCAGCGTGACATCCATGCCGGCAGACAAAAAGCCCGAAACCATGGCGCTTTCGATCATATATCCAGAAAGCCGCGTATCCTTCCCCAACAGAACGCTATGCCGGTGATCCCCCCGCTTAAAATGCAACCCCGCAGCTTGCCCCAGCTTTTGGGCAATTTCCACCGTCATCGGTGCAACGTTAGCAGTGCCACGAATACCGTCTGTTCCGAAAAAACGCTTCATTCTGCTCATTCCATTCTGTCCGCCTCAGACAGAAAAAGCCCATCCTGCATAAAGAACGGAACTGCCTTCTTGCGGTTTTCTTTTATTTCCTAAAACGGTTTCAGGCTGGAAGAAACCTTGTTCAGCCCGGAAACTTACTTTTTTAGCTCTGATATATTTCTCGCCATACGTTTACAGCCTGCATCATGCCTTTAACATCATGCACGCGCAAAACCGTGCTACCCAAAGCCATAGCAGGAAAAGATGCCGCCTGCGTTCCGGCATCACGCAAATGTGGCGTAGTTTCTCCCGTAAGGTTTCCAATCATCCGCTTGCGGGACACACCAAATACAACCCGGCAGCCCAAATTGGTCAGAAGCAGAATATGCCGCAATAATTGCTTATTCTGTTCAAAGTTTTTTGCAAAACCAAACCCCGGATCTACCATAATCCGATGTCGTGCAATGCCTCCTTTCACGGCAACCTCAATCCGTTGTGCGAGTTCACGCACCACGTCTATACTCACATCTTCGTACACGGCATGTTCTGCCATGGTTTGAGGTGTGCCGCGCATATGCATCAGCACAACACCACAATCTTGTACAGCCAGAAGCGGCAAAGCTGCCGCATCATGCACAAGAGCTGTCACATCATTGATAATATGCGCCCCAGCCGCCAAAGCTTGCTGCATGACATAACTATTCCGCGTATCTACAGAAACAGCCACGCTTGGCAATTCTGCCTTTAAAGCCACAAGAACCGGGCCAATACGCTTCCATTCTTCTACTGGTGTAACTGTAGCTGAACCGGGCCGTGTACTTTCTCCCCCTATGTCCAGCACGGTTGCGCCAGCGCGCACCATTTCATGCGCTTTTAAAATTGCCTCATCAGCGCTTGCCAATTTACCGCCATCGCTAAAGCTATCTGGCGTGATATTCAGGATACCCATAATCTGGAGACCTGCTGGTAATCCAACTGATGGTACAGAACGTGTTATCCGCTCAAGTTCCAGCGCCCATTCCTGCGGCACTTTCTGCACAGGCATCAAGCCGATTGTCTGATATCCCTCTATCAAACGCACATACGTAAATGCCACAGGGCCACCGCATAAAGGTAAAGCATCACCCTGCTTGATAGCTGCTTGCGCTATGTTGCCATAGACAAGCCCCAAAGGTTCAACCAGCCGTACATACGTCATCTTATCTGCCTATCCCAAACAAAAAGAGGCGGCATTTCTGCCGCCTCTTTCCACTCTACATCTTTATTAGAAAGTTAGCTTGGCTGAGGCACAGGAGCTGGGCCTCCGTTTTCATTTTGCGGTTTATCCAAACCCTGCGCATCTGACCCACCAACCTGAGGCACAGAAGAACGCCTGTTAACTGGCCCGCTTTCTTCCTCTTCCTTACGTTCGATAGGCTGCCCCCGCATGATCTGACGAATTTCTTCACCGCTGAGGGTTTCATATTCCAGCAGGGCTTCTGCCAGACGGCGCAGTTCATCAATATGATCATGCAGATAGTTCCGAGCCTGCACATAGGCTTCATCTACAAGCCGGCGAACTTCCTCATCAATCTCACGGGCTGTTTCTTCCGAGAAGTTGCGAGAGGCCCCGGCAAAGAAACCACCATTCTGATCATCATCTGCGTAGGCAATCATGCCCAGCTTGTCACTCATACCCCATTCGGTCACCATGCTGCGGGCCACGCGGGTTGCCATTTTAATGTCACCCATTGCGCCGTTGCAGACGTTATCCTTACCGTAGATAACTTCCTCCGCAACACGGCCACCCATAGCCACTACAAGATGCGCAAATGCGTTTTTCTTGCTCATGGACAGGCGATCATCTTCTGGCAGACGCATCACCATACCCAGCGCACGACCACGCGGGATAATGGTTGCCTTATGAATGGGCTCACTTTCCGGAACCAGAACAGCCGTAATAGCATGCCCTGCCTCATGGTAAGCTGTGCGCCGCTTTTCATCATCGCTCATAACAAGGGAGCGACGTTCAACACCCATCAGCACCTTGTCTTTGGCATCTTCAAACTCACGCATGGAAACAGTGCGACGCCCCAGACGTGCAGCAGATAGCGCGGCTTCGTTTACCAGATTGGCAAGATCAGCACCGGAGAAACCAGGGGTACCACGTGCAATAATGCGTGGGTCCACATCGGATGCCAGTGGCACTTTGCGCATATGCACACGCAGAATTTTCTCACGGCCAGACACATCAGGATTTGGCACTACAACCTGACGGTCGAAACGACCGGGGCGCAGCAATGCCGGGTCAAGCACATCCGGACGGTTGGTGGCGGCAATCAGGATCACGCCTTCATTGCTTTCAAAACCATCCATCTCAACCAGCATCTGGTTCAGTGTCTGCTCGCGCTCATCATTGCCGCCACCCATACCTGCACCACGATGGCGACCAACGGCATCAATTTCATCAATGAAGATAATGCAAGGAGCTGATTTTTTACCCTGTTCGAACATGTCACGCACACGGGATGCACCAACACCTACGAACATTTCCACAAAGTCGGAACCAGAGATGGTAAAGAACGGTACATTGGCTTCACCTGCAATGGCGCGGGCCAACAGGGTTTTACCAGTGCCCGGCGGCCCCACAAGCAGCACGCCTTTGGGAATTTTACCGCCCAAGCGCGTAAACTTCTGTGGGTCTTTCAGAAAATCCACGATTTCCTGAAGTTCCCCTTTAGCTTCATCAATCCCGGCTACATCATCAAACGTGACGCGACCATGCTTTTCTGTCAGCATTTTGGCGCGGGATTTACCAAAGCCCATGGCCCGGCCACCAGCGCCCTGCATCTGCCGCATCATAAACAGCCATGCAGCCACCAGCAGAATAATGGGCAAGGAATTTAGGAAGTAACGCAGCAGCGGGCTACCTTCCTGCTCCAGCGGCTTGGCCACAACTTCCACCCCTTTGCCCACCATGCGGGTGACAAGGGAAGGATCAAGCGGCGCATAGGTTTCAAAAGCCGTGCCATCAGTCAGCGTGCCGGAAATATTGTGATTTTGCATCACAACAGACCGAACATGCCCTGTATCCACATCAGCAATGAAGTCCGAATACGCCAGTTGCTGTGCAGCGTGCTGCGTGCTCCCCGGCTGGAACATGTTCACAAGCAACAGCAGCAGCAGGATAATGCTGACCCACAGCGCCAGATTGCGGCCTAAATTGTTCATCTTGCCCGTATATCCATACCTAGTGCGAGAATGCCGGAAGAGTCTTTATCTGACCGGCTGCCGCAGAAAAAAGCAACCTCTCCCTTTATTAAATGGGAGGCCACCTGCGTATTCCTAGTCTGCGAGCCGCACATATTTTAAGAATCTTGTGCAACTGCACCATACACGCTGCTGCTGGTAACCGAAACCATAGGGCGAAAAATGAATTCTGCCCCATGCAAATCGGGCTCATCTTCCCCTACCCAGCCCAAATGCGGCACAGCAACGCGTTTGCCTGCACGCCACAATGCAGGAAGCACAGCACAAAACTTTGCTTGCTGCCCATTACGCATTTTGCGCGCCAGCCCATACCCTGCCGCTGCAACCATCAGCCCTTCTTTCTGAACTGATGTAGGAAGGCGCAACACAAACCGGTTGTCCCATACTATGCCATTTTCTGCCTGCACGGCAGAAGCCATTGCAGCTTCTTCACGTAGCAGAGCCCATTGCTGTTCATGCCGGATCAGCCGCGTTCCAGCTAACGTGGCTTCTGCTGCCATATCTTTCAAGCGCGCCACAGCAGATTGAGAGGGCGGATATTCAGCCCCACCAATACTGCGGATAAGAGCCGCAAGCACATCAACATCTGGCAACTCCGGGCCCAGAATGGCCCATCCTTCTGGTCGCATCACAATATGCTGCGCAAGCTGCGCGGCACGTTCACGTTCCCTGCACATCCGAAATTGGCCGGATTGCATACCGAGTTGCCAGAAATGCGCACGTTGATCGTTTTTTTGCAGCAAGTAGCGCAAACGCACACGCTCAGCGCGCTGATCTTGATTGGAGGGATCATCCACCCATTCAACATGCGCTTGCCGTAAAGTATTCCGCAGTGCCTGCCGAGAAAACCCAAGCATGGGACGAATAAGACGAATATCCGGCCGCACAGTTATCCAACCCATACCGGCCAGTCCTTCTGGCCCACTGCTGGAGTTTTGACGCATCCAGACTGTTTCAGCCAGATCATCCGCCTGATGTCCTAGCAAAAGATCTGTGCATCCATGTTCCTGGCAAGCAGCTATCAGGCGCGCATAACGGGCCTCTCTGGCTCTGTGCGCCATGGCCGAGCCCTTTTTGAGATCTGTAAGCACTAACAACTGCGCTGGAATATTCATTGCCTGTAGGCGGGCAAGGGTCTGATGCGCTTCCAACCCAGATTCAGGCCGCAAACCGTGATCCACAACCAAAGCCAGCAGGTTTTTCCGCCAAAAAGAGGCCAACCACGCAAGACATAAGCTATCGCCGCCGCCAGAAACAGCCATAGCAACCGGAGGACAATCGGATTGATCAGGAAAAAACGGCCCTAACTGGGCCATACATTGCGCAAAACAAACCGGAGAAACGGGCTGATCGGAAAAAACATCACGCCCAAAAAATACAGGAGCAGACACTTTTCCCGATACCACGCTAACCGTTATTCGCAGCCGCCTCGTTTGGCATAGACTTCTGCTGCGTGTGCAACACGTGTGGAAGGTGTGGGGAATTCTGTTTTCAGCTTGGAAAGCGCTTCACACGATGCCTTTTTATCCCCCAATGCCAGAAGGGAAGCCGAAACGCCTAACAACGCATCTGGGGCACGCCCACTTTTGGGGGCCTGCCGGTAAGCATCATAATATGCCACGGCAGACTGACGATACTGCTTTTGGCCAGCCAAGGACTGCGCCAGCAGAAATTGTGCATCTACCTTAAAAGC
Source organism: Acetobacter sp. DmW_136 (assembly GCF_008690365.1). Classification (NCBI taxonomy): domain Bacteria; kingdom Pseudomonadati; phylum Pseudomonadota; class Alphaproteobacteria; order Acetobacterales; family Acetobacteraceae; genus Acetobacter; species Acetobacter sp. DmW_136. Next base: position 76,484 of record NZ_VHON01000007.1, read on the forward strand.
ACCTTTGGCATTCTTAAGCGCTGATTCAGCATCAGACTGCGCTTCTGCATAATCTTTTTTCTGCAAAGCGGCCTTCCCGCTGGCAAGCAATCCATCTGGCGTGGTGGGCTTTGCAATTTCCTTGGCTGTTGCATCTGTTGAGGCTGCGGCAGCCGTAGAAGCGCCTGCGCCGCCAGCACTTGCCTGAGCTGCAAACTGATTATCTGCTATCTGCTTGGAAAGGGCCGCTGTTTTCTGTTGCAGTTCATTGGTCAGCTGGTCAATTTCACCACGCATATCGCGCTGCTGCTGCTCTAACGTGCTCACCCGGTCCAGCAACTGGGCAATCAGATCATTCGTGCCTGCGTTTGCAGTATCCCGCGCCCATGCAACTGGCACGCACACACTGCTTATTGCGGTTGCCATTGCCAACGCCACAAGCCCTGTGCGGACATGCCGCGATGCTTTGAAGCAGATTTTCATCAGGTTCTTACCCTTCCACAACATATAGGCAGAAACATCATACCACTTTGTTCTGCAAGACAAGTGCTTACAATACAAAACAGGCCGGGCTTTAACACCCGGCCTGTTTCTGCTCTGTCAGCTTTCAGAAAATTCTGAAATCTTATTTAACAGAGGTAATGGCGTTACGGTTCTGAGCCCATGCATCTTCATCATCACCCAGAGCGGTCGGACGATCTTTACCGTAGGAAATGGTGGAAATACGGGAAGAAGCTACGCCCTTGGCAACCAGGTAATCACGCGCTGCATTGGCACGGCGCTGGCCCAGAGCAATGTTGTATTCTTCGGTGCCGCGGTCATCGCAGTTACCGGCAACTTCAACATTAACCTGCGGGTATTTTGCCAGCCAGTCAGCCTGCTTCTGCAGGGTGTCCTTGGCATCATCGCGCAGGCCGCTTTTGTTCAGGTCGTAGAAAACGCGGTCACCCACGTTTGCAACCAGATCAGCTTCACTGCCGGGAACGGGGCCGCTGATGGTAGGCTGCGTGGTGGCAGCACCATTGGAGGCACCGGTGTTTGCGTTATCGTGGGCGCAGGCTGACAGCAGGGCAACCATACCAAGCGCGGCAACTACTTTTAGTCTCATGTGTCGGATCCTGAGAATTGGTTCCTTGCGGAACTATTCGGGAGAAAAGAGTTTTAACCTTGTATCTCCGCGTCTTCTTCTGCTCCTCTCCGAACCCTTCGAAGAGCCGACGAATTTTGGAGACCAACTTGCCCTAAGCCATAGCTTATTCTGTGGGTCAAGTTGCATCTCTGTATCTCATACCTGCCATACACTGAGTGAGACGAAAAAGACACACTTCTGCTTATTGGTCTTATACGCCTTTATTGCGGCCAAATTATGGACAGCAAAAACCCCATATCACATTTTTGTGATATGGGGTTTTCTTCACAAACAGCCGTTTTTTAGCCGTTTAGTGGAGACCATGCCGGATCTGACGCCGCTTCTGGCGTGGGCAGAACGCGGTCATTAAAGCCCGTAATATCCACCATTCCAATGGTAGAACTAAAGCCCGCACCACCTGCACCTGCACGGCTCTGGCGGCAATATGCCAGCACGCGCCCATTAGGGCAGAAGCTTGGGCTTTCCACCGTAAAGCCCTGCGTCATGATTCGCTCACCAGTGCCATCCGGGGCCATAACACCAAGCGAGAACATACCCCCGGCAATACGGGTAAACGCAATCAGATCCCCACGCGGAGACCACACTGGAGACCCATACGTGCCCTGACCGTAAGAAATGCGGCGTGCACCACCACCGGAAGCCGGCATGATATAAATCTGCGGGCTGCCACCACGATCCGAGTTGAATACGATCTGTGATCCATCCGGGCTAAAGCACGGGCTGGTATCAATAGCCCCAGAAGACGTGATCTGACGGCGCGAGCCAGAGGCCAGATCCACAACATACAGATCAGACCCGCCATTACGGGTGACTGACAGCACAACAGAACGCCCATCTGGTGAGAAACGTGGCGCGAAGGAAATACCTTCAAATTCACCCAGAATCTGCTGACGGCCACTGGTCAAATCAAACAGATAAACCCGAGGGCGGTTGTTAGCATAGGACATGAAGGCAATCTGATCCTTCACTGGGCTAAAGCGCGGTGTCAGGGTCAGCCACTTGCCAGTTGTCAGCATCCGAGCGTTTGCACCGTCCTGATCCATAACGGCCAGACGCGTACGCTGGTGCCCACGTGGGCCAGAACGGGAAATAAAGGCGATCCGGGTATCAAAATACCCTTTTTCACCTAACATTCGCTGGTAAATAACATCGCCAACAATATGGGCAATTCGCCGCCAGTTGGCAGCAGAGGTGGTATAAGCCGTGCCTTGAATCTGCTGATGGCTCAACACATCCCACAAGCGCATTTCCACCCGCACAGAGGAACCACCACCAGAAACGGAACCCGTTACCTGCGCGTGTGCGCCCATGCTTTTGGAAGTCGCAAAATCTGGCGTGCCAGATGTTGTGCTGCCCGGCATAACCTTGAACAAACCTGTATTATTCAGATCATTCGTCAGCACTTCGGCAATTTTCTCGCCCAAGCCACCGCCAAAATTGGGGATGATGATGGGAATAGGCGCTGTGCGGGCCTGATCAACGGTAATTTCAGCTTCTGGGGCGCTGGCAGCCGCAAATGCGCCAACAGGCATGGCCATAATACCGCCAGCAGCCACACTGGCCCCCAGCAGGCTGCGCCGGCGCAGCGCGCCAACCAGCACATCGGCTTCCTGATCGGAAATAAAGGGGCGGGTACTCATCACCATGTGTTTTTCTCCCTAAGGCCTGCTCAAGGCCTGAATACAAACTTCAGTTGCCGTGGCTGCCCCAGCAGTTCCTTGGGAATTGGCAGCTTGGCACATGTTGGGCTTAGAACAGCGGCCCGAGCTCTTTCAGCCAGCGCACGATACGAAGAATCCGCATTCATACGGGCCTGTGTTTCTGGCGCAAACTGCACAATGCGGGCTTCACCCGTTCCATCTACCGTAACCACCAAATGCGCCACAAAACTGGCATAATCTTTGGCGGCAGTATCTTCTGTGTAGCAGCGCCTTACCGCAGCCCCGATAGCTTTTTGCTGGCCAGCACTCAGGCTGCCCGTAATGTTACTACCCACGGGGGAACCACCACCTTTGGGCGAACCGCCAGCAACCGGATTAGCGCGTGCCTTGGGTGCATGCGTCTGCTTCTGATCCGACCGGAACGTATCCAACGTTTCCAGCAGGGAATGAGACTCTGCCTGGCTCTTCTTCGCCTTGTTCGGCTGCGTGATATGAGACGGAACCGCCGCATCCGGCAGGGTATCCGTGGGCTGCGTAATGGGCGAAGGTGGCGCCACACTATTCGTCGGCTGCACCGGAGAAGGTGGAGACGGCGGTGTTTTCACGACCTCAGGAGATGGCTCTTCCGCCTTGGGGGGCAGAGGCACATCTGGCAGCTTTTCAGATTCCGGCACGGGCGGCGGCGGAACAGGCTGTGGCGGCGGAGGTGGCGGCGGGGCCTCCTCATTCGGCACATCCTTCGGAGGCTCTGGCGTTGGCGGAGCTTCCTTTTCTTCCGGCGCAGGCGGTTTGGGTTCAGCCGCAGCCGTTTCTGCCTTGGCGGCAGGGCCGCCTTCCTGTGCATCCGACTGCTCGAACTGCATTTCAATCGTAGGCTGTGGGGGCTCTTCCGGCGGCTTGGGCGGCGGAAGAGTGATCAGCAGCGCCAGCAGAAGCGCGACATGCGCGCCCCCTGACAGATAAAGCGATCGCCGGAGTATAATCTGATCAGACCGGCGTGGCCTTGCCATGGGCATTGTTCGTACCTCTCCACCCTATCGGATGGCTTAATGCCCACTGCTGGCAGGTTGCTGCGCCAGCAGAGCCACATGCGTAAAGCCGCCTTCCGTAATCTGCCCCATAACCTGCATGACCTGCCCGTAATCAATATGGGCATCCCCACGTACAAAAATACGGTGGGATGGATCATTGTTGGAGGCAGCCTTCAACTGGGCCACAAGCTGATCTGCCGTAACGGGGTTGTCCCCCAGATACAGCGTGCCATCAGACTTGATGGAAACGGTAATGGGCTTGCTGTCTGAATTAACCGGGCGCGCATCTGTTTTGGGCAGATCAACATTCACACCGCTGGTCATCATTGGAGATGTCACCATAAAGATGATCAGCAGCACCAACATCACGTCCACCATGGGAGTGACGTTAATTTCGGCCATCGGACGCCTGCGGCGGCGTCCGCTTCCTCCCGACGGCATTGCCATATCTCAGGTCCTCTCTTCGGACTGGCGAGAAAGAATGGCAGCAAACTCGGTACCAAAACCTTCCAGACGATCCTGGAAAAGATCCATGCTGTTGCTGATGACGTTATACGCCACATAAGCTGGAATAGCCGTTAACAGGCCAATAGCCGTTGCAAACAGGGCTTCGGAAATGCCAGGGGCCACAACGCTGAGGTTTGTATTGTGTTCAGCCGCAATGGAGCTGAAGGAATGCATAATTCCCCATACCGTGCCAAACAGGCCAACAAACGGCGCAACAGGTGCAACCGTTGCCAGAAAGATTACCCAGCGGCGCAGGCGGTCCATTTCACGCGTGATGGTAATACCAATAGCGCGGTCAACACGCTCCTTAACGCCACCACGCACCAGATCCACACCGGGAATACGGGCTGAGCGCCGCCATTCCCCCATAGCTGCGCCAAATACGGCAGACATTGGGTTGGTAGGCTTGGCGCCATCACTTTCATACAGATCATCAAGGCTACCACCAGACCAGAAGCGATCTTCAAACCCTGTGGCTTCACGATTGATGCGACGCAACGTGACAAACTTGTCCAAAATAATTGCCCATACCATCACGCTGCAAATCAGCAGCCCAAGCATGACAATTTTGACAACAAGCGAGGCGTGCATGAACAACGCCCATACTGACAAATCTCCCGCCGCATTTACGCCGAGATTTGCCGCATCAACCGCACGATCCAATAAAGCCTCCTGCCTCTGCACCCCTTACGGGCGATCTGTCTCCGACTCGGTCGAGACACATGCTTTGCCCGACGCCTCTGCTTCTTACTTGGTTCCTCAAAAAAGCAGAAGAGGCGCTTTCATCCCTTTGATGCCAATTTCTGCAACAAATCACGCCATAACGGCGGAAATCGGGCAGGACGGCCATCTGATACTTTCACGCAGGCCAGACCAACTTCAACCTGAGCGCATATATCATCACCACGCGTGCAAAGCTGATCCAGCCGGCAACTGGCCGCTCTCAAGTCAATCAAGCGGGTGGTAACTGTTACAATATCATCCAGTTTCAAGGGCATTTTGTAGGCAAGACGGGCATCACGCACTACAAAAACAAGCCCATATTCTTCCTGCAAACTGGATGCCGGCATACCCAAGCTCCGAATCGCTTCGGTGCGCGCACGTTCTGCAAACGCAAGATACCGTGCATGGTAAACAATGCCGCCCGCATCTGTATCTTCGTAATAGATTCTGAAATCTATGGAGTGGGTGGTCATTCTTCCCCCTCATCCTCGCCTGCAAGAAAATCCATTTGCTGGTTGCCCCCCGTAGCCGAAGCCGGAGGAGTAAGCCCCAGATGCCGCCAGCCGCGTTCACCAAGAACACGACCGCGGGTGGTACGCAGAACAAGACCTTCCTGGATCAGGTAAGGTTCAATGACATCTTCCAATGTATCGCGCGATTCGGCCAGAGCTGCCGCCAGCGTTTCCACCCCGACAGGGCCACCATGATGATATTCGGCAATCCGGCGCAGATAGCGCCTATCCATGGCATCCAGCCCAAGTGCATCAACCTCTAGCCGCTTGAGAGCCGCATCCGCCACTTCCGTTTCTACAGGCACCCCGACAGGCACGGTTACAGATGCAAAATCCCGCACTCGGCGCAACAACCGCCCGGCAATACGTGGCGTACCGCGTGAACGACGGGCAATTTCCATTGCACCACCTTGCGTAAGGGCAAAATCCAGCTTTTCTGCCCCTCGTGCCACAATTTTACACAGTTCTTCCGGCGTATAAAAAACCAGCCGAAGGGGAATACCAAACCTGTCCCGCAATGGCGTGGCCAAAAGGCCTGCGCGCGTGGTAGCTGCCACAAGCGTAAAGGGCGGCAGATCAATACGGACAGACCGCGCAGCCGGGCCCTCACCAATAATCAGATCAAGCTGGAAATCTTCCATCGCAGGATAGAGAATTTCCTCAATAGCGGGCTGAAGGCGATGGATTTCATCAATAAACAGCACATCGCGGGGCTGTAGGTTGGTAAGAATTGCTGCCAGATCACCCGCACGCTGGATAACGGGGCCAGATGTGGCCCGAAAACCCACCCCCAGTTCGCGCGCAACAATCTGAGCCAAGGTTGTTTTACCCAACCCCGGCGGCCCATGCAGCAGAACATGATCTAAGGCATCACCACGCTGTTTGGCGGCCTTGATAAAGATGGAAAGATTTTCCCGACTGGCCTTCTGGCCTGTAAAATCATGCAGAGTTTGCGGGCGAAGTGTGGATTCGCCAACATCTTCCTCCCGCCGTGCTGCATCAATTTCCCGATCAGGCGTAAACTCCGCACTCATCGGGCAAGATCTTTCAGGCTGTCACGAATCACCAGATCCAGTGTGGCGGCAGCCCCGTGCGTATCCATCACTTTCCGCACCACAGGCGCCGCTTCTGCCCGACGGAAACCCAAGCCTGCCAGCGCCATAAGGGCATCTGCTTCTATGCTACCCGCAGGGGTTGCCATGGCCGGAATAGTAATACCACCGCTCCCACCACCCGGCATTTTACCAGCTTTATCACGCAGTTCTGTCAGAATCCGCTCTGCCAACCTGCCCCCCACACCGGGTGCACGCGTAAGGCTGGCTTTATCGGATGTCATCAACGCGGCCACCAACTCTCCCGGTGAAAGGGTGGACAGGATGCCAAGAGCAACCTTTGCCCCCACCCCTTGTACACTTGTAAGCAACCGAAACCATTCACGCTCTGCGCTTTCCATAAAACCGTACAGAAGAATAGCATCTTCGCGCACAACGGTTTCTATCAGAAGCCGTGCTTTTTCTGGAGGATTGGGTAAGGCGGCCAAAGTGCGTGTAGATGCAGCAACAAGATAGCCAACACCGTTTACGTCTATAACGCAGCTCCCCAGATCAACTTGAATGACCAATCCGCATAAAAACGCAATCATGCCATTCTTACCCCGGCTGCAATATGACGTGCACTGGCACGATGATGCGCATGGCAGATAGCAACCGCCAGTGCATCCGAAGCATCTGCACGGACAATTTCTGCTCCGGGCAAAAGCCGCCGCACCATCATTTCTACCTGTTTTTTATCTGCTGATCCGGTACCAACAACCGATTTTTTAACAGAAAGTGCGCCGTATTCCGCCACACTTACCCCTACCAATGCGGGCACCAACAACGCCACACCACGCGCATAACCCAGCTTAAGGGTGGCCGAACCATTACGGTTTACATAAGTTTCTTCAACCGCTGCTTCTGCTGGTTCCAACCTGTTTATCAGCATCAGCAGGTTGTCATGCAGCACCTTTAAACGGTCTGGCACGCTATCGGCACTATTGGTTGCAATAATGCCATTTTCAACATGCCGGAGCCGATTGCCCTCGACATCAATCACGCCCCACCCTGTAAATCGCAGGCCGGGATCAATGCCGAGCAGACGTACCATTATACTCTAGGCCGAAAGTTTTTCGGCCAGATCATCCGGCAGGTCAAAATTGGCGTACACATTCTGTACGTCATCATGATCTTCAAGCGTATCCAGCAGCTTGAACAGGCTACGCGCTTTATCTTCATCCAGCGTTACAGTGTTTTCCGGGCGCCAATCTAGCTTGGCGCTTTCTGGCTCACCAAAGCGCGCTTCCAGCGCATCCTTCACCGCAAAGAAGGATTCTACTTCACACGTCACTTCATGCGATGTTTCTGTAGAAACAACATTTTCTGCGCCAGCCTCAATAGCTGCTTCCAACATTTCATCTTCAGAAGCTACAGACGCCGGATACGCAATCACGCCCAACCGGCGGAACATGAAGGAAACAGAATTGCTTTCCCCCATAGACCCGCCGTGTTTGGAGAAAGCAGCGCGCACATCAGATGCCGTACGATTGCGATTGTCGGTTAGACCTTCAACAATAATCGCCACACCGGCAGGGCCGTACCCTTCGTAGCGCACTTCCACATAGTCATCACTACCTGCGGCACCAGATGCCTTTTTAATGGCGCGTTCGATCGTGTCTTTAGGCATATTTACTTCACGCGCAGCTGAAATAGCTGCACGCAAGCGCGGGTTTGCTGCTGGATCAGGCAAGCCTGAACGCGTTGCCACCGTAAGTTCCCGAATAACCTTACCAAACTGCTTAGAGCGTTTTGCATCCTGCGCACCTTTACGGTGCATAATGTTCTTAAACTGGGAATGACCAGCCATCTTCCTTACCTTGTCGTCTGCAACAGTGTCGGGCGGGCTTTAGACAAGCCGCCCGTGACAATGCTTGTATTTCTGGCCCGAACCACATGGGCAGGGCGCGTTACGAGGTGTCTCACCCCAGCTTGAAGGATCATCCGGCATAATGGCGCTACCACCGATAGGCGTAGCCATTTCCGGCGATGCACCGGGTGAAAGACCAGGCCCCGGTTCCGAGGCGTATCCCTGCACTTCCGGATCAGCATGGATTTCTGCCGTATCGGCAAACGGATCAACAGCCGCTGGCGGAGGCGTTACTTCCACCCGCGCCATCAGCCCAACCACACGCTGGCGCATTTCTTCCAACATGAATGTAAATAGCTGGAAAGCTTCGTGCTTATATTCGTTCAGCGGATCTTTCTGGCCATAAGCACGCAAGCCAATGCCCTGCCGCAACTGATCCAGCGCATGCAGATGCTCTTTCCACACCGCATCATATGTTGTCAGCAATATCTGCTTTTCAATAAAGCGCATTAAGTCTGGGCCGATATTGGCGGCTCGGGCAGCTTGCGCCTGTGTGGCAGCTTGGCTGATACGGTCCGCCACAGCCTCGGCGTCCATGCCGTCTTCCTTGGCCCAAGCTGCTATCGGCAGATCCAGACCGAAGGTTTTTTGCACATCTTCCGTCAGCCCAGCTACATCCCATTGTTCCGCAAAGGATTTTTCTGGGATACGGCGCGCTACCATCGCATCAATAACATCTTCCTGCGCTTCTGTCACAATGGAAGAGACATCCTCAGTCGCCATAAACTCACGGCGCTGGGCATACACTTCCTTGCGCTGGTCATTCATCACGTCATCATATTTGAGCGTGTTCTTGCGCATATCGAAGTTGCGGGCTTCGACTTTTCTTTGTGCCCGCTCCAGCGCCTTGCTCAACCATGGATGAACAATGGCCTCGCCTTCCTTCATGCCCATTTTCTGGAACATTCCGCTCATGCGGTCTGAACCGAAAATACGCATCAGGTCATCCTGAAGCGAGATAAAGAATTTGGAATTACCGGGATCACCTTGGCGGCCAGCACGACCGCGTAGCTGGTTATCAATGCGCCGGCTTTCATGCCGTTCCGTGCCAACAACATACAGGCCACCAGCCTGCTGCACGATATCATGATCTCGCGCAACGCGATCACGGATTTCTTTTTCAGCCGCATCACGCTCTGGGGAATCTTCCATTTCTCCCAAGGTTTGGGAGATCAGCATTTCCACATTGCCGCCGAGCTTAATATCCGTGCCGCGGCCAGCCATGTTGGTGGCAATGGTAATGGCACCCGGCGCACCTGCCTGCGCCACAATCTTGGCTTCCATCTCATGGAAACGGGCGTTCAACACGTGATGTGGGATAGCTTCGCTCTTCAGCAAATCTGAGAGCGCTTCACTTTTTTCAATGGACGTGGTGCCGACCAAAATCGGCTGGCCACGTTCGTGCACATCCCGAATGAGTTTAACAACAGCAGCAAACTTTTCCTGCTCTGTCAGATAAATCTCGTCGTCTTCATCCTTACGCGCAACCGGACGGTTGGTGGGAATAGCCACCACATCCAGATTGTAGATTTCTGCAAACTCATCCGCCTCTGTCATGGCGGTGCCGGTCATGCCGGAAAGTTTAGGATAAAGGCGGAAATAGTTCTGGAAGGTAATGGAAGCCAGCGTCTGATTTTCCTGCTGAACCTCCACGTGTTCCTTGGCTTCCAGCGCCTGATGCAAGCCATCGGAATACCGGCGGCCTTCCATCATACGGCCAGTGAATTCGTCAATAATCACCACTTTACCATCACGCACGATGTAATCCACATCCCGCGAGAATAACGTATGCGCGCGCAAAGACTGCTGAACATGATGCACCACAGCTACGTGCTGCAAATCGTAAAGGCCGCCTTCATCCAGCACACCTGCCTGACGCAGCAGATTTTCCACATGGTCAGAACCTGCATCCGTCAGAATAACAGTGCGGAACTTTTCATCTTTTTCAAAGGTAGTGGGGTCCTGCACAAGCTGGGCGACCACGGCATCTACTGCGCGATATAGATCTGAACTGTCTTCCGCCGGCCCGGAAATAATCAGGGGGGTACGGGCTTCATCAATCAGAATAGAATCCACTTCGTCCACAATGGCGTGGTAGAAGGGGCGCTGCACCATTTCGCCCAACTGGTACTTCATATTATCACGTAGATAATCGAAGCCGAATTCGTTGTTTGTGCCGTAGGTAATATCAGACGCATAAGCTTGGCGGCGCGCATCATCGGGCATATTGGGCACAATCACGCCCGTTGTCAGGCCCAGAAAACTGTAAAGCCGCCCCATCTCTGCCGCGTCACGCGCGGCAAGATAGTCGTTCACAGTCACAACATGCACGCCCTTGCCCGCTAGCGCGCTGAGATACACAGCCAGCGTGGCCACCAGGGTTTTACCTTCCCCGGTGCGCATTTCTGCAATTCGGCCAGAATGAAGCACCATGCCGCCAATCAACTGCACGTCAAAATGCCGCATCCCCAACACCCTGCGCGAGGCCTCACGGCACACAGCAAAGGCTTCGGGCAGCAGATCATCCAGACTTTCGCCTTTGGCGATCCGATCTCGGAATTCCTGCGTTTTGCCGGAAAGGGCGGTATCATCCAGCGCCTGTACCTGTGGTTCAAGCGCGTTGATCTCCGGCACCCGGCGTTGAAATATCTTAAGCGTCCGGTCGTTGGCGGTGCCGAACAGGGCGCGGACAAAGCGTGAAAGCATGAACACCTTTCCGGAACAATGCGGCCCCTTACCCCTGCACTACCCCAAATGGTAATGCAGCAAGGGACACTGGCATGGCTGGCTTGCCGTGCAAAATAGGACCGGGGCGGGTTGCGGTCAACCAACCGTACCGGTGGAAGCAGGATTGAAACAGGGGTTGCCGGGTGGAAAGCCCTCCTTCATACAGGATAAATAGGTTTTAATGGCTTTAAAGGTTTTAATACACATGCGGCTTATTCCCCACGCGTTTGGCCTGGCAGCAGCAGCTCTTTTTGCTACCACCACCCTTTGCACGCCCTCCTTTGCAGCAGCCCCCGCTCCCGCAGCTTCGGCCGCACCTGCAAAGCCAGCAGACCCCAACGCTGTGGTAGCCACCGTGAATGGTGAAAAAATCACGCTGTCTGATGTGCAGACGGCCATGATCTCTTTGCCACCGCAGATGCGCCAGCTTCCCCCGAACCTTATTTTCCCCATGCTGGTCAACCAGTTAGCAGATCAGAAAGCCATTCTGATTACGGCGCAGAAAGAAGGGTTGGACAAAAAGCCTGAAACCCAGCAGATGATGGTGAATGCTTCCAACACCGCATTGCAGAATGCGTGGTTGTCTGAGCAGGTTATGCCACACCTGAATGATGATGCCATTAAGCAGTATTATGATCAGAATTACGCAGGCAAGCCAGCCGAAAAAGAAGTGCATGCCCGCCATATTCTGGTGAAAACCGAAGCAGAAGCTAATGATGTTATCAAGAAGCTGAAGGCTGGTGCAGATTTTGGTAAATTGGCCGCAGAAGTTTCTACCGACAAGGGCAGCGCCCAGCAAAACGGTGGTGATCTGGGCTGGTTCAAGAAAACAGACATGATCCCGGCCTTCTCTGATGCTGCATTCGCCATGAAAAAAGGTGAAATCAGCAGCACTCCGGTAAAAAGCCAGTATGGCTACCATGTCATTCAGGTGCTGGACACACGCACAGACCCGGTTCCCACACTGGATTCTGTACGGGACAAAATCCGTCAAGCTCTTATCCAGAAATATGTACGTGAAGCTGTGGATAAAGCCACCAATCAGGTTAAAATCGTGCGTTTTGACCCCAATACCGGCAAGCCGCTGGCTGATGCACCAGCACCGGCTACCGCACCCAAGAAATAAAACCATTAAACCGCAAACCTCGCCCTTAGATATGCAGGGCGAGGTTTTTGCACAGATACCCTTTAAGGATACCGCCAGATGGCGCAGACAATCCCCGTTTCCCCCCTGGCCCTGCCAATGCCGGAACTTGGTGTTGTGCGTGGGATTCGCCTTGGCGCTATTGCAGCTGGTATTCGTTATAAAGGCCGCACAGATCTGGTTCTGGCTGAAATGGCCCCCGGCACCACAGTTGCGGGCGTATTTACCAAATCCAAATGCCCCGGCGCACCTGTAGATTGGTGCCGTGCTATTCTGCCCAAAGGGGAGGCCCGCGCATTGGTTGTAAATGCCGGGAACGCCAACGTATTTACTGGCCAAGCCGGACGCAAAACATGTGAAGCCACAGCAGAAGCCGCAGCCAAACTGGCAGGCTGTTCTGCCAAAAATGTTTATTTAGCTTCTACCGGTGTTATTGGGGAAATTCTGCCTGCTGAGCGCATCACCTCTGCGCTTCCAGCACTGCATACCGCCCTTTCAGAAAACGGGTGGGAAGATGCCGCACGCGGGATCATGACCACGGATACCTTTCCCAAAGTGGCCGTGCGCAAGGCCACACTCAAAGGCACGGAAGTTATTATTCAGGGTATTGCCAAAGGCAGTGGCATGATCGCGCCAGACATGGCCACCATGCTTGCCTTTGTTGCAACCGATGCAAAGCTGCCTGCATCTGTGCTGCAAACCCTGCTGAGTGCAGGTATCCAAAAAACCTTCAATTGCATTACGGTGGACTCGGACACCTCAACGTCTGACATGGTGCTGCTGTTTGCAACCGGGGCCGCGCAGAATCCTGATATTGCCGCCACCACAGATGCTCTAACAAACCCAGAACTGGCTGATTTCCGCACCGCGTTGAACGCCGTTCTGCATGATCTCGCCCTGCTGGTTATTCGGGATGGTGAGGGCATTACCAAGCTGATGAGCATTCAGGTCAGCGGCGCTGTATCCGATCAATCTGCATGGCGTGTTGCCATGGCTATTGGCAATTCCCCACTGGTAAAAACCGCCGTAGCAGGGGAAGATGCCAACTGGGGCCGCATTGTGATGGCTGTTGGCAAATGTGGGGAACCCGCAGACCGCGATACGCTTTCTGTCTCTATTGGTGGTGTCTGCATTGCCCGTAATGGCACCGTTGTAGAGGAATATGACGAAACCCCCGTGGTGGCGCATATGAAAGGGCAGGAAATCGATATTGCAGTTGATCTTGGCCTTGGCACAGGCACCGCTCAGGCTTGGAGCTGCGATCTGACCCACGGCTATATTGATATCAACGGATCTTACCGCAGCTAAGCGCCACTATCTGCCCCAACTGTTTATTTACTTATCTTTCCTGCGGAGCAGGCTCTTATGTCCAATTCGGCACCGCCCCCCGGCTGGGGGGCTCCTTCTGGCGATTTTTATGGAATGCAGCCCGGCACGCCCGCTCCTATATGGATTTACGCTGGCTTCTGGTGGCGGGTATGGGCCTTTCTGATTGATGGCATTATTCTTGGGGCCATAGAAACCGTTCTGGGGTTTTTTGTTGCACCCAATGTCACTGTCAATTGGCAGGAACTGCCCCTTGATGGCTCTGGGCAAAGCATGAATGTGGTGGATGTTGCCTCCTTCGTGCAGCCTGAAAATATCTCCGTTCTTATTCCGCACATTCACACAGGGCCTTGGCCACTCGCCAGTCTGCTGCTCGCCCTTATTCCGGCAATCTATTACGTGTTATTTGAGGCATCTTCCCTCCGTGGCACACCCGGCAAACGGGTATGCCGGTTGGAAGTCGTCACACTTTCAGGCGGGCAGATCAGCTTGGCGCAGGCTATTCTGCGCTTTGTCATTAAGGCGTTTATTTCTTTCCCACTGCTGTATATCGGCGTCATTATGGTTGCGTTTACGCGGCGCAAGCAGGGGCTGCATGATCTTATAGCAGGCACATTGGTTATCCGGGCAGAAACACAGCAAGTTGCGCCCTTCCAACCACACCGGTAGTTTATCCACTCCCTTCTGAACAACTGCTATCAGCACGCATCATCTTGATACCGCCCAATTTGCCTCCTACCCTAGAGGCAGACTGGGCATGGCTGTTGCTTGCGTGCCCTTGGATATTTTTACCCGTTCAGCAAAGGATGCAGCGCCCCCATGGCGGCCAATAGTCCGGATCAGAGTCTATCCTTTTCACCCTCTCCGCCTCAGTCGCCTTCCTTGGCTGCATGGCTTTGTCGGCTTTTTTGCCTGTTTGCGTTGGGATTGGGGTTTCTTTTCCCTGTTACGCATGCGCGTGCGGATACGGCAGCAACTGTTCCTCAAACCACCGGTTTGACACAACAGGACGCGCAGCAGTTACTGAACGTTCTGAACGATCCGCAAAAGCGGGAAGATTTTTCTAAAACCCTTTCCCTTATGGCCAAGGGCTTACCTGCCGCCACACCTAAAGCGGCACCTGCCCCAGCGGCTGCCAAACCACAGGCAGATAACGCTGTTATAGACAGCGATGTCCATTCAGAATTGGATACTCTGCAAAGTTCGATCCATGGCTACCTGAACAATTTTACCAGTCTTTTTAAAGATTTGAGTATTGTTGGCCCATGGTTCAAAAACGAAATCCGCAACCCGGCCTCTCGGCAGACCCTGATTGATGCATTTAGCCGTGCCCTGCTGATTATTGGCCTTGCTCTGGTTCTGGAACGCGCCACCAGCATTGCAATGCGCAAACCGCTGAACTCTGTAACGCAACATGCAGAAAACCGAGAAAAGCGGCTAGAGGCCTCTGCCGAATCTGCTGCCGCAGCTGATAGTAGCGATGCCGCAGCAGCAAATGATGCGAATACCACCCAAACGCGTGAAAATGACCAGCGGCGCGGTACCGAAGTTTTACGCTATTTAGTTCGCGTACCGTATAATGCACTGCACTTCCTTATCAAACTTCTGCCTGTTGGGGTGTGCCTGCTTATTGGTTATTTGGGCGCAGAATTTTTAACCACCACAGCGCAAGCTCATACTGTTTCTCTCACCCTTATTAACACTTACGCCATTGCGCGTGGGCTATATCTGGTTGTGGAAACAACATTGGCGCCCCGCTCCTACGCTATCCGCCTTATTCCTGCATCGGATGAAACGGCACGCCTGCTCACACGCTGGTGGAACGTGCTGGTGGCTGCCCCTTCCATTGTGATCTGCCTATCTACCTTGGGGAGTGAGTTTGATCTCAGCCCTCGCGGTGTAGATGCCATGCAACGTGCTGTGGTGCTGATCCAGCATCTAATTATTGCAGCCTTTATCTGGCGGCTCCGCCATATTGTGGCACGGGCCCTGCAACCCTCCCCCAACATGCGTAAAAATGCCCTCTGGGCTTTTGCCGGCACGCTGGCGCATGTGTGGTGGGTGCCTGTGATGTTCCTAGACATGGCATTGTGGTTTGTCTGGGCTGCACATCTTAAAGGAGGCTATCAGTGGATCCTGCGCGGAACACTGTTGACCTTCCTCTGCCTGGTGCTTTCCCGCGTTATTGCCCTGTTGGCTTATGGTTTGCAGGATAAGCTATTCCGTATCAGCCCCACGTTGGAAGCCAGTTATCCGGGCATGCAAAAGCGCGCGGATTTCTATTACCCGTTCGTGCGCCGGATTATTACCATTGCCATTATTTTTATTACCGCCATCTGTCTGGCACAAAGCTGGAGCATTCCCAGCTTCCGCTTCTTCTTTAGTTCTGCGCTGGGTGAACGTCTGATTGGTGCCGCCATCTGCCTGCTTATCGGCATGACAGTTGCTGCTGTTGCATGGGAGGTCGTAAACGGCCTGCTGGAAAAACAGATTACCCGTTACACATCCAGCGCACAGGCTGCGCGCGCGGCACGCTTGCGCACTGTGCTGCCTATTATCCGTACCGTTTTGCTGGCCGTTATTATCATTTTTGTAACAGTCACCACGCTGTCTCAGATTGGTATTAACGTTACCCCCTTGCTCACAGGCGCCGGTATTTTGGGGGTTGGTCTTTCCTTTGGTTCACAGAGCCTGGTTAAAGACGTTATCACCGGCTTCTTCATGCTGGCAGAAGATGCCATTCAGGTAGGCGATTGGGTAACTACCGGCGGGATTGCTGGTATTGTTGAGCATCTTTCCATCCGTACATTGCGCGTTCGCTCTGTGGATGGTGACTTGCATATCATCCCCTTCTCATCCGTAACCTCCATTGCCAATACTGCCCGTGGGTTTAACCAGGTTATTGTGCATCAGACGGTGGATCTGACCGAAAGCAGCGAACGAGTTGCCAAGATCATGCAGGACACCGTTCAGGAAATGCGCAAGGAAGACGCTTACAAGAACATCATCTTGTCTGACTACGTTGATCTGGGTGTTGATAGTTCGGACGGAAACGGCGCTGTGCTGGTTGGCTCCATCAAAACCGCACCTATGATGAAGTGGAAAGTGCAGCGCGAATTTTACCGCCGCATTGCAAACCGCATGGCTGCTCAGGGCGTAAAATTCTATACCCCAACATCCTACTCCACCACGCCGCCTGGCACCCCGGTCCATTTGGCAATGGATACAATGCCGCCAGAACTGCTTGAAAAAATTAACCAACGGGCCGCTCAGGTGCAGGAAGAAGCCAAATCTTCTGCTCCAGAAGCACCGCCTGCAGCAAAAGAACCACCACATGCCTGAAACAGGGTTGAACCTTTCAGGGGGGACAGCCCCTCTTGATTGTATTGAAAAACCGCTGGCGCAGGAGGGCTTCGCCTTCCTGCAAGCAGCAAGTATGCGCCCCATCCTGCAAGGTTTTGGGTTAACTGATTGGGACCAGTTTGCCGCAAGCTGGAATGATCTGGGGTGTGACCGGTATATGGCGGATGGCGGGCGCTATCGCCGCCGCCGCTATGCCACGTTCTCACTTTCTGATCAGGAAATTCTGCGTAAACCACATCAACCCCATTACCAGAGCCGTGATTACAATACGCTGAATGGGGGGATTGAACGTTGGTTTCAACCGGTATTACCAGAAATTGGTAAGAACCCGGCTTTACTGTCCATTCTAAAACTTATGCACCAGCTGGCCGTGGATATGACGCCAGCCAAACAGCGCCCTCCGGCATGGCATGCAGAAATTCATCAGTTCCGAATTGAAGCCAGTAAAAATGCTGCCGGGCAACCCACGCCGGAAGGTTTGCACCGAGATGGCGTGGACTGGGTATGTGTTGTGATGATCCGCAGAGAAAATATTGCTCGCGGAGAAACATCCATTCACGATCTCAACCGCCAACGCGTGGGGGGCTTTACGCTCACCAACCCGCTGGATACAGCTTTTGTAAATGATAGCCGTGTGTATCATGGGGTTACCCCCGTACAGGCCGTAAACCCTGCCTTACCGGCTTATCGTGATGTGCTTGTTGTGACGCTTCGCCACGAGTAAAATAAAAAAGCCGGGGAACCGGCCTTTTTGTTAATACCCTGCGTAATAAATAGCGTGCAGGCCCAAAGCCAGACAAGAAAATACAAAAAACATGGCACCAGCCATCTGGCAGCATTCTTTAAAAGAAATGGTATTGTAAGCAGAAACTGCAGAAGCAGAAGAAACCACACTATTTTGCTGTTCTGCTTCGCTCATACCTGTGTCCTTTTCGTTTTATGCAATGCTGATTTGTTCATAGCACTTATCTGGCTACGATTGTCTCTTTCGTCAAGGGCCATAGGGTTGCCCCATTCCCTAAAATGGGGTGGACGCCACCCCTGCCGGGGGTTCACATAAGAAGAAATTCATTTGGAGTTTCAGACTTGAAACAGATTGCTTCGGCCCTTCTTGCCACCAGCCTCCTTGCCTCCCCCGTGTTTGCCCAAACCCCAGAGAAACCGGCTACAACAGAAAAAGCTGCACCAGCCCAGCCTTATTCCATTGCAAGTTTTATGGGTAAGTGGGCCGTCACAATGGTTATGGAACCCATTACCATTATGGGTAACCGCGCTGTTGGCCCCGCAGCACGCTTAGTGGTTGTTGTACCGGACAACATTAGCAAAGTTGTAAAGCAAAACCACTTTGCCCTGGCGCGTAAATCCAATGAGGTATGGGAAGGACAGCAAGAAGACGTAACCGCTACGCTGACACGTCTTTCAGAAAATACAGCTCAATTGGTTCTGGTTCAAAAAGATGGGCATAAAATGGAGATCCCACTTTACCGCGATGACGGCTGATATCTGAGTTTCCGCCACTTTCCCCGCCCAAAATATAATGGGCAGGGAAAGATTTATCGGCCTGAATTACTTTTCTTCTGCAGGATTCCAATTTTTCAGGAACTCCTGCAAATCGGCATCTGGCTTGCCAATTTTCACTTGTAACGTCACATACAGATTACCTGCTGGGCGGGCCCCGTGCGCCTGCACGCCTTTGCCACGAAGCCGCAATACGGTGCCCGTATCTGAACCTGCAGGCACATTCATCTTCACCGTGCCTGTTGGGGTTGGCACCATGATAGCCCCACCCAGCACAGCGGTTTTAAGATCTACATCCAGATTTTCCCGCAGATCATTCCCTTCCCGCGTATATGTGGGATCAGACATCACGGTAACGGTAATAAGCGCATCTCCGTCTGGGCCACCTTGCACACCGGGGGCACCTTTACCACGCAGACGCAACACTTTGCCGTCTTCTATCCCCGGAGGGATTGTCACATTCAGCGTGCTGCCTTCTGGCAAGGTAATACGAGATTTACCGCCGTTTACAGCGTCTAGAAAACTGACCTTAAGCGTATAGGATCGATCTTCCCCTTTACGTGGGCCAGAACGCCGCGCCCGGCCACCCCCACCAAACATGCCTCCAAACAGATCGCTCAGATCTTCTTCTGTAAAGCCGCTTGCACCACCGGGGCCGCCACTATAGCGGAAGCCACCCGCACCCCCGCCAAAATCGTTAAACCCGCCGCCTCCGCCGCCAAAACCGGGGTGCCGTTCCTGCCCGGCAGCATCAATTTCACCGCGATCAAAACGTGCGCGCTTTTCTGGATCAGACAGTAGATCATTAGCCTGATTAACGGCCTTGAATTGTTCTTCGGCCTTTTTATCATCAGGGTTCAGGTCGGGATGGTATTTTTTGGCTAATTTACGATAGGCCTTGCGCACATCATCTTGGCTGGCACTTTTAGAAATACCTAGCACGTCATACGGATCACGCACGCTCATGCGGCACCTCCCTGCTGAGCAGGGCGGGAATCGGAAAAATTATCCGTATCCAGCAAACTCATAAGCAGAGCAATCACAACATCACGGGAATACCCGGCCTGTTCTGCCTCTTTCACAAAAGCTTCCAGACGGGGTTTAAGATATGCCTCCGCCGTTAAATTGTTCATAAATCACTTTCTCCATATCCCTGAAGGCCGCATAAAAGAGCATGCGCGTGCCCACAGTTTTTTCATGACATTACTTATAATAATGGGAACGCTCAAAGGCACGGTCAATGGATGCCCGGCACCATATGAATAGCTGATACCCATATATCCCGCAGCCGCTAAAAGTAAGGCGTGGCATCTGGCGCTCATACTCTTTATAAAGCCCAGAATGTAAGATAACGGCATAAACACACTTTGCTAACGTTTATGCCGCAAACCAGAATGATGGAGAAACCGGCTATGGCTGACAAACCGCGCTTTTTTGATGATCTTGCCGGCGTGGCCGGTGGAGCTTTTTCCGCCCTTACAGGTGTGCGCGAAGAAATTAACGCTATTGTTCGCAGCCGTGTAGATGAAGTGTTGACTGGCCTACAGGTTGTGCGCCGTGAAGAATTTGAAGTGATGCGTGACCTAGCCGCCCAGGCGCGGATTGGCCAGGAAGAGGCCGAACGCCGCTTGGCTGCGTTGGAAGAACGCGTAACGGCTCTGGAACACAAGCTGGCCCATAACAACAACGATCATGGGCACCAGCACCACGGCTGAAGCCGCACTTCCCCTTAAATATTCTTTTCTGCCTTCCCGCAGGCACGGAGCACCCCCATGCCAGCATTGACCTCTGAAGCATCCTCCATGCTCACCAACCCGCTTGATCTCATGGAACAGGTAATCGGTGGGCATGGCTGGACATTTGAACGCTGTACCCCAACGGAAATGGCAGCAGAAGCCCCTTCCCGCTGGTGTGATTACGGGCTGTTTTTTTCATGGTCAGCCGAACTGGGCGCTATTCTGTTTACCTGTGCGTTTGATCTTAAGGCAGCCCCCACACAGCACCCCGATCTGTACGAACTGATCGGGCTGGCGAATGAGCAGATATGGGTTGGCCATTTCAGCCTGGATACAGAAGACGGCGTTCTGCTCTTTCGCCATGCTCTGCTGTTGCGCGGTACACCATCCGTTACCGATGTATTCGAAGATATGATCGACATTGCATTGGCTGAATGCGAACGTTTTTACCCTGCTTTTCGTTTTTTTCTGCACGCAGGGTTGGATGCCAAAACGGCACTCGCAACAGCCATGATTGATTGTCAGGGAGAAGCATAATGACAAACACCCCCCTCCTGCCCTCCATCCTTCTCGTCGGTTGCGGTAAAATGGGTGGTGCCATGTTGGAAGGCTGGCTAGCGCATGGGTTAGCCCCTTCTGTAGTTATAGACCGGCACCTGGCGGAGCTTCCTGCTCCCCACCGTGTTGTACGCTCTCTAGAGGCCATTCCGGCAGATTTTGCGCCAGATATTATTCTGGTTGCCGTCAAACCCCAAAAAGCCAATGGCGTTCTGGCAGAACTGGCCCAACACTTCCCTAACGCCACACTGCTTTCCGTTATGGCTGGCCGCACCATTGCCAGCCTACTGGCAGCTTATCGGGAAGGGAACGCTGCGGCCTCTCCTATTATTATCAGAAGCATGCCCAACACTCCCTCGGCTCTAGGTGCAGGCATGAGCGGGCTTTATGCACCGCCCGAAGCCTCCGCAGAGCAGAAAAAGCAGTGTGATCAACTCCTCAGCGCTGTGGGTAAAACCGTATGGGTGGATCAGGAAGGGTTAATTGATTCCGTAGCCGCTATTTCTGGCAGCGGACCTGCTTATGTTTTCCTTCTAGCTGAACTGCTAGAACAGGCTGGCATAGAACAAGGGTTGGACGCACCAACCGCCCGTGCGCTGGCGCGCGGCACCATTTATGGTGCGGGGCAGATGTTGCATCAGCTTCCCACAGATGCCGCAGAGTTACGCCGGAACGTTACAAGCCCCGGTGGCACCACAGAAGCCGCATTGAAAGTTCTGATGGCCTCCGATGCATGGCCACAGGCTGTTTCAACCGCCATTGCTGCTGCTGTTAAGCGCGCCAAGGAACTTGCATCCTGATTTTTGCCTTTATGCCCATTGATTATATTTTCTCTTTCTTCTCGCGCAGGTTTTTAAATGGACAATGATGATTTTGATGCAGCGCTGGTTTCATCAGCTCTAACACTTTCTGCAGAACGTGGTTGGTCGCACATTTCTGTATTGGATGCCGCGCGTGATGCAGACCTTTCCCTGCGTGAGGCACGGCAGCGCTTTCCGCTTAAGGCTTCCATCTTGCTTCGTCTTGGGCGCATGGCGGATGATGTCGCGTTGGCTGATGACACAGTAAGTGGCAACACGCGTGAACGCCTGTTTGACCTGTTGATGCGCCGGCTGGATGTATTCCAGCAATACCGTGAAGGCCTCAGTTCTGTGCTGCGCAGCCTGCCGATGGACCCGCCCTTAGCTATCATTCTAGGTGGTGCCACGCTTGAAAGCATGCGCTGGATGGCAGATGCCGCAGGCATTAGCGCCAACGGGCTAGGCGGATTTGTACGCGTGAACATGATTGTGGGCATATGGACCCACACTTTGCGTGCATGGGAAAAAGATGACAGCCCCGATATGGGCAGCACCATGGCGGCTCTGGATCTGGCGTTAGACAAAGCTGGCCGTTTTGGCCTCTTTCCCGCAGGTGATGAAGCGGCCTCTCTGGATGACGGATTGCCAGATCTGGAGGCTCTTCCGGATGCAGATTCTAGCTTTGCAGAAGGCAATTAATCTTTCTTCTGACAAAGATCTGAAAAACAGACTTTACGAAAGCTGTCAGTTTGCCTTAAAAGAGCGGCACTGGCAGCTTAATGCTGATGGGGCGTAGCCAAGCGGTAAGGCAGCGGATTTTGATTCCGCCATGCGGAGGTTCGAATCCTCCCGCCCCAGCCAGAACCTAATCTCTTTAAAAAATATTCGTGTTTTTATTTTCATAAAAATTAAATGAATATATTCACCCGCAATGTATTGTTGAAATTTGTATTTTCTAGAAATGAGTATAAATAAATTCTATATTTATTTATACGATCTTAACATTTAACACACTTTCAGAATACTTTATCATGAAATGTAAAACTATTCTGAATAAGTTTTCTGATACTCACACTTACTCTTGACGTTACGGAATATTCCTTTCTCTGATAGAAAACACCATTAGTGCTTTTTCTTTTGCTCTATCAGACTGCCCCCGTTCTCATGACACATCCTTCTGCGCCGCCTCCCTCGCTTTTGAAGCAACAGGGTATTCCTGCTGTTTTGGGAGGAAGAACACTTTCTGCCTTTGCATCTCAAGTACAGGCAGTAGCTGTAGGGTGGCAGGTTTATGCTCTTACCCACAGTGCAGCCGCATTGGGTTTTGTGGGGCTGGCACAATTTCTACCTATGGTTTTGTTTATATTCCCTGCCGGGCACGCAGCAGACCAGCATAACAGGCAACGTATTGTTATCTCGTGCCAGGTGATCGAGGCACTTGCTACGGCGTTCATGGCGTATGCCTCATTCTCGCATCACCTCACCTCCCTCATGATTTACGGGCTTGTGGTGGTATTTGGCATCTGCCGCGCCTTTGAAGCACCCGCGCAGCAAACGTTTCTGCCTTCTCTGGTTCCTCCTGCACTCTTTCCACGTGCAGCGGCTCTTTCTTCCTCTCTGTTTCAGGTTGCCTGTATCGCAGGGCCATCTTTGGGCGGATTGCTATACGGTTTGGGCGCAGGGGTATGTTATGCATTGTGCGCGCTTAGCTTTGCTATTGCCGCATTTTGTACTTTTTCCATGAAATTGCAGTTTCCAACCCGCGCCAAACAGCCTGCAACCCTAGCCGCTGTTTTTGGCGGCATTGCTTTTCTACGCCGCAAGCCCACTATGCTAGGCGCTATTTCTCTAGATCTATTTGCTGTGCTGTTGGGCGGGGCGACAGCCATGCTTCCCATTTTTGCAAATGATATTTTGCATGCAGGCCCTTGGGGATTAGGCTTGCTGCGGGCTGCTCCTGGTATTGGTGCATTATTGGTGGCTGCTATTTTAGCCCGTCATCCTTTAGGGCGACATGCTGGATTGTGGATGTTTGCAGCCGTTGCCATTTTTGGTTTTGCCACCATTGCCTTTGGTTTTTCTCGCTCCATCGCCGTTTCAGTTATCATGTTGGCAATATTGGGCGGAGCGGATGTGATCAGCGTTATGGTACGCGGAGCACTGGTTCAATTAGGCACGCCAGATGAAATGCGTGGCCGCGTTTCTGCGGTGAATATGCTTTTTATTGGTTCATCCAACCAGTTGGGGGAATTTGAAAGCGGCATGCTGGCCGCTGCTATTGGTCCCATTCCTGCCGTTGTATTAGGCGGTATTGGCACATTATGCATTAGTGGAATCTGGATGATGCTGTTTCCCGGCCTGCGCAAACTGGATAGGCTGGAAGACATTACCCCCGAACATTCCTGATAAAAAAAGCCTTACGGAACAATATCCGTAAGGCTTTTTCCAAAGCTTATGCAGCTACCCGATCGTTCAGGCTTAAACAGCCTTTTTCAGATTCGGACTTGCTTTAAAACGTACCGTTTTGCCAGCTTTGACCTTTACCTGCTCACCCGTGCGAGGGTTCAAGGCCTTACGAGCTTTGGTCTTACGCACTGTAAACGTTCCGAAAGAAGGAAGTGTAAAACCACCTTCACGCTTCAGTTCTTCTACAATCGCATCAATGAGGTCATTCGCTGCCTGATTGGCGGCAACGCCGGTGCAGTTGATCGAGTCCTGGATCACTGCTGCAATAAAGGCCTTGCTCATGAAGTACTAACTCCCTTTCAGACAGAACTGTATGCACAAGAATTATTTGGCTATCATGCCTATGCTTTAAGGGCTTGTAGTCACATTTTGATGAAAAAACCAACTTAAAAAATGCAGCATCTTTTAAATCCTTCCGATCCTGTCAGCAAAAACGGATCATGTGGCTTTTCAGACACAGGTTTACCGGCGGGGTCTGTATGTCTTTTTGCTGCATTCGCACCAGACGGTATTTTACCGATTTTTACACGGTTTTACCTAAAAAACATTTTGGATTGCGGTTTTATTCTGCATCTGGTTCTTTCTGGTGAAACCCCAATAGATAAAGAAACCATTGTTTTCTGTAAAAAAAATAATATT
This sequence comes from Acetobacter sp. DmW_136, assembly GCF_008690365.1. Classification (NCBI taxonomy): domain Bacteria; kingdom Pseudomonadati; phylum Pseudomonadota; class Alphaproteobacteria; order Acetobacterales; family Acetobacteraceae; genus Acetobacter; species Acetobacter sp. DmW_136. Next base: position 101,285 of record NZ_VHON01000007.1, read on the forward strand.
CACGTTTGGCAACGCCCTAACGGAGGGATGGACTTTGGAGCATGGCGTTTCTTGTTCCAAAAAAACGTTGCAGCTCAAGCTCCGTACGTACTTTTAGCGAATGACAGTGTCTTCGGGCCATTTCGACCTCTTGCCGATGTAGTAAAACAAGCACACGCATATACGTTACCTGCTTGGGGGCTTGTTGCCTCCCGCCTTGTCACACCACATTTGCAATCATGGTTTGTTGGGCTTTCGCGGCACACACTGCAAGCAGCACCAGTGCAGCGTGTTTTTTCCCTCCCATTTGAACAAATGAGTCGGAATGAAATTATCTGGCATGGCGAATTAGGGTTATCCGTTGCGCTGCAAGAGGCCGGAGTTCCTCTTCAGGCAGCCTGGAGCGATCTACAGTCACCTCTAGCTCGCTTTCTCCCCACCAACCCTATGCACACGCACTGGTATTCTGTTGCTGCTTCTGGGCAGGTGCCTTTTATCAAGCGGGAACTCTTACGGAACAACATCTTCGCTATCTCGAACTTACACCGGTGGCCAGAGGTTATTCCCCCAGCGTCCGACTTTGATCGCCAATGGATCATGGATAGTTTTTGCAAAAACGAATCCAGATCAGCCCCTGCTGCCACAACAGCAAAAGGGCGAGCGCTTTATAACGTTATCAGCACAGCAGATAGCCTACGCTGGAAGATAGGCCATCTGAAACGTTCAACGCGTTAACCTGAGACTTGCGCCACTTCGTACAGCCATTTTCCCAGCTCTGCACTTTGCTGTTCAAATGTGGCAAGGGTCGCTTTATGAGGATTTACATAGTCCTGCATAAATCCGGGTGTATCCAAAAGGTTTTCCACCGCCATATGCAGGGTTTCTGGCCTGCCATCTATCGGAATAAGGGTGCCATTCACTCCATCCTCAATATCCTCCGCCTGACCACCCGGAGCGGTAGAGATTACCCATACATCGCGCGATAACGCTTCACGCACGGTCAGGCCATAGCTTTCCTTCCATTGCGAAGGAAACAGCAGCACATCAATGCTATTGAAAAAGTCGTCTATTGTCTCACGCGTATAGGCTGGAATTGTGGAAACACGCCCCTGTGTTTTCCATGCTCCTGTGTAAACAGATTTGATACCCAGATTCAGCTTGTTATCAACGATAACCAGTTCCCAATCATCTCGTTCCAGCGCTTCAAATGCGCGTTTTACAAGAGAGTATCCTTTTATTTCTTCTGTACCGCCTACGTAGCCAAAGCGTAGTTTTTGGCCGGGAAGACGTTGTGGATGAGAAGATTTGGGCCACAAAAAACCATTCCGGTTTACCCGAATTTTGTCTGCCGGAATTCCATTTGCAACAAAAAGTGCACGATGCTCGGCACTAGGGGTCAGCAATAGTGCGGCATGCTGCATGGCCGTTATCATCAATATCTGACGTTCCGCCAGATGCCGTGCATGCGGCACACAAAGCTGGCACGTATGCAGATTGATTTTTTCCTGAAAGCAATAATGTCCATCGGCTTTCACCATGAACTGCCGCTCACATAACCACCATGCATCATGCAGTGTAATAACGTAAGGAATGTTTTTTTCCATACATACCCTTACACAACCTAGCCCCAACCCTTGTGTTGCATGAAAATGCACAATTGAAGGGCGGAATGCCTCCACCCACTTTTTAAAGGCTTGCGTGGCATCGGCATTATCCAACCCTGCTACGGCATCATGATCTGGGGGCGTGATAACACCCAAAATATCTGTGCCTTCCATACAATAGCGGATACTCGCCTTGCCGCGCTGCGCCAAAGGAGGGCGTGATGTAAACACGGCAACCTTTGTGTTTTCCTGCTGCTGAAGCCTGCGAGCCATTTCCTCTGCAACAAATGTTGCGCCGCCAAAAGAGCGTGGCTCGTAATAAATATTCGCACATAAAATGCGTAATTCTGATGACTTCTGAACTTCCGGCTTGCCGAACGCTGGCAAAACCTGGTTTTTCACAATGGCTTCTGGGCTATAATGGTCCAGAACATCCTTACGGGCTTGATCACCAAGTGTTTTTCGTAATGTGCTGTCAACAGCCAGCTTTAAAATGGCATCACACCATTCTGTATCGGTCTGTGCGACAAGCCCATTTTTACCATCCTGTACAATCTGCATAAACGCATCGCGCGGTGAACAGACCACAGGCAAACTTAGAACAGCGGCTTCCAGAAATTTGATATTGCTTTTGGCATCATTGAAAATCGTAGGTTCTAATGGGGCAATCGTAATATCTGCCTGCGCCAACAATTGCATATAAGCTGCGTAATCTAACCCTATCTGGGTTTGCACTCGCCCACCCAACGCATTAAACTCTGATGGCAGAGTAAGATCTCCGATAATATGCAGTGTAAGGCGTGGGTCTGCTTGCATGGCTGCAAGAATACCTGCTGCCGCCAGCTTAAAATCTGCATCATGCGTACGTGTGCCAGAACCATACACAATGCGTATCTCGCGCTGCGTATCATGCTGGGGCACACCATTTTGCCGGATGTCCGCCACCACATCCAATGTCTGCTGATCCAGCGCATTTTCTATAACAACGGTATGCTGAATACCGGCTTTTTGCATAGCCTGTGCCAACACACGTGTAGAGGCAATGGCCTTATCGCAAGACAACAAACATTTACGAAAAAGCCGAACGCCAAACAGAAGCTCTTCTTGCTCCTGTTTGTCCAAAGTGGCCAAATTACCATTCTGCTTATAATCTTCCGCAGAAAAGATAAGATCATCCACTTCCCACCAAGGGGAAAGCTCTAACCGCCTTGTTTCCTTAAGGAGTGTTTCAACCGCAGGAAAAGCGGGAACACGGTAAAAAATAACCTCTGTGCATACCTGAAGAGCTGAAAGAGCTTCTTCTGTTTCTCGCCAATCAACAACCTCTACAAGCCACCCTAAAGACCGTAGTTGCTCTTCTTTCTGCCAAACGCGATATTTGGCACATTGGCGCAGAGATAACTCTGCAATAATCAGAACCCGAGGCGTCAAATCTTTTAAGCGTTCCTTGCCAACATTTGCAGAATAAACCTGATTTATTTTTTCTTCATGCGTTAAAATACTTGTATTTTTCTTGTCCCCACCCTCAACAGTAGTACCCACTGTGGCAGGCTTACGTTCAAATAGACGTTCAGCTGCACGGCCAATGGATGAACGTGCCAAACGATGAGAGATACGAAACCGCACCCCTGCCACACCTTCATCCTGATAAATTTCTTGCAGCCTATGGTAAACGTCCGAAATTTTTCGGCCTGTTGGTAGCTGCCCTTTACTTAAATGCCGAACCACCCTTAACGGAGCCGTAAGACGCCAGGATAATGTATGCTGCCAGATACTAAGCTGACGTTGTGACTGTGAAAGTTCATGCCGAAGGTAAGAGGCTTCATGGGCTATGCCATCCATGCGCATAGCCTGAATACGCATACTGGCCCGATAACTAGCGGTAAGGGCTTCTTCGGTAGATTGCTGCTTTTCTGGCGTGTCACACGGCAATTTAGAATACGCCATAAGCTTTAATTCTTTCACAATACTTTAGAAATATCACACAATCTTTTTATACAACCTATTTCAAAAAGAAAAGCCGGACCCTAAGGCCCGGCTTTCCTCTTAAGCAAGAACGTAAACCTGTTCTAAAGACTTACTTCAGACCAGAAAACTGGTTTTGGTTCAGGGTATCAACGTTCACAAATGTAATCTGGCTGTGGTCAGACAGAGTAATTGTGGTGTTGTTACCGTTGTGTGTTGCTTTATCCAGAACGTCTGTCTGGAAAGATGCCTTGGTGTAGTCGTAGTCAACCAACAGAACAGAGTTGTTAGCAGCGCTACCAAAGTCCTGAATGGTGTAATCTGCGCCAGCAACACTGTTACGGAAACCGAACACGTTAGCTGCACCACTACCACCTTCCAGGGTGGCATCGCCTACACCGGCAACCAGCGTATCGGAAGCAGTGCCACCGATGAAAGTCTGGGTGCCTGTTGTGCCTGCGTTGTTACCGAATGCCTGGAACCCGAATGCAGAAGATGCACCATCCAGCGTTTCGTTACCATCGTTTGCAACGAACAGGTTATTCGCGCCAGAACCATCGATAAAGCCCTGCTGGCTTGCAGCAACATGGATATCCAGACCGTTGGAACCGAAGATCGTAGCGTGACCAGCCGTAATGGTGGTTTCGCCCGTGCCGCCAATGAAGGTAAGATTGTCGGAAACGTTGATCAGTGCAGAATCGGTGTTTTCGGTCTGCAGGTTGCCATGAGCAGCGGAAATCGTGCTGTTCTGGCCACCTTCAACAGTGCCTGTAGCACCGGAGAAGTTGATGTAATCCAGAGAACCACCGGTAACGGTGGAAGCACCACCAACCGTGATCTGCTGGCTACCATTGGCATCCACAACCAGAGAGTTATCAGACAGCTGAACCGTAGAGCTGCTGCCAGACAGGGTAACGCTCTGACGACCAGCGGTTGCTGTGATGGTGTCCTGACCATCGGAATGAACATAGTTCATGCCCGAGCCCAGATCGATGGTGTTGTGGCCCTGACCTGCAGAGATGGTGTTGTTACCTGCACCACTGTTCACTGTGTCATCACCGTTACCGGTCATGATGTTCCAGTTACCTGCGGTGGACAGGCTGTTGCCTTCGAACAGGTTATCACCAGATCCAGCCAGGAACTGGCCGCTCTGATCACCTGCACGGAAAGCAATACCTGTGTTGGTGCCACCAAGAACGGTCATGCTGGAGGCAGTGCCACCGTATGCATTAACGTTCACCCAGCCATCAAGAGCCGTACCCGGTTGGCTGTTGGCATCGGAACCAATGCTCAGGTAATCAACATTACCAGCAACGCGGTAAGAACCAGCTGAGGTAATAACCCCGTAGCCTGCCTTATTGCTATCGCTAAAGGTTGTATCCCCAGCAGAAAGATTCTGTGCATCAAGAGTGCTGATGACTGAATTCAACTGGTTCGACAGGTCAGTGGCCTGGTTGTACAGGGCCGAATTCTGTGCGCCGTCTACGGTAACCTGAACATTACCGGACGCACCGACAACCGTGATAATCGGCATGTATCCGTCCTTTTTCTTTACATTTTGCCGCGCCAGCCAGAAATTCCAACCCGCCTACGGCAATCTAACGCTATCCTTTCCTGCTTCGCAAAATACTGCACGAAACGCAAGCAGATTATAGCGTTATTACTTCGCTAACGGCCAACATTGCACAGCGTTGCCAGCCGTTAGCACTGTAAGAAATTTCTCTCTTTGATGAAATAAAAAATACCCAATCTATAATGGTAAATATTTATAATTTTCCTGATAGTTGTATAGAATAACCCTCTAGTGTTGTTTGTTATTTTTCATCACCACAACTGGACTCGTGCCGGACACATGCCTGTAGTGCCTTCCTCCCTCGCAGAATCTCTTTCATCATTGGAAGACTCTCCGCTTTTCACCCCAACTATACTCATACAAAATAGTACATTTGGATGTGAAAACATACCTTTCCTATCATGGATTCTTAAGGAAGCATTTTTTAGCGGGTTATTACTGGTTGGAAGCAGCCTTTCCATTAAGGAAACACTGAGCTTTCACTTTAATATTCATCCCTCATCTTTCCAACTTACATTTCAGGCAGAACTTCCATCTTCAATCACTCATAACAATCAGGTTATTTATATAGCTGCCAGAATGTGGCAGTCGGCAGAATCCATTCAGCATCTTCTAAATACTGCCCCAGAAGACACGCTCCTTCTATTAGAAGGGATAAAAGACTCGCGGCGTGCAGAAGCATGGGAACATCTTTCTGCTCTTTTTCCTGCCTTTATGTTCCCTCAAGGAACAGGATTAGGCATTCTAGCAGCAACAGAGGTTGCCTGCCTGTTTCCCCTACTCACACCGGATTCCCGCCTTTCGGACACAGAAAAAACCACCAAGAGCCTACTGCGTGAACGCTTCGCTTTTGCTGGAGAATTCTGGTTCAACAAGGCGCTCCTCACTGCTGCTCATACTCAGATAGATACGCTCAAACAGGATCTGGTACAAACGCGCAGTCATGTTTTTTCCCAGCAAATGCTGACGCACCACGAGAGCGACCAGAGCGCACAGAAAATCGACTCGCTACAAAAAACCCTTCAACAAACCCAGAAAAACGAACAAGCTCTTATTCAAGAAAAACAGGAAATTACAGACCGCTTAACTGGCTTTATCAGCACAGTAAAACAGAGAGAGCTTTGTTATCAGCAACAAACAAAAACCCTTAACAACCACATACTCACCCTGTCTGCATATATAGACTCCTTGAAACAAACGTATTCTGCTTACTCCCAGCACATTCATGATCTATGGGGCAGATTCGCGCAGGAAGTTCTTGACCGAACCGAAGCGCAAGATGCTCTCAAAACGTATCTTTCAACACCTTCCGGCGTTATCCGTTCTATTGCTCGCGCTTTGGTAAAAGGTGTTGTTGTTCCCTACGTGCCAGACCTACCTCAACCACCCCAAGTAGAATCCCCTCCGCAACTCCCTCCGGCTCCGCCTCCACTTTTGCTGGAACACAGCTCAGCCGCGCCACTTACTTTTCCTGAAGTTCCAGAAGCCGCTTCAATTTCCATTATTGAACAACCTTCACAACCTTCCGGATTCAACGTTCTTTTTGTTGCGGGTGAGCCAGATTCTCCGGGTGTAAATTACCGTTGCATCCGCAATGCGGCTGCCTGTTCTCTTGCTGGTTTTCCCGCTCAGTGGAAGCGCTGCGCAGACGTTGGCCCCGATGATATCAACTGGGCGGATGTCATGATTTTATGGCGTGTTGAATTCAGTGGCCATGTAGACATTATGCTACGGCTGGCGCGGGAACAAAACATGCCGGTTATTTTTGATACAGATGATCTCACGTTCATTCCTGCCCTTGCACGTATGGATATTATTGATGGCATACGCAGCATTGGCGCCACAGAAGAACGTATTGAAACAGTCTTTACTGATATGCAGCGCACCCTTTTACGCACAGATATCGGGTTTGCCCCAACCGATGCTTTAGCGGATGCTATGCGGGTTTATCAGCCCGTTACTTATACTGTACCTAATATATATAATACAGAATGTCTGGCCTTAAGCCGCAAAGCGTATCGTATGCGCCAGCTTAACCCGGATGAACAGATTATTCGTATTGGCTATGCAACAGGCTCCCGCACACACCAAAAAGACTTTGCTCAGGTTAGTAGTGTTCTCGCCCGCTTGTTGCACGAAAAACCCAATCTTCAGCTTGTACTATTCCGCGAAACAGGGAATCATCGCCCAGTTCTGCTCATGAACGAGTTTCCTGAATTTGAACCCGTGCGTAATCAGATAGAATGGCGAGACATGTGCACCTTGCCTGCCCTTCCTTCTGAACTGGCCCGTTTTGATATTTCAATTGCACCACTGGAAACACAGAATCCATTCTGTAACGCCAAAAGTGAATTGAAATTTTTTGAGGCCGCTTTAGCTGGCGTGCCTTCCATTGTTTCTCCAACGGCACCCTTTCGCCAATGCGTGCAAAACGGCCGCACCGGGTTGTTTGCCACCACACCAGAAGAGTGGGAAACCGCGTTACGCACACTTATTGAAAATCCGGATTTGCGCCACCGCATGGCACGAAATGCGTATCATGCTGCCTTGTGGCACTTTGGCCCACAACGCCAAGCCATTCTTTTAGGTACGATTATGGAAAGCCTGAAAGGAGAAAAACAGGCAACCCAAACCGCTGAAATACAAATTGCACGCGGCCATTATCTGGCACGCAATCTACCGGATATTCCTGATTGCAGCGTAATGTTCCTGCATGATGCCCTGCAAGAAGCAAATGTTACCGTTATTATTACATCTTATAACTACGAAAACTTCATTCTTGAGGCATTAGAATCCGTTCGGATGCAAACCATTCCAACCCTTGATCTTGTTGTTGTTGATGATGGTTCTACAGATGGATCACTCAACCAGATCAAAAGCTGGATGGAAAAACAGACGGCGCGCTTTAATCGCCTTATTTTACTTCAAACCAATTCCAATGCAGGGTTGGGTGGCGCGCGTAACTGTGGTGTTGCCTACGCTGAAACCCCATTCTTCCTGCCATTGGATGCAGATAACCGGCTTTTACCACATGCATGTGAAACACTTTTAAGTGCGACAGATGAATTAACAGCTTACGCCTACCCAATTATCCAACAGTTTGGAAATCCCGCCCAACATCCAACGTTAGGCCATGAACCTTTCCGCCCCATGCAACTGGTGGCAGGCAATTATATTGATGCCATGGCTCTGGTAGCCAAATGGGCATGGGCCGCCGCCGGTGGGTACTATGTAAGCCGTGACGCAATGGGGTGGGAGGATTACGACCTTTGGTGCACCATGGCCGAATACGGTTTGCGCGGCACCCATGTACCGGAAGTGCTGGCTGAATATCGTGTGCACCAAACATCCATGACCAACAACGTGACGGAAAAAATGGCACATAAACAGCGCGTGGTCTCCCTGATAGAAGAACGCCACCCGTGGATCAGATTGGTGCAAAAAAGCGCCAAACAGCGTGAAGTCACAACAAGCTAAAAATGACCGATAAAACACTAAGCCCGCAAACAGGCATACTGTTTGTGCGGCTTGGTATTTCGACACCGTGAAACGCGCACAAAAAAAACAGAACCCCATTTCTGGAATTCTGTAAACCGCTCTGATTTTTTAGGAAAATCTGGAGCGGGCGATGGGATTCGAACCCACGACCCCAACCTTGGCAAGGTTGTGCTCTACCCCTGAGCTACGCCCGCATTGGATGGCCTCCTTTTACGGATGATCATTCAGATAGGCAAGAGGGAAAATGAAAAAAAAATGCCTGAAATTGCATTTTCTTTCTCCAGCCCTTTCCTACTTGTGTTGGAAAGGACTGTTGGCGCTTTTCAGCCTGTGCTGATACTGATGCTCAAATGCCTTTACGCAGCAAGGAAGGAAAACCGTGTCTGCTTCCATGTTCCGATCCCTTTATCATCAAGGGTTCGTCCGCGTAGCTGCCTGCACCTTGCCCGTAGCACTGGCAAATCCAGCCATAAACGCGCAGCATATCCTAGAATCTGCCAAAGCATGTGCCGCAGATGGTACAGTTTTATGTGTGTTTCCTGAACTTGGGCTGTGCGGATATACACTGGAAGACTTGCTACAGCAGGAAACGCTTCTGGCAGAAACCAGAACAACCCTTCTCTCCTTGGCTCAGGCATCTGCCTCGTTGTGCCCTGTGTTGGTGGTAGGCGCGCCGTTGTTATGGAAGAACGCTCTTTATAACTGCGCTGTCATTATTCACTCCGGCAAAATTCTGGGTGTGGTTCCTAAAAGCTACATCCCAAATTATCGAGAGTTCTATGAGGCACGCCATTTCCGCTCCGGCGCAGATATTCGCGGGCAGACAATCAAGATCAATGGGCACACCGTACCATTTGGCGTGGATCTACTGTTTGAAGCGCAGGATGTGCCCTCATTCAGCCTCAGCGTAGAAATTTGTGAGGATATGTGGGTACCTATCCCACCCTCGGCACACGCTGCACTGGCTGGCGCTACAATTATCGCCAACCTTTCAGCAAGTGACATTACGGTTGGCAAGGCAGAAACCCGGAACATGCTCTGCCAATCCCTCTCTGCCCGCAATATTGTCGCTTACCTTTATGCGGCAGCCGGAGAAGGTGAATCCACCACAGATCTGGCCTGGGATGGCCAAACCGCTATTTTTGAAAATGGCATCCTGCTGGCAGACAGCGAGCGCTTTCCCTCCGGCGCAACCGCTGTAATTGCCGATGTGGATCTTACGCTTTTGCGGCAAGAACGCCTGCGTATGGGAAGCTTTGCTGATGCAGCGCGCCAAGCAGATACATGGCGGCACATTAGCTTCACCCTCACGCCTCCTTCTGCAAACCTTGGGCTCAAACGCCCCCTCGCCCGCTTTCCTTTTGTACCTGCCGCTCCAGAACGCTTGGCACAAGATTGTTTTGAGGCCTTTACCATTCAGGTATCCGCACTCAAGCAGCGCCTTAAAACAAGTGGCGTTAAAACAATGGTTATTGGTATTTCCGGTGGCTTGGATTCTACGCACGCCCTACTGGTGGCCGTGCGTGCAGCGGATGAACTGAATTGGCCACGCAGTGCTGTGCGGGGTTATACAATGCCCGGCTTTGGCACAACGGACAAAACCCTTGCCAGTGCCAACGCACTGATGAGCCAGTTGAATATCACGCACGAAACGCTGGATATCCGCCCGGCTGCGGAGCTGCTGCTACGCACCATTCGGCACCCTTATGCAAATGGGCAACCCGTGCATGACATTACTTTTGAGAACGTTCAGGCTGGCCTACGCACAGATTTCCTGTTCAGGCTGGCCAACCAACATCATGGCATTGTCATCGGCACAGGAGACCTTTCCGAGCTAGCATTAGGATGGTGCACCTATGGTGTGGGCGACCAAATGGCGCATTACAATGTGAATGCGGGTCTGCCTAAAACCCTTATCCAGCACCTTATCCGCTGGTGCATTGCTTCGGGCCATTTTGCTCCTGCTGTTGGCAAGGTGCTGACAGACGTTCTGGCTACAGAAATTTCTCCCGAGCTTATTCCTGTCGGCAAAGATGGCCCTCAAAGCACGGAAAGCATCATAGGCCCTTACGCTCTGCATGATTTCGCGCTGTTTTATATTCTGCGCTACGGTTTCAGGCCGTCCCGCGTGGCCTTTCTAGCGGAACAGGCTTGGCAGGATGCCTCAACAGGCCAATGGCCTCCGGGTTTTCCCGCATCCGAGCAAAAAGCTTATGATCTTCCTACCATTCGCCACTGGTTGGAAATATTTGTGCGCCGCTTTTTTGCAACCAGCCAGTTCAAACGTTCTGCCATGCCAAATGGCCCCAAAGTTATGCCCGGCGGCAGCCTTTCCCCCCGAGGAGACTGGCGCGCACCCTCCGATGGCAACGCCCGCCTCTGGCTGGATGATCTAAAACACAATGTGCCCGAAGCCTGAACCACAAAAGAGGGGTTTAGCCCACTGCTGCCCTCATGGTATTATGCCCCATCTTGGGCTATACTGTTTTCTATTATGAAAGCATCGCGCCAAGCCACCATCCATCGCGTTACAAGCGAAACCGATATCGCCATCACCCTTGATCTGGATGGATCCGGGCAGGCCGATATTCAGACCGGACTCGGTTTTTTCGATCATATGCTCACGGCATTAGCCAAACATGCCCTGTTCGATCTGAAAGTAACCGTAAAAGGTGACCTCTATATTGATGGTCATCATAGCGTTGAAGATACAGGCATTGCCATTGGCATGGCCCTAAAACAAGCTTTGGGGGACAAGCGTGGCGTGCGCCGTTTTGGCCATGCCCTTGTACCGTTGGATGAAGCTTTGTGCGAAGCTGTAGTTGACCTTTCCGGTCGGCCCTTTCTGGCATTTGATGCCACGTTTACGCGTGATCGCATTGGGGATCTGGACACCGAACTGGTGGAAGAATTTTTCCGAGCCTTTGCCATGTCCGCCATGCTCACACTGCACCTGACAGAAAAAGCTGGTAAAAATTGCCACCATATTGCCGAGGCCGCGTTCAAGGCACTTGCACGTGCATTGCGTATGGCTGTGGAACCAGACCCACGGGCGCAAGGCAGCATTCCTTCCACCAAAGGCGTGCTATAATTTTTTATACGGGTTAATAACCCAGCCCTGCCCGATACACCTGTTTTGCAGCGCTGGGCACAACCGAGAAAAACGCAAACCTGTCTGGGCTGCATGCACCTTATTATATTGGTCAGCAGAAATCAGACAGGGTCACCAGCAACAAGAGGGTTCCATGACCCAGCCTCTTTCCATCGCCGTTGTTGATTATGAAGGCGGCAATCTGGCGTCCGCTGCCCGTGCAGCCCTGCGGGCTGCTGAGCTTTCGGGAATTGCAGCCGATGTTGTTATCACCAACGAACCTGCGGCTGTCCTGCAAGCAGACCGTATCATCCTACCCGGGCAAGGCGCGTTTGCAGATTGCGCCCGTGGGCTGGAAGCTATCCCCGGCTTGAAAGATTCTATTCTGAACGCTACGGCCAATGGTACACCCTTTTTAGGTATTTGCGTTGGTATGCAGCTTATGGCTGAACGCGGGCGGGAACATGGTGTAACAGAAGGGTTTGGATGGATTCCGGGGGAAATTACCCTCATGGAAGCCACTGGCCTGCGCCTTCCCCAAATGGGCTGGAACGAGCTGGAGCTTCATACACAACACCCTCTTACCCAAGGCTTGGGTAAGGCGCCGCATGGATACTTTGTGCATTCCTACGCACTCCAAAATACTGCGGCAGATGTTCTGCTTGCCACCACAGATTATGGTGGCAACGTGCCTGCCATAGTGTGCAAGGGGAATGTTGCGGGTACACAATTCCATGTTGAAAAAAGCCAGACAGTTGGCCTCAAGATTCTCGCCAATTTTCTGAGGTGGGATCCGAAAGCTCCCGTATAATGACCCGGAACAAACGCGTTCAACGCATTCTGAACCTAGAAGAAGATGACCTTCAGGCCTTATGTGAAGCCGTAGATGCTTCCATTCTGGATGGTGGCGGCTTTGGCTGGCTTCAGCCACAAGGGCGGCAGGTGCTGGAGCGCTACTTCAAAGGCCTGCTGCTTGTGCCAGAACGTATGCTGTTTGTTATTCGGCATAACGGCGTGATTGTAGGATGTGCACAGCTTGTACGCAGCGCCCGTAATAATGAGCTGCAAGCCATGTGCGTTACTCTGGCACATTTGTTTATTGCGCCATACGCGCAGCGTCAGGGCCTCGGCACAGCCTTGTTGCACGAAGTGGAAAATGCAGCCCGCAGCATGGGCTTTCGGATTATGAATACCGAAGTGCCTGAAACACAGGATGGCGCCATTGCCCTCTTCCGTAAGGCAGGTTTTCTGCATTGGGGCACACACCCCCTCTATACCCGTTTGGGCGACACCTACCAGCGCGGTCTGTACTTCACCAAATCATTAGATACAGACCATCTCCCCCTTTCCTCTTCCTTTCAGCAAACGCGGCCTGAAACCATGACAACAGCACCCTCCATGCACCCCCTTACCCTTTACCCAGCCATTGATCTCAAGGATGGAGCCTGCGTACGCTTACGCCGTGGGGAAATGGATGATGCCACTGTGTATTCAGACAACCCCGGTGCGCAGGCTCTTGCATGGGAGGCCGCAGGATTTAAATGGCTGCATGTTGTGGATCTGAACGGTGCCTTTGCTGGACAATCTGAAAACGCAGATGCCGTACGTTCCATTGTGGAATCAACAGATATTCCCGTCCAGCTTGGTGGTGGCCTACGAGACATGAAGGCTATTGAAGCATGGTTGGAAGCCGGTATCAGCCGCGTTATTTTGGGCTCTGTTGCCGTAAAAAACCCTGTCCTTGTGCGTGAAGCCTGCCGTGCTTTCCCAGGCCGCATTGTTGCGGGCATTGATGCCCGATCTGGCCGCGTTGCAACCGAAGGCTGGGCCGAAGTTTCTGACATGCAGGCAACTGAATTGGCCCTCCGTATGCAGGAAGCTGGCGTTGCATCCATCATCTTCACGGAAATCAGCCGTGATGGCATGCTGGAGGGACTGGATGTGGAACAGACCGTTACATTGGCCAATACGGTTTCCATTCCCATTATTGCCAGCGGTGGCGTTGGCAGCATTGAGCACCTGATTGCTCTGCGGGAAGCCACGCAGGACGCTCCGGGCATTGAAGGCGTGATTGTGGGCCGCGCGTTGTATGATGGCCGCGTAACCCCAGCAGAAGCCCTGAAGGTATTAAGCTGATGCTGAAACTACGCGTTATTCCATGCCTGGATGTTAAAAACGGCAGAGTGGTCAAAGGCGTTAACTTCGTTTCCCTGCGCGATGCGGGAGACCCTGTTGAACAGGCCGCTGTTTACGATGCAGCCGGGGCTGATGAACTGACCTTTCTGGATATCACCGCCAGCCATGAAAACCGTGATACGATTCTAGAAGTTGTTAGCAAAACAGCCGAAAAAATCTTTCTTCCCCTCACAGTCGGAGGGGGGGTGCGCACAACGGATGATATGCGCCGCCTTCTGCTGGCAGGTGCAGACAAATGCGCCATGAACTCCGCCGCGGTCAACCGTCCTGAACTGGTCAATGAAGCAGCCAACAAATTTGGTAGCCAATGCGTTGTTGTTGCCATAGATGCCCGCCAGACAGCACCGGGAAAATGGGAAGTGTTTACCCACGGTGGCCGCACTTCTACCGGGCGAGATGCCATAGACTGGTGCCGTGAGGTTGCAGAACGTGGCGCTGGGGAAATCCTACTCACCTCCATGGATCGGGATGGTACAGGAACAGGCTTCGATCTGGAACTTCTTAAAGCTGCAACACAGGCCGTAAGGCTTCCCATTGTTGCATCTGGCGGTGTGGGTAAGCTGGAACACTTTGTAGAAGGCGCCAAAGCCGGAGCAACAGGCCTTCTGGCAGCAAGTGTTTTCCATTTTGGCCAGTTCACTATTCCCCAGGTTAAAGCCGCATTGTCAGAAGCAGGCTTGCCGGTTCGTCCTTCCCCCGCCCCTTTTGCAGGTTAACCCGTATCATGACAAAAAAAGCACCTTCTAAAACAGAAGCAAAAACAGACACAAAATCCAAAAAGAATAAAGAGGTTCTTTCTCTTCCAGAAATTTCAGAAGCAGATATTTCCGTTCTGAACCGCCTTTACGATGTTGTGCAAAGCCGCAAAGGCACAGATCCTTCCGTAAGCCACTCAGCCCGCCTGCTTTCCCGCGGCACTTACAAAATTGCCCAAAAGTTTGGGGAAGAGGCTGTAGAATGCCTGATTGAAGCCGTAGCGGGGCGCAAGGATCTGTTAATTGGTGAAAGTGCTGATGTACTCTACCATCTTATTGTTTTATGGGTAGATGCTGGCATTACCCCAGATCAGGTTTGGACAGAACTTCAGCGCCGTGAAGGCACAAGCGGTATTGCAGAAAAAGCCGCACGTTCCAAAACAACAAAATCTGTAAAGGAATAATCAGAAATGGCTGTAACAGGTAGAGGGCCATATGACCCGCAAAATGTTTTTGCAAAAATCCTTCGCGGTGAAATCCCCTGCAAGGCTATTTTTGAGAACGAATGGGTTCTGGCATTTTATGATATCGCGCCCAAGGCACCTGTTCATGTTTTGATTATTCCCAAAAACCCTTATGTTTCCTTTATGGATTTCAGCCAAACAGCACCCGCAGAAGAAATTGCTGGTGTTATGCGTGCTACAGGCCAGATTGCGCTTGATCTTGGATTGGAAGAAAACGGCTATAGGTTGATTACGAATGCGGGCCTCCATAGTGGGCAGGAAGTGCCTCACTTCCACATACATCTTCTTGGTGGAAAAGCATTGCCAGCCTTCCCGGCCTGATCTTTTGTTTCTTATCCAGACGGACATATCCCTATGACACCCATGGACATGCTTTTATCCCGTGCATCAACGGATCATCTTCAGGCTCCGGCACCATCTGAAGCGCAAATGGCCGAGGTTTTAGCTACCGCTATGCGGGCTCCAGATCACGGAAAGCTACGTCCATGGCGCTATGTTATTGTAAAAGATGATGCACGTTCGCTACTGGCTGAGCGTATTGTTACCAGTATGGTTCGACTTGACCCGGACGTACCCGAATTTAAAAAAGAAAAGCGCCTTAAAAGATTTTCCACAATTCCCATGACACTCGTTTTGGGCATGCACCTACGTCCAGGACATAAAATTCCTTTATGGGAACAGGAAATGACTGTAGCCGCAGGCGCCATGAACATCCTGAATGCATTGCATGCATTAGGATTTGGTGCAGTTTGGGTTTCTGGTGATGTTGTGAATGACCCTGTTCTTGCTGAAGAACTCGGCTTTCCTGCACCCCATAAATTAGCAGGTTTTTTGTTTATCGGCACGCCAGATGCACCGCTTCCCACACCCAAGCGCCCAAACCCGGCTGAGTTTACAGCTACATGGCAAGGTCAGCCGGTAAATTTTGCAGCTGATGGAAAAACACCATGACACATATAACAGACGCCGTTGTTATTGGTGGTGGTCCGGTTGGGTTGGCAACAGCCCTTTCATTGGAAAAAGCCGGCCTTTCTGTAACCGTAATAGAACGTTCTCCACTTCCTGTATGGGAAGAACCTTCCTTTGATGGGCGGGAAATAGCCCTTACACATTATTCTATGCGTATTCTTAAAGAATGCAAAGCATGGGATCATATCCCGCAAAGCGTTATCTGCCCCTTACGAGAAGCGCATGTGGAAACAGGACGTTTTCGCCATCCGCTTACATTTGATACAAATGGGCGTGGAGAAGAAGCTCTCGGCTGGCTCGTTTCCAACAACCACATTCGGCGTGCCCTCTTTGCCGCAGCAAGCGAGAAAGAACGTATCCATCTACAGCCACACACCAGCGTAGAAACAGTAAGGCAAGGCCAAGATTATGCCGCCGTCCATCACTCAGGCGGACAAATCAAGGCGCGCCTTGTCGTTGGGGCTGATGGTCGCTTTTCTCCTACGCGCAGGCGCGCAGGTATTGGCGCTATTGTGCATGATTTCCACAAATCCATGCTGGTTTGCCGCATGGCGCATGAATCTCCCCATCACAACATCGCCCTGCAATGGTTTGATGAAGGACAGACGATAGCTTTGCTGCCAGTGAATGGCATGGCGTCCTCTTTGGTTCTTACGCTTCCTGCAAACGAAATACAGCGCCTGCTCGCAACACCGCGCGATGAATTCAATGCGGAAATTACCCAACGTGTTGGGGCTAGATTAGGACAAATGCGCCTTGTCAGCACACGCCATGCTTATCCACTTAAGGGTATATATGCGCATCGCTTTGTAGGTCGGCGTTTAGCTTTGGTTGGAGATGCCGCCGTGGGGATGCATCCCATCACAGCACACGGTTTCAACCTGGGGTTGAAGGGGCAAGAAACGCTGGCACAATGCATTGGCGCAGCCTTTAACGCTCAGGCAGATGCCGGGAATGCACGCGCCTTGCAGCAGTATGAACGGCAACATAGGCGTGCAACTGCTTTGCTATTTGCCGGCACGAATGGCATAGCCTCCCTTTACACGCATGATGCGTTGCCATTTAAACCCATTAGGCAAGCGTGTATCCGGCTAGCAGACAGGTTTACGCCCTTTAAACAGGCAGTCACTACGCTTCTGATGGATAAAAAAACAACGGCTTGATTGTAAAAAGGCAGCCTAATTAGAGGCTGCCTTTTTTATTTTCACGTTCTAATTCACGTTCCAGCCACCCCATAATAACAGCAAGCACATAGCTCTGCTGTATTGGAGAAAGAGGCTGATGTTTTACGAAACCATGCCATTTTTCCAAGCATGATCTACAACACGTGCCCGTAGCATGTTGCGCTACAAAAATAGGATGACCCTTCCATGGAGTTTGTTTGCCATCTTTTTTCGGATTTGCCGGAGCAAGGCGCCGAGCAATAAAGTCCCGTCCATGCTCAGCCACCACAGGCAAACCTTTGTCTGTCAGATATGTCATATCCTGACAGTTTAAGTGAAACCTACTCCGAAAAGATGACCTTGCAAGCCGCTCCCACAAGGCGTCTGATACCGCAGGAAGCCTTTGCTCCTGCGGAAAAAGCTCACCCTGCTGCACTGTTATGGTGTTCCTGAAAAGCAAAATACAACATTACAACAATGTGGCTATTGCTCATCTGTTTTTACAGAGGAAACAGGTGCCTGTGCAATGAGCTCCCCCTTACCAGTTGCAACACGAATATCTTGTTCACGGATCAACCAGTAAACAACACCCAAGGCCAAAACAGCCGCAGAAAACGCCAGCATCTCAGCAGGCCTTACTTCGTGCAGATCCAGAATAATAAACTTACGAGAAACAGCCAGAAGCGCGATGAGCACAATTGTACGTACACGCACCACATCCCGACTATGCGACAAACTGATACGCAGCGAACTTTTAAACTCCAGAGCAATAATCACCGTAAAAATATTGCCAAACACTTCCTGAAAAGCCGGCATGTTTGAAGCATCTATTTGCGATGACATCACCAGATACCAAACTTCCTTGGTAAGGTGCCATGTTGCAATGGTTGTAATAACCATGATCAGGCCAGTAAGAACCAGCATGATCAGAAGTTCAAATCCTTCATAAAGATTCATCTCGAAAAAGCTTTTCCGCAACCGCGATGCTTCACGAGAAAAAGGATCTTGGGATATCTGATTATGATCTGGACTGCTCATGTTTCTCTATACGTTTGGTAAAAAAGGATTTGCACTTCCTATCAGAATATTCTGAAGAAGTTTCAGTTATGATGATTATTCCCTTTTTCAACTTAATCCCAGAGGTTTCCATAAGGCGCGGAGCGTGAAATCCTCCCTTCGGTAAAACACATTCATCCTATGATAAGCCAGATACGCTTTCTGTTGTGGTCAAATAAATGATCGATATCAGGGCACAGACTCGCTGGCATTATGAGCGTAAGTGTATATGCCGCCACGATATAGGGCGCGCTGATAAGCAGGACGGTTATGAATACGATGCAAGAAGCCTCCTACATGAGGCCGATTGTCTGTTGCTCCAGCACGTGCGGTTGCCGCCTCCAGAGGAAAACTCATCTGGATATCTGCTGCGGTAAAGTTATTCCCAGCAAACCATTCATTTTCAGACAGGCTATGTTCCCAATAATCCATATGCAATTTGAGCTGCGGATTTATAAACTGTGCCTGCGCTCCTTTTGAAATCAGAAAAGCAAACGGGCGGAAAGGTAAAGGTGCCTGTTTGGGCAGCATACCAAATATCAATTTGAGTAAAAGCGGTGGCATGGCAGACCCTTCCGCATAATGAAGCCAGTATATGAAGCGGATATATTCGGGTGTGTCACACGCCGGTGCCAGTCGGCCATGACCGTATTTATTGATAACGTATTCGATAATCGCTCCGCTTTCTGCCAGCGTTACGTTCCCATCCGTATCTGTTATGACTGGAGCCTTGCCCAATGGATGAATGGCTTGCAGGGATTTGGGGGCCATCATGGTTTTAGGATCACGTTTGTAAAACTGGATATCGTAGGGAAGTTCCAGTTCTTCCAGCAGCCACAGCACCCGTTGTGAACGGGAATTATCCAGATGATGCACGGTTATCATTACATGCGGCCCTTCTTTTAACTGAGATAAATCTCCCGCCCGGCCTTATCCGTCCTGATAGACTGGTTATGGCGTATAAGCCCCGGGGCAAAACTGATTATCAGCTAAAAGAAGAATTTTTGAACTTTAGTTCCCATGTGCCAACCGAGTACAGCAAGAATAATGGCAACATCCATTCCTTGCTTTCCCCTTTGCTATAAAAACACGTGGAAGCTTTTGATAATAGAGGAACAAACCGCGCAAGCCGCTACAGGCAAAAAAAAACCAGCCCTGCCAGCAATGGCACTATCTGTTTCAAATAACTGCGGATGGAACTCGGAAGGCTGGGTTGCTTACCAGCCTTACACTTAAAAACCACCAAAAATTTTAGAAAAGATTGGTGGGCGCACAAGGGCTCGAACCTTGGACCCGCTGATTAAGAGTCAGCTGCTCTACCAACTGAGCTATGCGCCCTTACAGCATATAACTGCTGAAGTGAGGCAGTTTTTACCACCTCTAAATCATTAAGACAAGTCTGAAAATTCAGGTTTTTAACATAGCCAGCACAGCATCCAGCTGATCCAGGCTTTTGTAATGAATTTGCAAAGAGCCCCCTTTGCGTCCATCAAAATGAACGTGCACCTTCAGCCCTAAGCGCGTGCCCAAATCCCGCTCTAAGGCAGAAATTTCGGGATCTTTCATCACTTTAGGTTCTTTGGTTTCAACTTTTGTATTTTTTGCCTGCTCAAGGGCTTTCTGAACCAAAGCCTCTGTTTGCCGAACAGATAACCCTTTGGAAATAACCTCTGCGGCGGCCTGTATGGGGTCTGGATGCGCTAGCAACGCACGCGCATGCCCAGCAGAAAGGGTGCCCTTTTTAAGCTCCTGCCGCAGCACATCAGGCAAACGCAACAAACGCAGCGTATTGGCAACATGGGGGCGAGATTTGCCTATAGCTTTTGCCAGTTCATCCTGGGTCAGGCTATATTCTTCCATCAGTCGGCTAAAACCTTCAGCTTCTTCAACCGGGTTCAGATCTGCTCGCTGGAGATTTTCAACCAGAGCAGCTGCCATAGCATCTGCTTCTGAGAGATTCCTGACATGCACAGGCACATCATGGCACTGCGCCAACTGTGCAGCACGCCAGCGACGTTCCCCCGCAATAATCTGATAATGCCCCGTTTTATGAGGGTCTGGCCGCACCAGAATAGGCTGGAGAATACCCCGCTCCCGGATAGATTCAGCCAGTTCCTGTAATGCTTCTGGCTCCATATCCTGACGTGGCTGAAAAGGCCCTGGCGCCAGAACCTCAATCGGTAATGAGCTTGCTGTAGGCGCAGCCTTACTGGCGGATTTATTAGCAGAAGATGCAGGTTCATCTACAGAAGCGACATCACCCAGCAACGCAGCCAATCCACGCCCAAGCTTAGGACGAGCGGAAGATTTACGTGATGATTGACCACTCATGATACCGATGCCCTCTTCATGACTTCTGCTGCCAATGCCTGATAAGCGGTTGTTCCACTGGCTCTGGAATCATACAGCATAACAGGCTGACCATGGCTTTGGGCTTCTGAAATACGAATATTACGTGGGATAACCGTTTCCAGCACATCTTTACCAAAGAAGCTTCGCGCATCCGCAGCCACAAGCTCAGACAAATTATTTCGTCTGTCATACATGGTCAGCACAATGCCTGCCATTTTCAGTTCTGGGTTCAGGTTTTTCTGCACCCGCCCAATGGTCTTTACCAGATGGCCCAAGCCTTCCAACGCAAAGAACTCACACTGTAGCGGAGCCAGCACACCATCTGCCGCCACAAAAGAATTCAGCGTAAGCAGCCCAAGGCTTGGGGGACAATCTATAATCACAAAATCCACGGTCTCGCGCAGAGGTTCCAATGCCGTGCGTAATCTGGTTTCTCGGTGCTCAGCATCCACCAATTCAATCTCAGCACCAACCAGTTCTGTATTGGCCGCGATAACTGAAAGATTTTCAATCTCGGTAGGCTGTAAAAGATCATCCGCGACTTTTTCATGCATTAGAAGCGCATAAGAGCCACCTTTGCGGGAATCATAATCAACTCCCAAACCCGTTGAAGCATTCCCCTGAGGGTCCATATCCAGAAGCACAACTTTAGCGCCATCGGCCGCCAGAGATGCTGCCAGATTAATGGCGGTAGTGGTTTTGCCTACGCCCCCTTTCTGGTTTGCAACAGCAAAAACGTGGCAGGCTTTCCCGCTTTTCTTAACCTTAGACACGATTAAAATTTCTCACTTCCAGAATCATACCATCAGAACTTGTCTGGCTTGGATATGTTTGCACATCCATTTGCCAGACCTGTTCCGCTTCTTGGATTTCCTGCACAGCCTGTTGCCCCTTAAGAAAAACAGCTTTTCCTTTTGGTTGTAACAGCGGGTGCGCCCACTCCAAAAGTTTAACCAATGGGGCCAAAGCCCGCGCTGTTACTACAGGCGCAGGCTGAACTTTTACACTTTCAAGCCTGCATGGCAAAACTTCCAAATCCGTTTGGGTAAGCCGCGCGGCTTCACGCAAAAAAGCAGCCTTCCTTTGGTCCGATTCAATCAAAACCCCAGGTATTCCTGTGGCAATCCCTACCACAACAGCCGGAAACCCACCCCCAGAGCCCATATCAATAAATCGGCTCTGGCCTTGTATCAAAGGAACAAGTTGAAGACTATCCAGAACATGCCGGCTCCAGACATTCTCAATATCCCTGGAAGAAACAAGGTTGATACGAGGGTTCCACTTTTCCAGAAGGCTCACAAAGGCGGAAAGTCTTTCTTCTGTTTCACGTGAAACATGAACACCCTCAGGCCACTTGTGCATGGTGCTGCCCTTTTTTGAGATAAGCCAGAACAGCCATAAGGGCAGAAGGGGTTATGCCCGGTATACGTTGTGCAGCACCAAAACTTTCAGGGCGTGCCTGCTCTAACCTTTCCTGCATTTCTGCACTCAGACCGCCTATTTTTCTAAAATCCATATCTTGAGGGAAGCGAATTTCTGTTTCTGCCTCAAGCTGTTTAATCTCGCGCTTCTGCCTTACCAGATAGCCGCTATAGCGTGCCTCTGTCCTTACATAACTGCGCGCACGTTCAGAATACTCCTGCACCCAAGGCGCCAAGGCTTCTATAATATTTTCAGGAACTGCCTGCCCTATAACTTCCAAAAGATTTCTGCGGCGGCCATCCTGCGCTACTTTAATACCAACCTGAGCAAGCGCTTGTGGTGGCCAACTTTCTGATTCTGCTTTTTGAGTCAATTGTTCTATCTCGCGCATATCTCTCGCAAAGACTTCACGCCTCTCTGCACCGATACACCCCCAATCCAACCCTATTGGAGTTAAACGTACATCTGCATTATCAGCCCGCAATGTCAGACGATATTCAGCACGCGATGTAAACATACGGTAAGGTTCACTCACCCCTTGCGTGGTTAAATCATCAATCATAACACCCAAATAGGCTTTGCCACGATCAAGGCTAACAGCCTGCTGCCCCCCTGCTCTTCTTGCCGCATTTACCCCAGCAAGAAGCCCCTGAGCACCGGCTTCTTCATATCCTGTGGTGCCGTTAATCTGGCCCGCCAAGAATAAATTAGGGCACTTTTTAAGTTCCAAAGAAACCGTTAGTTCACGCGGGTCAACGTAATCGTATTCTACAGCGTAACCATATTGCGCAATAACCGCCTTCTCCAACCCTGGAATGGAGTGGATCATGGCATCCTGCACATCTGCTGGCAGGCTAGTTGAAATACCATTGGGGTAAACCAGATCTCCTCCTTCGTGATTAGGAAGTGCTTCAGGCTCTAGAAAAATCTGATGCCCTGTTTTTTCTGAAAACCGCACAACTTTATCTTCAATAGAAGGACAATATCGGGGGCCACGGCCTGAAATAGCTCCGCCATACACGGCAGACAGATGCAAATGCTCCCTGATAATATCGTGGGTTTTTGGAACTGTTGTCGTTATGCCACACACCATTTGCGGATTTGTGATAGACGCCGTCAATCGGCTAAACGGCTCGGGGGATACATCCCCCCCATCAACAGCAAGAGATGCCCAATCTATTGTATCGCGCTTGAGGCGTGCTGGCGTTCCGGTTTTCAAACGCGCAATTCGCAAGCCCAGTTTTTTTAACCGCGATGCTAATGCAACCGAAGGTTGTTCTCCAATCCGCCCCGCCGGCTGGCTTTTATGCCCAATATGAATAACTCCATCTAGGAACGTACCTGTTGTTAAAACAACAGCACCAGCAGCCCATTGGCGGCCATCTTCACAGGCAACACCAGCAACACGGTTTTGATCATCACAAATCAGATCTGTTACAGCGGCTTCTTCAATATCAAGCCCAGCTGTGTCCGCCAAAATATCCTGCACAGCTTGACGGTATAAAAGACGATCTGCCTGAGCCCGTGGCCCCTGCACAGCAGGCCCCTTGGAGCGATTAAGAAGTTTAAAGTGAATACCGGCCCTATCTGCCGCCCGTGCCATAACACCATCCAGCGCATCAATTTCACGCACCAGATGGCCCTTCCCTATACCGCCTATGGCAGGGTTACAGGACATGGCGCCAACCGTATTTTTATGGTGCGTCAACAAAAGCGTTTTGGCACCACAACGCGCAGCAGCGGCAGCGGCCTCGCATCCAGCATGGCCTCCCCCTACCACAATAACATCGTAAGCCTTGTTCATTGCTTGCCCTTCCTACACACCTTACTTTCCAATACAAAACTGGCCAAATATCGTATCCAGCAGATCTTCTACACCAACATGCCCGGTTAACCGTCCCAATGCCCGCATAGCTAACCTTAGTTCTTCGCCGCGCAATTCTGGCCAGTCCTGCTGCAACGCAGCATGGAGGCATTGTACAGCCTCCTGCACACCAGCTTTGTGCCGCGCACGTGTAAGAAGCGGTGCGCCTGATATAGATGCCGCCGTTAGTTCCTCAACTTTTCTTTGCAGAAAAGTGTAGAGTTCCGGCAGCCCTTCTCCTGTTTTCAAACTGATAGCACGAACATTCTTACCTTGAATGACTTTTGGAATTTCTCCGATATCAGCTTTGTTTCCTATCAAAACCGCATCGGGGAAAACATCATCCGGCGGCTCATTCGCTGGGAACATTTGTAACACACAGTCAGCCTGTTTCACGTGAAACAATGCGCGGCGTACCCCTTCAGCTTCAATTTCATCATCTGTTTCTCGCAAGCCTGCGGTATCAACAAATGTCACCTTTATCCCGGCAAGAATACAGGCTACCTCCAAAGCATCACGCGTTGTCCCAGCCTTGGAAGATACAATGGCGGTATCCCGTCCCGTAAGCCAATTTAACAAACTGCTTTTGCCTGCATTTGGTGGGCCAGTAATGGCAAATACCACCCCTTGCCGTATCCTCTCTCCATGTTCTCCATCAGCTATATGCTGTTGCATTTCAAACTGAAGTTTCTGAATTTCCTGATTGATGCCTTCTTCCACTTCAGACGGCAAACCTTCATCTGGAAAATCTATAAGGGCTTCCTGAAAAGCGAGAACTTTTTTTAACCGCTCGGACCAGCCTGAATATAAATGGCTTAATGCACCATCTGCCTGCGCCAAAGCTAACTTTCTCTGTCCATCGGTTTCAGCGGCAACCAGATCAGCAATACCTTCGGCTTCAACCAAATCCATACGACCATTTACAAATGCTCGTCTTGTAAATTCACCGGGCTCCGCTGGGCGCGCGCCTAGCTGAACCAAAGCGTCGGAAACAGCACGAATAATGGCTGGCCCTGCATGCAGATGCAGTTCAAACCCATCTTCCCCTGTATAACTCTGCGGCCCGGGAAACCAGAGAACCAGTGCCTCATCTAGCAAGTCATCCTGAGCAGATGCGTTTTTCCAAATTTTACGAAGAACAGCCTTACGCGCTTCTGGCACCTTGCCACAAAGCTGTAAAAGAATATTACGGCTGCCTGCGCCACTCACACGCAAAACTGCAATTGCCGCACGCTCTATTCCTGTTGAAAGCGCAAAGATTGTATCTTCAGCCTGATACCCCAACGCGGCCATCCTTCCCGTTATCGTATGCCTGTTTCTTCTTGCTGCTTCTAATGCAGTTTTTCATGCAAACGTAGGGTTAAAAAATGATAGCCTTCCCCTTGCCCTCGTGATGAACACACTCCGCTCACACAACACCACAAGATTTTAAACAAAAGTAAGGTTATCTTTTTATGCCCCAACTTTCGCTGCACTCTCCTTTAGGCCCCATCACTTTGTCTGAGGAAGAAGGAAAAATTATCTCTTTGGATTGGGGATGGGGGCGAGATCAAACCGAAACCCCTCTGCTCTGCCAAGCACGTGAATGGTTGGATAATTGGTTTGATGATCCTCAGGCAGTAGGTGCTTTTCCGTTTCAGCTAGATCCGTATGGAACAGCTTATCAGAAAAAAATTTGGGCAGCATTGCAGGAAATTCCTGTAGGCGAGACAACCACATATGGAGAACTCGCCAAAAAAATCGGCGGTAGCCCTCAGTCAGTTGGTCAAGCTGTCGGGAGAAACCCCATTCCTATTCTTATTCCCTGCCACCGCGTTGTGGGGGCTTCTAGCTTAGGAGGATATTCTGGAGATGGTGGTGTGGATGATAAAGCATGGCTTCTCCGCTTAGAAGGAGCCAAATTTCCATACCACACCTAAACTGTTCTGATACGGATTCTAGCCTTACAGAATAAGCTTCTGTTTCCTATTTTCTGTCACAGCTTTCTGTGCGGGTATTAAAAAATTTCCCGGCACTACATCTAACAACGGATGATGAATCCGTATCATTTCCATAACTTGTGGGGGGTGGATAAGAAGGCACACTCTCCCCCTGCTGCGCACCATTATAATAATAGGATGGCGGGGCATAAATGCTCTGCTGTGGCGCCGAATTATACTCGGATGCCGCAGCACTTCCTATCGCTAGGCCGAGCACAGAACCGAACATAAACGGAGCCCCCCAGCCCCAACCACCACCCCAATAAGGGTATCCCCACGGGCCGCCATAGCCCCAACCATAATACGGATACCCCCAGCCCCACGGGCCACCTCCCCAACCACCGTACCAACCGCCGCCCCACGGGCGCCCTCCCCAGCCGCCGCCACGCCACGGGCCGCCACCCCAACCACCGGGGCCACCCGGACCTCCACGTGGGCCACCAAAGCCACCACGAGGAAAACCTCCTCCGGGGCCACCAAAGCCACCATGACCAAAACCGCCGCCGCCAGGACCGCCGAAGCCACCGTGGCCAAATCCACCACCACCGGGACCGCCAAATCCACCGTGGCCAAATCCGCCCCCTCCACCAAAGCCACCCCCGCCTGGCCCGGGATGAGCATGTGCTGAAAATACAGGAACGCTAAGCCCACATACCAAAAGGGCTGCCAACCCTGTTTTTTTGGATATTGCAGTCCACATAACACCGGTGCCCTTTGCACTTAACTTCGGATACTGCTGCACGACATAATGCCGTAATGTGTCTTTCTTCTAACTATTACATGGGCATTAAAAGACAATTTGCCACTGCTTTTTCTCCTGCTCTGCTAGGATAAAAGCTCAGATTCATGTTGTGTTTTTTGCATCCCTGATATACATTTTAATCATTGGAGGAAGCGGAAAAGAATTATCTTCTGCTTTGCCCCCTAACACCCCAAATTAGGAGGCCGAACTCATGGCATGGAAAAAAGCAACTTTTGTTTCTTTATGGCTAGCTGCCCTTAGCCTGGCCATCTGCTCCACTTTTATTTTTATTGCATGCGGGCTTAAGTTTTCTATTTTTCATTCTGGTCTCACTGTAAACCAGTCTGATTTTGTAGATAACACGCCTTTTTCTGTATATTTGTGGCAGATGTTGCCAGAAACAACACGTTGGAATGATTACGTGTTTTCTGGCCCAGGCTTGATTGGTCTGGCAGCTTTCTTGGCGAGCATTGGCTTAGGTTCTTATGCTGCCATTAAGTTGGAAGAAATCAACCACGCAGCACTTGTGGCTAAAAAGACAGAAATGCATCGTTGGGATTCTTTGCTTATTGGCTCTTCCTTGGAAGACACATTGCAGAATTTTCAACATCCAAATGCATCAGATGTGCAGCCTTACGCCGTTAAAAGTGCCTGATAACAGAATATAATGTATGAAAATGCTTCTGCTTGGAATCTATTCCGGGCAGGAGTTTTTTTATGCAATATCCATTGCATAACGCATCATAACAATTTCAAGGAAAAACTTGGTCGGAGTGAGAAGATTCGAACTTCCGGCCCCTGCGTCCCGAACACTGTTGCCCGTTGTTATATTTCAACGGGTTACGTTATTTTGCCTGCTATTGAAACGTCCTTTTTGATCATGCATTTCCGCTAGTTTTCGAGGGTATGTGTTCACGAACACAAGCGAGCACTGTTGCAAATCAAAAGACTTTTAGAGATGCGATGGAGTAAGCTTGGTGCGTCAGGCCATATCTGCTAAAGCATTTCAAGTTTGTAATCTCTCCTTCAGCTTCTTGCTGGCGATTGTTACCTGTTAGGTAATCCTTTCCGTTGACAATTTTAGCGAGTCGTTATAGGTACAAGAACATAGACGCAGGTGAAATGAACATAACGTTTCAAACGCGGAAGCTGCAAAAGGTCTTTAACACATGGGCTCTTCTAGTTAGGGATTATGGAGAGAGGCAAGCCAAAGCAATTGCACGGCGCATGACCGTATTAGCTAATGCTCCAACTTTGCAGCACGTGCCTACGCAAAAGCCAGAACGATGTCACAAACTTACGAACAACCGTAAACATCAATATGCGGTTGATGCCCTGCAACCCTTCCGCATTGTGTTTAAGGTAAATCACGACCCGATACCTCTTTTAGAAGATGGAGGCATAGATCTTTCACTAGTCACGAACATAACCATTTGTGAAGTTGTGAATTACCACGGAGGATAATCATGCTGCATACTAACACGAACAATATCTGGGCACCTGATTATTCTGTTCACCCGGGGGAAGTCCTAGAAGAACATTTGGAGGTTCGTGGCTTAAATCAAGCTGCATTTGCTCGGCTATGTGGAATTACACCCAAGCATGTGAGTGAAATTATCAATGGGAAAAATCCCATTACCTCAGATACGGCATTAATCTTTGAAAAGGTATTGGGAGTTAGTGCGTCAATTTGGTCTGGAATTGCTGCTGACTGGCAGCTCTTCCAGGCAAAAGAAAAAGAGAAACGTACCGCACAACATTGCGCTGAATGGGTGAAAATTTTTCCGTCAGATTTCCTTAAAAAATTGAAGAGCGTCGTAGGAACAGATGCTGTTGCGCTTCGCAATGCTATCCTGTCATTTTTTGGCGTCGGATCAGAAGCGGCTTACAAAAGCCGATGGGCACGCCGCTGCGCTGCTTATCGGCACTCTCCTACATTTACCAGCCAAGATGCTGCTCTCAGCGTCTGGTTGCGCTTAGGAGAAATCGAAGCAGAAAAGCTAGAATTGCCTCCTTTCTCAAGAGCAAAACTTAAGGCTGCCATTCTTGAAATCCGGCCTCTAACTCTTCTTCCTCAAGCTGATTATATGCCTCGCATAAAAAGCATTCTTCGTGAATGTGGTGTGGCATTCATCATTACTCCCTGTATTAAAGGTGCTCCGGTTAGTGGTGCTACACATAAAGCCACAAACGGTCGCTACATCATCCAAGCGTCACTCCGTCACAAAACAAATGACCATTTTTGGTTCACATTGTTTCACGAAATTGGTCATTTAATGCTTCATGGGGACAAAATCTTTATTGAAGGGAATTCCGCTTCTCCCTCTGACGCCAATCAGCAATACGAGCACCAAGCAGATGAATTTTCTACGAAAATTTTATTAAATGCCAAACCATTAGATGTATTCCCGCAAACAAGAGAAAACATTTTAGCCTTTTCTAGACGCTTAGGAATACATCCTGGTATTGTTGTCGGTATGTTACAGCATAGAAGATCACTGGCATGGAACAAATTTTCAGACCTTAAACTGAAAATGGCTGAAGATAGCCTTTGAATTTGCTTGTCTATCAATCACCCCAAAACGCCCGCTGCTGTCCGTAGGTAGTCTGGGCAGTGGTGGGCGTATGTTTCTTCCACCATTTTGATATTGCTGTGGCCTAGGTAGCCTGCAATATCCCACAAGGATATTCCGGCCTGTGCCATCCATGTCGCAGCTGTGTGGCGCAGGGTATGCGGCGTTATTCCGATCAGATCCGCGCGTTTTGCTGCTGCCCTGAATCCGGTTTTGATAGAGGAAACCTGATCACCAGCCCATTCCACAACAAATTCCGTTTCACGCAGTTCATGCGCTTCCTTCAGGGCCGCATAGAGCGTGTCATTGATAGGCACACGCGCCCTGCCTTTTTTCGTGCGTGTCTTGGCTGGATCACGGAAATCAATAATCCGGGCCTGTAGATCCACGCGGCTCCATGTCAGCGTGAGGATATGCGATTTTCTAGCTGCTGTATGGAGCGCCAAAAGCACAAACAATCGGATATGGTGAGCAACACAGCTATCTATCAATTCAGCCGCCTCGCCCCTTGTCAGCCAGCGCTGGCGTGCATCTGGACGCGGCGGAAGCTTTGTACGAGGCGCTTTGGAAACAATTTCTTCCCTTACAGCCCACCGCATGGCGGCACGTAATGTCTCCAGTTCGGTTCTGGCTGTGCTGATCTTAACGCCCTGTTCCAGCCTGTAAGCCGTATATTTCTTGCACGCATCGGGCGTGATAATTTCTGGTGGCTTATCCCCAAAAAATACCTTCAGTTGCTTGAGTGACCAGCCTATGCGTTCTGCGCCGGGTTTTTCATTGTTCACACGGTCTGCGTGGTACGCATCTAATATGCCAGAAATACCAGCGGCCCGGATTTCTGGCTTCAGGAGGCCTTCCTTAAATTTGTGGAGAACTAATTCAGCCGAAACCCGATCTTCGCAGCCCGTAGAGATGCGTTTGCGTTGGTAATAGATGTGCCACGTGCTCCGTTTGGAGACTCGGCACAATCTGGGTTCTCTAGCGTCTGGGTTTGGCATTGTTTTTCTTCAAATTCTTTGATGGCTTGCATAGGTATCCGCACCATTCTGCCCAGGCGCAGGGCGGGAAGCTCACCAGTTTCTACCATTCGGCGTATTTTAGCGGATGAGCAATCCCATCGCTGCGCTAGGGCGCTAATGCGGCAGCATGTGGGTTCATGGGCTGTTTTCACGCTGCCCTCTCCTTTCGTGCCTCAATTAGCTGCACATCATCTGTCCAGCCGATTATGCTGCGCTGTTCGTCTGTTTCATCCAGTTCGCATTCAGGAAACCGGATCAGAAAATTCCTGTCCTCTGTGGCCGTTATTTCAAACAGGCCATCTTCCACCTTGCGCATTTCCAAAAACCATTGTGGTAGGCAGGGTGTTGCGCTTTTGCCTGATACAATCCAGCGGCCATCCCTGCGCTCCTTGCTGCAATCGGGAAACTCAATCTGGTTGCCGGTACGTTGGTCTGTTACCGTGCCGCAATACCTGCCCGCCTGATTGCGCGTTAGTGTTGCTTGGTATCGGGGCATTCCAGACACTCCACCAATGATCCAATCTGGGGCGCATCTGGTGCAGTGTTCACAATCGGCGCAATCCAAGCGGGCGGAAAATTCAGTATTTTGCCATCAGCAAAAACTACCTTGTGTTTCACGGGTGTTTTTCCAAACATCAGCGTATGTGTTTCGCGGCCAATGGTTGGGTATGCGTGCGCCCCCTTGCCGGTTGGGTTTTTCACCACAACATCACGGGCTACGGGCACAATGCGCATGCCAGGGAATGTGGCGGATTGTGTTCAGGTCATGGGGTATGATCCTCTGCAAGAATAGTGTGTTTAAGGTGCTTTTTCAGCTCATCGGTTTGTTCGCGCATGCAGGTAGCTATATTTGCAAAGGCCGTTGCCGCGGGCATGAACAGTTCTGCACGTAAATCGAGTGAGATCCCGTCCATCAGATCTGCCTGGTGCAAAAACTGCGCGATCAAATCCTGTAAATAGGAATCCTGATTAGGTATGCGTATGTTGCTAGGTGCAGGCATGGGCTTGCTCAAGCATTCAGACATTAGCCAGTCTGCGGCATCTGAAATCACAAAATCCAATACCATCCGGTGGCGGCTTATGCTGCCATCTGGGTGTGATTTCATAACGTTTGTATGATGCGGGAAATGAGACTTTAACCAGCTAATATTGCCGCCAAATAGCGCAACAAGATCAGGCCGCCGTGTCAGTTGCATTCTGGTAAGCTTCCGTTCCTGACCGGCTACATCACGGAAGATATAATATCTGCCCCCATCACCTTCGCTGGTGCCAATGCATTTTACTGGGCAGGTGTTTGCATCAGCCATCATGCACCCTCCTTCTGGCGGATGCTTTCCATCCATTCATCCAGTGCGGCCACAGTAAACAGGCCGTTGCCTTCAACTATGGTGCAGCATGGGCCTTTGCCTTTTTCGCATAAGGCATGAAATTGATCTGGTTGCAGGCCGCAATATAGGGCCGCCAAGCCAAATCCTACGTACCGGGTGGCATCTGCGCCGCTTTCTTCCAGCGCGGTATCCACCAGCTTTAGGGCGGCACGCTGCACGCGGGCGGCCTGCATGGCGTTTGGTGTGGGTAATGTTGGGTCTAGCAGCGGGCCAATGGCCGTAATAAGCTGCGATGCAGCACGGGAGCGCTCTAGCGCAGCATCCGATACCGTGCGGAGTTCCGCAATAAGTGTCATTCATTCCTCCTTGTGGGCGAACTGGTTGCCCAATCCGCCCATTTTTCCCATTCTCGCGGCGCCAACAGAGGCGAGAAAGGAAAACGAATGTCTAAAAAAGAACTCAAAACCGAGATTGAGGCGGCTATTATTCAGGCTGCTGCAACCATCACTGCTGAGTTTCTGCGTGCTCATGAAAGAAATGAGCGAGCAGACGGTGACAACAAAACAGACGATAGAACCAGCGATCTTGCTGCTATTTATAAAAAGGAAGACCTGAAGCAGACCTATAAAGAGCATCTTGATGCAATCCGTGAAGCCTACCTTGAAACTCATAAATAGAGTTTCAAATATATAGACCTCAATGTTTTTTATTACTTTCTTCTGGTGAAGAATTTGGGTTCTGATTACGTATTTCAGCAATGCAATGCGTAATCAGGTCTTCCGTTTTTTCACGCAACAGAAGCAACCTATCAGCGTCTAGATCAGAAAATGCCAAAAATTCATTGGAGATCATCTTGGCCAAATCAAGCGCCGCTAGCCGCCGGTAGGCATTTATCTCTGTGGCAGTATGAGCTGCTGCGCATATTGCAATATCCGCTTCCTGCTTGAAGGAATAAGGCACTTGCACGGTAGGTGTGCCATGTGTGTTGGTGGTCTGAACCAACACAAAGGCATTCCCTTGCCGTTCAGTCTTGTAGTGATGCTTGTGTGTCATTCATTCCTCCATCGCGTTGTGGCGATGGAGGGGACATTAGCCCAAAGCTAATATTATTAGCAACCCATATTTTAGCTTTTAGATAATTATTTTTCGCTCTGATGATTTACTTCTTACGCGGGAAAGAACATGCCCAACAACATATCAAGAAATGTTATCGGGTAATGCTCATTTAATGACTCTAAGGAATAGTTCTGTGAACCCATCGGAAGCCATAAATACAAACCAAGAAACTAGAGCATTTTCTTATGAAAAAAAGAAATCAAATTTATATATAAATAACGTCGCAGAAATAAAGAGAAAAGACAATATAAAGTTTGTAGATTATAAATGCCCTATTTTTATAGATATAGAAACAACTGGTCTTAATTGCTATGAAGATAAGATAATAACATTATGCATGGTAATGATTGTTACAGATCAAAACCATGAAAAAACGATGATTGGTCGGCATTATATATTTGATCCAATGAAAAAAAGTCATCCGAGAGCGCAAGAAGTGCATGGTTTCGATGATTGGACAGTCAGACATCAAGAAGTGTTCCAAGAGAGATCTCAAGAAATATATGACTTCCTAAAAGCTGGAACAGCTTATGTTGCACACAATGCCGTATTTGATATTCCTTTTTTAAGGAAAGCTTTTGCTGAATCAGGTTATGTGCTGCCAGAAAAGCCAATTGTATGCACTAAAATAGAAGCTCAAACATTGGGGGAACGCCCGGCAACACTAAATGCATGCATTGCCCGTCTGGGCCTTTCAAGAGCAGGAAAGATACATGGAGCGGACGAAGATGCACTTCTTACTATGGTTGTTTATTATAGCCATCGTGGAATGATCGTTAACATTCCTCAATCTAATATCGAGATAGGAAATATGAAATTTGTCCCCCCCATTCCTGAGGGCGCTTTACCAAGGAGAAGCAACATAAAGAAGAATAAATTTATTAAGGAGCATCTTTCTCAGCGGCAGCTCGAAGTAGGGTCATAACCGCCATTTGTACCTGAGGATCTGCATGCCGATACAGTGTCAATAAACACTTTTCTTCGGCATCAGAATTATGATCAGGCATCATCGGAGATGTGCCAAATAACAGATAGTCCGCCGTAACATTAAATAACTTAGACAATGCTTCAATCCTTGAACGACGAGGGCATTTTTTGCCGCTCTCCCATTCACTGACTGTTGGAATAGATACATCAAGGGCGGCTGCAACCTCAGCTTGCCCCATTGTTGCACGTTCTCTTAATGTTCTCAAGCGTAGACCCAGTGTCATGCTGCGACTATTACACAAACACAAATAAGATAATTCGCCTCAAGTTAAATTCCCCATTGATTTATTTATTAGCTTAGGGCTAATAGTGCACTTATGTGCAATGACGCGATCAACCTAGCAATATCCCGCGCTGGAGGTGTTAGCCGCTTAGCTGACGCTGTTGGGGTATCTCCTCCTAGCGTAATCGGCTGGAGACGACGGAAAAAAATACCGGATATTCGGGTCAGGCGCGTGTCCGAGGTTACCGGTATTCCCCTGCAGAAACTAAGGCCTGATTTATATACCGATATTCCAATACATGAGGCTGAACTAGCATGAACCATAACCAGAGCAGTAAGCCCCAGCCCTCACCCTGTCAGCCGGAATCGTTTCGGGCGTTTAAGGCCGAATTACGTGTGCGCTGGCAAATGTCTGCTTTCAGAATGGCGTTCATGCCGCCACGCATGATGCCAGATGTGCCAGACCTAAGGAGTCAAACTGAAGGGATAGCTAATCCAACATTGCTATTTCGCTCCGTGCGTGATGGTGAAAGCAATTCTTCACGCCTTATATGGAAACGCTACGCCTCCTGGCGGGCTTTTTTCCGGCATGTGCAGATATTGGGTTTCCCTACTCTTTATCTGCGTGGCCACTGAGATGTCAGTTTATCTACAGCCTCTTTCCCGCGTGTGCATTCCGTCCAAGAGCCATCTTCTGGATGTTCTTCATGCCACTTTATGCATGAAACCGTTGCCCAGTCGTTTTCTCGTTGGAAAGTGGATTTTGAATAGTTCCCGGCTACTTCAAATCGTGCGCCACACTTTTCGCAAACGGCAATACCATACATCAGAATCGTCCTTTCATGTTGGTAACGCATACATAATGGACGTAGCTGGTGGCGGTATCAATGCCGCTGCCAGCGCCTCTCACCTTCCCAAAGCAGATGGAGCAGCAGCATGAAACCTCATGACACTACCCGTACGTCTGCCGCCTCATCCTGTCAGAAGGTTTTGTCAGAACAACAGCCCGCCGGGCCACATATTAAATGGCTTTCTGGCTTAGATGCAGAGGCTACCATTCAATATATTGGCCTGCGTGCTGGATACATCGTTATTCCAGGTGAAAATCTGCGCGTTGCCCGTCTTCCGGACGATATGAATTGGCAACTAACTGCAAAGCTACATGAGCAATTTCAGGAAGACCTCCTGAAAAGGTTCGCTTCAAAAGCGATGCGGGTACTACAACTGTCAGATGTCCTGACCACTGATCGTCTCGATCATTTCCGGAAATCCTTAGTGAAATTTCTGCATGCCCAGATTTCACATCTGGAACCCGCTGACGTACGGACAGAATTTCTGCTCGAAATGCTGGATGCACCGCATTCATCCTCTGCTGGAGTCGTTGGAACCTCTACTGTGGACGTAGCTGGTGGCGGTATCAATGCCGCTACCAGCGCTTATTTTGCGGATAATGCGCCATGCTAACCGCAGCTATCAAAACAGCCACACGTACGGCCATCAAAGCCTGTGGTGGTCTGGATTCAATATCCCGCGCTGTACGTGTCGGCATCACGCAACTTTCTGATTACTGCAACCGGGAAAAAGCGGCTGTGGTGCCGGTAGATGTAGCAGTCGAGCTGGATAAGGAAGCGCAAGAGCCGCTTATTCTGGCCGTTATGGCGCAGGCAGAGGGTTTTGCCCTGGTGCCGGTCAAGTTCGGCAACGGTTTGCTGCCGCACGATATGGGCAAATTTGCCAAGGCCACCAGTGAGGTTCTGCAAAAAGGCTTTGAGAGCATGGCAGATGGCAATGTGGATGTGCAGGAGGCGCACGAAATCCTCACATATGCGCAACGCGCCCGCACATCGTTGCATCATATTGAGGCCACAGCACATAAAATCATCGCAGAAGGCAAACCGTTGCAGGTGAGCATTCCCGATGGCGCGTGAGGCCCTCAACTGGCGGGAGCTAGATCCTAAAATCCGGCATTACGCCCGGTGTGGGTTCAGCATCAAGCGCCAATCTCGTAAACTCAATATATCTGAGCGCGCTATTTATCTGCGCCGCAATGCCCTGGGCATCAGTCGCAAGAAAAAGCATGCTGCGCAGGAGACTTCTTCTCATGTCATGTAAGAAAAATGCAAAGGCTGCACGTCGGTTTTTCCGTCGGCGTCCTCTCAACACGCGGGCGTTGCGTGATAGCGCACGCGTGCAGCCAGATCTTTCCATGCAGTCACGCACATCCAGTGGGTTCACGTGGCACGTGCCACGTAAGGCTGTTCGCCAGACGAGGCAGTATAATGGCTGAGGTGCTGCTAGACGGATACGATTTCTGCGGTCGGTTGCGTAACGCCATCGCGGCAGAAAAAAGCCTTGCTGCCTTTGCTCGCAAGCATGGGCTAAAGGAGCAGGCCGTGCGTGATGCAGAATCTATGCAAACTATCAGCAATAGTGTCTGCAAAGCCCTTGGCCTGGTGAAAGTTCTGCGCTATCCAGTGCGGGACGGCAGTGGTCGGTTTGCATCACTCCGAGAAATCCAAGAAAAACTGAATACTTTTATCCGGCGTTGCGGAACGCAGGAAGCTGCTGCGCGCCGTTTCGGTATTAGCAAAGGGCATCTTTCCAACATTCAAAACGCGCGGCGTGGCGTTATGCCGGTGCTTAATACGCTCGGTTATGGCTTTCCTGTGCAACGCTATATCGCATTGAGCGCGCCATGAGCAGCAAGTTAAAAGCGGCAGAAATTTCCGCCATGCTGGCTGGCCAGATGGAGGTTTTGGCGCGTGAACTGCTGCCTGGTGGCAAAAAAAATGGCGCAGAATGGATGGCCGGATCTGTGGCAGGTGAGCCGGGCACAAAACTGGCTGTGCATCTATCCGGTGCAAAAGCCGGTGTGTGGAAGGATTTTTCGCAAGATATTGGTGGTGATCCGCTAGATCTGGTCGCCCATTGCCTGACAAACCGAGATCTGAAAGCCGCATATCGCTGGGCCTGCAACTGGTTGGGTTTGAGCACGGAAACGGTGGAGGTGCGCCGTGCGGAAATCCGTGAAAAATCAGAACAAGCCAAAGCGCAGGAAGAAGCCGATGCAAAAAAGCGCGTTGTGCGTGCGCGGGATATCTGGATGAATGCCCAGCCAAATATCCTGAACACACCAGTAGATTTCTATTTACGGGCGCGCGGTATCAAGCTGGAAGCATTTGATCATCCCCCCGGTGCGCTGCGGTTTGCACCAGAAAATTACTGTGCAGAAATCAAAGCGCCATTGCCTGCCATGCTGGCCGCCATCACGGATCTGAACGGGCGGTGCGTTGCCGTGCATCAGACGTGGCTCGGCCAGCATGGTGGTCAATGGGCCAAGGCGGATCTGGAAACTCCCAAAAAAGTTCTGGGCAGTTTCCGTGGTGCGTGCATCCGGCTGCGCAAAGGTGCGGCTGGCACAACACTCAAACAGGTTTCACCGGGTGAGGTTATTGCAATTGGTGAGGGCATAGAAACATGCCTTTCCGTTGCCATGGCCCGTCCGGATCTGCGGATACTCGCAGCAATTTCTCTCGCAAATCTCGGAACAATCTGTCTGCCAGATACAGCACGCAGAGTGCTCATTCTGGCGGATCGGGATGAAAGCACGGCGGCCAAAAAGGGCCTGCGTAAAGCCATAGACACGCATATGTCCGCAGGGCGTGTGGTAGATGTGGCCTGGCCGCCAAAAGGCAAGGATTTCAATGATGTTATCGGAAGATGAAGAAAGCGGCCTCAGCGCTATCCGCTCAGCCATCAATACGGCGGAACGGCAGTTTCAGGTTATTGCAGGCGGTAAGGATAGCGGTAACGGCGGCCCTCCCGCACAGCCAAAGGAAAAAAAGCCCTGCCCTGTTGTCACTATCGGGCATCTGGATGGGAATTTCTATTTTCTGGATCGCGTTGGTCAGTTGCGTGTGCTCAAAGCATCGCAAATGACACGGCGGCCAGATCTGGTCGCGTTATTCGGTGGCAATATCGACTGGCTGAAAGAGGCGTTTCCGAAAACTGCCAAAAAGAAAGAACAGGATGAAAGCGGCCATGAAACAGTACGTGAAGTGGTGGTTGACTTTAATATCAACCACACTTGCCAGTTCCTTCAGCGTGAATGCTTTTCTGCTGGGCTTTTTGGTGATCACATACAGATCCGCCGTCCAGGTATCTGGCCTACGCCAGAGGGTATGCCGGTGGTGCATTGTGGCG
This sequence comes from Acetobacter sp. DmW_136, assembly GCF_008690365.1. Classification (NCBI taxonomy): domain Bacteria; kingdom Pseudomonadati; phylum Pseudomonadota; class Alphaproteobacteria; order Acetobacterales; family Acetobacteraceae; genus Acetobacter; species Acetobacter sp. DmW_136. The sequence goes on from NZ_VHON01000007.1 coordinate 139,406, forward strand.
ACTGTGTTCTGGTGGGTTCAAAGCTGGAATTGCCAGGCACGCGCATTGGGCATCAGATCTGGGCTGCTGCACCAGCAGAGCCACGTCCAGCAGAACCGTGCGAAGCGGTGGATGCGCGAGAGTTTCAGCGCCAAGTTCGGGAATTATGGGATTTCCGGCTGGAAGGAAGCGATATCATCGTTATGGGCATGCTGGCCTGTGCGTATTATGGCGCGGCCATTCCGTGGCGTCCGGCCGGATTTCTAACGGGCCCTGCTGGTTGCGGTAAATCATCCCTGCTGCGTGTGCTGCAAAATGCCATTCCGCTCAAATTCGCCACGAATGATGCATCAAAAGCCGGTATTGAACAGATGGTGGATGGCCGTGCCATCCCCATGTTGGTGGACGAGGCATCAGACCGTGTGGATCAACGTGCTGCCCGTGCCCTGCTGGATCTGGTGTTATCCGCAACGGGTGGCGAAGGCACAAAGGGCGCGCGTGGCGGTTCGGATGGTATCGCCCGCAAAATTGCGGTGGCTGGCTCCATCATCATGGCATCCATCCGGCCACCAGATATGGAGGCGCAGCATCTGGGCCGGTTTACGCTGGTGGAAATGCAGGCACCTAGAAACGGCGCAGACCACACGGCAGAACACCGGGAATTTGCTGAATGGGCAAAGGAAATCGGGCCACGTTTATGGGGCCGCGCATTGGCTGGGTGGCAACGCTACAGCGCCGCGCGTGTCATCCTCCGTGCCGCCGTGGGCCGCTCCGGGTGTCAGCCACGCGAAATGGATCAGATGGGCTCATTGCTGGCCGGTTGGTGGACGTTAGCAAATGACACCGTGCCCGCAGAAACAGAGGCAGATCATATTGTCAGGAGTGTTATGGGTTACATACGCACGGCAGAAACAGCAGAGTCTGCCAGTGGCAGCCAGCAGATGATAGATCACCTGCTCTCGCAAAAAGTGCAGATGGATCGCTCAACAGATCGGCGGTCTCTCTCATCATTGATAGAGCGCATGCTTGTGCCAATGAGTGAGGAAAAGCCGGATATGGAGGAAAATGCGTTCTCCCGCAAAAACGTTGCATCCGTTCTGGCAAGTTATGGGATCAGGGTTGTCAGGCGAAACGAACCCACGCCCCGCAGCGGTCAGGATGTTCCGCGTGGCAGTGAAGGTGACGGGTTGTGGATCTGGCCGCGCAACGCTATGCTGACGGCGCTGTTCAAGGATACCCCATTTGCCGGGCAGAAATTCGTATTTGAGTTTGCACGAATGGAAAGCTACAGGCCACCACCGCGTAATGCGCGTGGGCATCAGATCACCATCACTATGGATGGTAAGAAGAACAAGGGCTGCTTCTGGGTCAGGTGTTGTGAACTTGGCCTGTCTGATGATGGTGACGATGGGCTGTAAGAGAACCATGGAACCACAACGGAACCGCGCTGGTTCCTATTAGTTCGTTATATTTCCTAAAGGGAACCAAAACCCCTATAGGGAACCTGTTTTTTTACTCCTATACAGAAGCACGCTCTCCGTGCCTCAAATCCATTGTGAGAGAAAATAGCAGTTCCCTTAGTTCCTTAGTTCCCTTTCTTTCTAACCTATTGATATATATAAATAATAAAAGGAACCAGAAGGGAACCACATGGGAACCGCAGGAACCTCGCTAGAAATAAAAGCCATCAAGCCCATAAGTGGGCAGGAAATGGCACAGGCCGTGGAGGATCGGTTGTTTGAGGCCGGATATACACTGGCATGCCTGCCAGCCCACGGCATCCGTCCAGCAGGCTGGGGTAAAGGCTGGGGTGAAACGCTGATGGATATGGATGATCTGCTCACACTCACGGCAGAAAGTGAAGTGCGGCCACCCATGCCAACGGCTGCGGCCATATCCCGCATGGATGAGGCATTTGCATGGGTGCAGGGTATTTCCAATGATGCGTGGCGTCGCGCCATTTTACTCTGGATGGTGATCCACCCGTTGTCGCATCGGCATCGTTATAGTTTTGGCAAGATTGGTAAGTTTTTGGGTGTGAGCGACAAAACGGCAAAAACCTTTTTTATCAGAGGGATAGCAGACATCACGAAAAAAAATTACGCCTAACTGCATTTTTTACTTCTCAAATTCCGGAAAATGCAGTTTTTTAGACACCATGATCAGGGGTCGTGCAGCCAACAGGCTACGCGGCCTTTTTTTATGCCCAGATGAAAGCGAAACATGCCTGTCAGATCTCCAGTTTTCCGGCCGCGCTGGCACAAGCCAGAAGCGCAGCGTCGGAAGGAGTTCGATAAGCAGCGCGGCACATCGCGCCAACGCGGTTACGATGCGGCCTGGGAAAAAGTGCGCGCCCAGCATTTGGCGCTCCATCCAATCTGCTGCGTGCCCGGATGCAGAACGCCACGTGACAGGCTGAACGTGGATCATATCGAAAGCGTGCGGGAAATTCCGTCCATGCGGTTAGATCCCAGCAACCTGAGAACGCTGTGCCAGTCCCATCATTCGGCCAGAACAAGCCGAGATCATAGCTGGAACCGCTAAAAATCGTCAAAAAATAGCAGAAAACTGCCATTTTTGACGAAAAAACCGCCCAAATGGGTGGGGGGTATCAAATCTCTGGCGCAGACGAGCACCTGAACCGCGCCATGGGCAAATTTTTGCACCCGCGAAATTGAGGGAAAAAGTTACCAGGATGGTTGGATGGAAACCCTCCTGCCTATTCGCATGAGGGAAGGTCATCATGAGAGGTAGAAAACCAAAGCCGCGCCATCTTCGTGTGATTGAAGGCAATCCGGGAAAGCGGGCGCTTCCAGAGGATGGTGTCCGGCTCCCGTCCGAATATGCGCCGCCGCCAGATTTTCTGAATGAGGTGGCGCGGGCTGCATGGGAACGCCTTGTTCCTCCATTAGTGGAGCGCGGGCTTTTTACGGTTCTGGATCATGACAGCATCGCTGCCTACTGCGAGGCATTCAGCCGGTGGCGCAAGCATGAGGAGGCCCTGATGAATGCCGGTCAAGAAACCTTTGAGACACATGGCAGGCAAGGACGCATGATCCGTACACGTCCTGAGCTGGGCATCATTTCTGAGCAGATCAAGCCCATGAGCAGCATTGGCTCCAATTATGGCTTTTCACCCGTTGCTCGCATGCGCCTGAAGGACGTGGGGCAAGGCGACTTATTCAACCCATTTGACAACGTGTGAGTATGGCAAAGCATCCCTACATCAAGAAAGCGCAGCGCTACATCAATGATGTGCTGGATCGTAAAATCCCAGCCTCCTGGCAGGTCGTGGCCGCATGCAAACGGCAGCAGCAGGATCTAGTGCAAGCCAAGCAGAAAAAATGGCCCTTCCGGTTTGATAAGGAAGAAGCTGAGCGCGTCTGCCGCTTTCTGGAGCTTATGCCGCATATCAAGGGCCCCAAGGCTCGCGATGGTGAGCTGATAGAGCTTGAAGGCTGGCAGTGCTTTGTTCTGACCACGGTTTTCGGATGGGTGCATAAGAAAACAGGCTTCCGCCGCTTCCGGCGTGCCTTTATCGGCGTGCCGCGCGGGAACGCCAAAAGCACACTGTCATCTGGTGTAGCACTGTTCATGCTCACCGCTGATGGTGAGCCTGGGCCAGAGGTCTATTCTGCTGCCACTACGCGTGACCAGGCCAAGATTGTGTTTGGCGATGCTCAGGCTATGGCGCGTAAAATGCCGCCACTGGCGCGCAAGTATGGGCTGGATGTTCAGCAGCGCGGGATTATCTCAGCATGCAATGATGGCATTTTCCGTCCGCTCTCGCGTGATGCCGATACACAGGATGGTCTAAACATCCATTTTGGGTGCCTGGATGAAGTGCATGCCCATAAAACCCGTGAAGTTTACGATGTGGTGGAAACTGGTGCCGGTAAACGTGACCAGTCCCTGATCTGGGCCATCACCACGGCAGGATCAAACAGATCTGGCATTGGTTATGAGCTCTGGACTTATCTGGAAGCTGTGCTGCGCAAAATTTTGGCAGATTGGGAGGATAGCCCCTACCCGCTCAAGGGCGATCAGGCAGAGGATGAGCAGCTATTTGGCATCATCTACACCATAGATGACGGTGACGATTGGACAGATCCTGCCTCGTGGCAAAAGGCCAATCCGAATTGGGGCGTTTCCGTCATGCCGGACTACGTTGCGGGCCTTGCTAACAAGGCGATGCAGCTTGCCAGTGCGCAGAACAATTTCAAAACCAAGCATCTGGATGTCTGGGTAAATGCGGATCAGGCTTGGATGGATATGCAGGCGTGGCTGAGATGCGCAGACCGGGATCTATCTATTGATGATTTCGCGGCTGAGGATTGCATCATAGCGTTGGATCTCGCCAGCAAGATCGACCTTGCGAGTAAAATCCTATTGTTTTCACGCCAGATAGACGGTGTGACGCACTATTACGCATTTTCTACCTTCTACCTGCCTCAGCGGGCGGTAGATGAATCTGCAAACGCACAATATCCAGGCTGGGCAATTGAGGGATATCTCCAGACCACGCCGGGTGACGTGACGGACTTTGAAACTGTCGAAAACGGCCTGCTGGAAGATGTGAACGACTTCAATGTTACGGATGTCGCCTATGATCCGTGGCAGGCCACCCAGCTTGCGCAGCGCATGTCTGAAAAAGATGTGCCCATGCGTGAATATCGCCAGACCGTGCAGAACTTTTCCGAGGCCATGAAAGAATTGGAAGCCCTGGTGTTGTCCGGAAGGCTGCACCATGACGGCAACCCGGTTCTGGAATGGTGCATCTCCAACGTGGTCTGCCACACGGATGCAAAGGACAACATCTACCCGCGCAAAGAGCGAGTGGAAAACAAGATTGACGGTGCCGTGTCTCTGATCATGGCGCTGGGCGTGGCTCTGCATGGAGCTGAACAAGGGTTCGTTTACGAAGGAATGTAATAATGGGGCTTCTGGATTTCCTGCGTGGATCTGGGTCGCCGGTCTCCGCACGCCGGGAGCCTCGCCTTCATGCAGAAGCTGGTGTCAGCTCGCCTGCTGATAATTTTCAGGCAGGCGGCCCGTGGGTTTCGTTTCCAATGGGCGGGCCGTCCCGCTCTGGTGTGCTGGTCAATGAGCGCTCCACGCTGTCATTGCCAGCCGTCATGCAGGCTATACGCATCCTGTCCGGTGTGTTTGCCATGGTGCCCATGCACTACTGCCGCCACGATGGCACAGGCACGCACCGGCTTACGGGTGATCCGCTCTATCAGTTAATGAATGGGCGGCCAAATGACGCGCAAAGTCGGTTTGCTTTTCGGGAAATCCTGATGAGTGATCTGCTGATGGCCGGAAATTTCTACGCGTATGTCTCGCGGGATGCCTTCATGCAGCCTGTCGCCCTTACGCGGCTTGATCCGTTTGGCACGCTGCCGTTGCAATCATTCGATCCAGCAACTGGCCAGAGCATGTTTTATGATGCCACCCTGCCTGATGGCTCGTCCGGGCGGTTTGCAGCCCGTGATATCTGGCACGTTAGCGGCATGAGCCGGAATGGCCTGCAAGGCCTGAGCCCCATTGCCTACATGAAAGAGGCATTTGGCGAAAGCATTGCTACGGCCACCTATGTGCAGAATTACTGGCGCAATAACGGTCAGCCACCAGTCATTTTAACCACGCAAGGAAAAATTGGTCAGCCAGAACGGCAGGCCATCAAGGAGGACTGGCAATCGCTCTATTCAGGCCCCATGAATGCAGGCACGCCAGCGGTTCTGGGGAGTGGTCTGACAGCCACTTACATGCCCATGAACAACAAGGATGGGCAGTTGGTGGAAACACGCACTGCCCAGGTGCTGGATATTGCGCGCGCATGGGGTGTTCCGCCGCATCTGATTTTCGAGCTGTCCAAGGCAACGTTCGGGAATATCGAGCAGCAGTCTCTGGAATTTGTGATCTATCACCTCGGCCCGCATTTCGCACGCGTGGCGGATAGCGCCATGCACGCCTTTGCGGATACGGGCTGCATTTTCAAACACGATCCGTCTGATCTGCTGAAAGGCGGGTTTCTGGATCGTGCTCAGGGCGTTTCTGCGCTGCGTAATGCAGGTGTGATGAACACGGATGAGGCCCGCAACAATTTCGATCTCAACCCGGTCGGTGGTGATGTCGGATCTGAGTTGTGGCGGCCAATCAATATCGGTGTGGCAGGCGAAACCCCAGCCGGAACAGAATCAGGAAACTGACATGACACGATATTATGCGCTGGAAGCGATCAGGGCACAGCCCTGGGCGATCCTGCCTGCACATCTAGGTGCTATTGAGGCCATTGCCGCCCGTGCGCTGGAAGCCCCCGTGCTGGATGTTCTGCGGGCTGATGGGCATGCAGAACGCTATCAGACCACGCTTTCAGCCGTGGCGGATACCGGCAAACGCATGAATGGCACAAACGGCGTCACGCTCAACAAACAGGGCGTTGCCACCATCCCTGTCATGGGGCCGATTTTCCCGCGCGCCAACCTGCTGACAGAGTTTTCAGGCGCTACGGATCTGAACAGCCTGTCGGCGGATCTTCAGGCCGCGCTGTCCAGTGTGGACGTCAAGCAGATCCTCATGGTGTTTGACAGCCCCGGCGGCGTCACCACGGGTGTGAGTGACATGGCCAGCCAGATCGCGGCGTCCAGCAAGCCTGTCACGGCCTTTGTGCCAGGCATGGCGGCATCTGCCGCCTATTGGCTGGCAAGCCAGTGCTCGACCATCCTGATGGACAATACAGCCCTGGTCGGCTCCATCGGCGTGGTCATGTCTGGTGCAAAACAGGTGGAGCCAGACGCAAACGGCATGATGGAGGTGGATATTGTCAGCTCCAATGCCCCTAACAAACGGCTGGACGTTACATCCGATGATGATCAGGCGCAGATCCGCACCGTGCTGGATGATCTGGAGGCTGTATTTCTCCAGGCTGTCGCACAGGGCCGCCACACATCGGTGGACGCCGTAAAACAGAATTTCGGCCAGGGCGGCATGAAAGTGGCAAAAAGTGCCATTTCAGCCGGTATGGCCGATGGCATCAGCACGCTTTCGGCCACCTTGGCCAAACTTGGTGCCGCAACCCCTCCAAAAACGCCGGTAAAACCCGCTCCACGTCGCGCCGCTGCAATGGCGGATCTGGAAGCGCGCCGGAAACTCGCAGAAGGACTCGCGTAAATGGCCGTTCGTGACCGTATTACAGCACTCCGCACCCGTCAGGCTGAGGTGCAGGCTGAAATGGAAAATATTCTGACAGCATCGGAAAGCAATGAGTCCGGTGATCTGACAGAGGAGCAGACCGCTGCATATGACCAGTTGCGGGCAGAAGATGATCGCCTGACAGCCGGGATTGAGCGGGAAACCGATATGGAACGCCGCCGTGCTGCGGCTGCGCGTCCGATTGCGCCGCTGCCTGCGGGGAATTCCGGTGGTCGCGCTACGGTTCCAGCTCAGGCCGAACAGCAGCTTGAGCCTGGTATCAAGTTTTCCCGTCTGGTGCAGGCCGTTGCCTCTACCCGCGGTCAAGGCGGCATGCGTGCTGTTCTGGATTTTTCCGAAAAAACGTGGGGCTCTGCCTTTGCTGCTGCCGCTGCTGACAATATGGAGCAATCAGTAGATGTGCAGGGCGGTTTTCTGGTCAATACCGATTATTCCAATGATCTGATCGCCGCATTGCGTCCCCAGGTTGCTGTGCGCAAAATGGGCGCTGTTTCCGTGCCTATGCCCAACGGCAACCTCACTTTCCGCAAACAAACTGGCACATCAAATGCACAATGGCTGGGTGAGCGAGCTGCTGTGCCAACATCTGCGCCTGAAATTGGCGAAGTCGCCATGAAGGCTAAGAAGCTGGGGGCATTGGTGCCGATCACCAATGATCTGCTGCGTTACAATTCCATCCAGACCGATAATATGGTGAATAGTGACGTCACGCTTTCCGTGGCTATTGCAGAGGATCAGCAGTTCATTCGTGGTGCTGGATCTGATTTCGCACCGGCTGGCTTACGTTACCTCGCCAATGCCTCCAATGTCATTGCAGCAAATGCCACGGTAAATGTGCAGAATGTGCGTAATGACCTTGGTAAACTTCGTCTGGCGCTCACCAAAAATAACGTGCCCATGCAGTCTCCGGGTTACATCATCAACCCGACATTGGTGGAATTCCTAAGTCAGTTGCAAACATCAACCGGCGCACTAGCATTCCCTGAAATTGCAGATGGTCGGATTGGCGCCTACCCATATACGTCCACAACCTCTGTCCCTGATAATCTCGGCACAGGCGGGAATCAATCCGAGCTGTATTTTGCAGATTTCGGACAAATTTTGATCGGGGATGCCCTGCAAACCACATTAGCTGTCAGCACACAGGCGTCTTATGTTGATACCGCCGGGATTACACGCTCTGCATTCCAAAATGATGAAACGCTGGTACGCGTGATTGAGGCTGTAGATCTGAATACGCGCTACGATAACGCCATTGCGGTGCTGACTGATGCAGCGTGGTTCCCTGGTGCGGTCGCGGGGCAGTAAAATGAAAATTGTGACATTTACAGACCGTTGTGGCGGCATTGGCGCTGTTTACAACAAGGGTGATGTGGGCATGTTTCCGGATGATGTGGCGGCTGGCATCGTGGCAGCCAAAAAAGGCACCGCAAAGCCGGTGCCTGAACCGGAGCCCACTGCACCGGCTGAAACAGGCCAAAAAGAGCCGGAAACGCCTCAAAATGAGGAAAAACCGGCTGAAAATGAGCCAGAAACGCCAGAAAATGGCAAATCCTAACGGTCTCCATCTGGAGGCCGTTTTTATTTGGGGTGACGTATGACAGTTATAGTCATAACGCCTGCCGGAACCACGGATCTGGTTACGCTGGAGAGTGTCAAAACATATCTCCAGATCTCGGATAATAGTCAGGACGCCCGATTAAGTCAGTTTATCACTGCTGCATCCGGCAGTTTTGCCGATTATCTGGGGCGTCCGTTGGCGCTCCAGACCTATCGGGAACGCTGGACACTAAAGGGGCGCATTCCGGGCATCAATCTGTCCAATGGGCCAGTTGCCACCATTTTATCTGCATCTGTGGATGGGGTGGTATGGTCTGGCCCGCTGGATGAATGCGATGTTGACCGCAAGAATGCACGTATCATGGCATCTGCATTCCTGCCGCCACGGCAAATGGTTTTCCATAGGCCTGTTGTAGTGGATATCACCTACATAGCGGGATTTCTGTTGCCTGGTATGGATATTCCCACGCCAGAAATTCCGCTTCTGGCATTGCAGGTGCAAACCCTGCCTGCGTCCGTTGCGTCTAGCTGCCTGAGTACCATCCAGATGCTGAGTTGCGCCGCTGGGCGTGATCCGCTCCTGAAATCAGAAAGCACGCAAGGGGTGGGATCGGCATCTTATGGCGCGCTAGATCCTATCGTTGGCGGGCTAACGCCTGATGCGGTTGGCGCATTGGATCGACTTGGCATTGCTGCTGATTGGATGGCCTGATGGGCCAGATTACCGAAACCCGTAGGCGGCTCCTTGCAAGATCTGGCCGCCAAATGGTGCTGACAGCGCGTGATGATACCAACCCGGTCACATTACGCGCATATGCACCGCCGCCGCAGTCGTCACAACTGGCAGATGGCATGCCCAAAGCGCCGTTCATTGCTCAAACGTTAGCGGATGAGCTGAGCGCCGCCAATGTCACGCCAAAAGCGCAATGGCACCTCAAGGATGGCCCCAAAACCTACAGCCTGACAGATGCCACGCCCGTTTATGACGGGGCCACCATCTGCGGCTGGACGCTGATTGCAGCAGGAGGCGACTAATGCCCTCAGAAACAGTGTGGAACGATGCCTATGCCCGTGCCAGCGCCGTGGCAGAGGCGTTGGGCTATCTGATCGGTGATCCCCTGACATGGGATTTTTCCAGCGATGGCAAAGCATTTGTGGCGCTGGATATGTCCTCGTCCAGCATAGATAGCCTGGAACTGGGTGATCAACAGGCGCAGGAAAGCGGCCAGATCTGCATCATGCTCTGGATACCACAGGGCCGGATGAACACGCCCACAGTGCTGTCCATCATGAATGCATTTGAAGCCGCCTTTCGCACCAACCCGGTAGATCCGGATAAACGCTGGCCAAACGGCCTATTTTACGATGGCCAGACTTACACGCCCCCTTCCTTTCTTGCCCAGACAGGTAATTGGTACGTTGCCACGTTGATGGTGGATTACCGCTGGCAGAACATTACGGAACACACATCATGAAATTCTTTCCGCTTATCGAAACAGCAGCTAATTCCGGCGAGTTTCAGCTTTCTGGCGCTGCTGTAGAGGCAGACAGCACCACTGCCGCCTTGGCATTGATTGAACCCACCGTTGGCGCAGGCTTGCGCTATGGCGCGTGGCTGTATCATGAGGTGCGCGGCCTGCCGGATTTCGCGCCCGTAACGGATGCTGAAAAAGGCAAATCCTATGCTGTGCTGGCGCAAATTGGCGGCACAGATCAGCCCTGGACGCCAGATGGGCAGCAGCTTGTATCTGCGCTGTGCGATGCCTCTAACCTGTGCCTGTCCATGGCGCAGTATATGGGTTTTCGCCTCGGCCTGATGCCCGTGGACGAAAAACCTGTAGCCGCACCGGCCACATCTGGAACTGAAACAACGCCAACATCCGGCGGAACAGACAGCACGGAAAAACCTGCCAGCTAACGCTGATCCCTTCTCCATTCTTTCAACACAGGCCGCCTTCGGGTGGCCTTTTTTTTGAGGTGAACAATGGCTTTTACTGGAGCCACAGCAGGCTTGGCAGCCGGTGCGCAAACCAATGATACACGCATGGATTTTGCGCTGGAGTCCACATATGCCACGCCGCCAGCGGGCAATTATCAGGCGCTGCGCATTACAGGCGAGACATTCGGACGTGCGCAAACAACAGCCCGTCCGGCAGAGATCAATTCTCTAAAAGAAGTTTCGCAGTCAGTCGTCACGCAGGTTTCTGCGTCTGGCACCATTTCCGGTGCGCTGTCATCCGGCACGTTTGATGATCTCATTGCAGGTGTGATGGGTGCGGATTGGTATGCAGCGCCCCCGTCTGTGACAATCAATTCAAAGGCGACGCCTGCCGTAACTGGCACCGTCCATCTAAAAAACTCTTATCATAGCGGGCGTGATATTATCACGATGCCTGCTGCTGCACTCGTAAATTTTCCAGCGTTCGGCGTTGTGCATGTCGTGGACAGCGTGAACGGGATTGATGTTTTTGCTGCCTATATCCTAAACAATATTTCTAATCCCGGCCTGGAATTTGTGCCAGGCACGTTGCCGATTGCAGACGCCACAGCGTTGAGTGACGGTGCAACAATTACGCTGGCGGATATCCAAAATGGCAATCTGGATAAAACATTTACCATCCGTAAAAAATTGCTTGGGCAGTTCCTACTGTATCCGGGAAGCCTGATTACCCAGGCTCAAATCCAGTTGCAGCAGGCGCAGTTTGGTACAGTCACGATTGATGCCACCAGCGCAAACGAGACATTATCTCTAACTGATATTGCAACTGCGGTGCTGCCCGCACCCAGCGGCAATGTGCATAACTCCGTCAACAATTTCCTGGGGGTCACTATCAATGGCAAATCCCCGGCTGGATGCGTTACGCAATTTACATGCACATTGGCGCGTGATGGCTCTGCCAATGATTACGGCATGGGCCATGCAGATGCCTGCGGTGTGCGTACGGGCCAGTTTACCGCATCGGGCAGTATCGAATTTTATTTCCGCACATGGGACGAATACAACGCATTCATAGCAGGCACGCAGGGGCTGATTATTGTCAAAACAGTTGATGATAGCGGCAACGGATACGCGTTTGTGTTTACGCATGCAGCGCTCCGCAACGGCAAGGTGAACAGCCCGCAAACCAATGAGACCGTAAAAGTCTCATTTGATATTGAAGGCAATCCGACAAGTGCTGGCGGCACATTCGCCATTTTCCGCCTGAGCGGTGTTGCAGCCACAGGTTCCTGATCTCGCCTGAGCTGAAAACCAATTTCACAAAGGGTGTCCACTATTACCGACACCCTTTTTTATTCGTACCCATAACTCACAGGGTTTTACACAATGGCTAAACTTTCCTCTTTTACCCGCAACGCAACTGCAATTGCAGAAGGCACACCCGTTACCGTAGGCGTGACAGATCAGTTCATCATCGTCACCAAAGGCATGACAGCAGATTATGCCGATCGCCTGTGGGCGCTGCGCCGTGCGGCTGTTATCCGTTACAATACCGGCCTGTCTGTAACAGATGTGCCGGTAACTGAAAGCACCCTGCCGCCATCTATGGATGATGTGTGCCAGGCGCAGGCTCTGAGCGAAAAATGCCTGATTGACGTGCAGGGTCTGGAAAATGACGATGGCAGCCCCATTGATATCGCCACCTTTAATGAAATGATCACGCACCGCGAAAACCGTGCACTGCTTGGTCTGGCATTGCAGGCGGCGGCATCTGTTGGGCGCGCCACCAAAGAACAGCTCAAGGCCGCTGAGGGAAACTAACAGCCGCCCTGCGCTGGCACCTGATAGATGGCCCGGTGGCGGCGCGTTGCGGCGTGCTGCCACCGCCAGAACACGCATGGGATGCATATGATGCGTGGCTGCGGAAAGTCGATCCGGAGCCCGCCAACATGCTGCCCTGGCGGTGCTGGCATGGCGTGGCTGGAACGCGTCGGTATCGGGCGGAAAGTTACGGCGCTGGCATGGGGGCAACGCGTGGCGTGTCCTATCCGCAGCCATTAGCTGATGCCGAAATCCTGCGTTGGTGCCACATGCGGCGGCTAAATGAGGCGGAAACAGATTTCACCTTCCAGCTCGTGAAATCACTGGATCAGACATTCCTCCAGATCCGTAACCAGCAGATCCAGCAGGATCTGGAGCACACTTTTAGGAAAAGATAGCATCATGGCACGGGCACGTATGGCAGAGACTATTCGGGAACAGATCAATCTGGCCACCCGCAATGTTCTGGCGTCGCAAAGCCTGCATGATCTGGTTGCGCGGGAATGCCGTGATCTGCGTGATGCCCAGATATCCTCTGGCGCTGCCTCTACCGTATTCAGCACATTTGTTGATGGCCGTAGAAACGATGCGGAGGAGCATGTGCGGCTGGATAACGGCATTGTCAGCTATGTGTTTTCCTATCTGGCGCAGGGTGTGGCCTTTGCGTTGGCTGAGTGCCAGAAACGCTCTCCTGTCCACACAGGCGCATTCCGCAAGGGGTGGGCCGTGTGTGTGAATGGAAAATGGTGGACGCGCCCTGCCGCTGCCATTCAGCCGGGCAGCATTGTAGAAATCGTCAATACCATGCCCTACGCCCGCAAGATTGATACGGGTGGGCAGATTACCAGCGTTCCACCAGGGATTGTAGAGGCCGTGCGGCAGGCAACGCGCCGCCAGTTCCCCATGCTCACGATTGCCCGAAAATTCATTAACCTCACGGGTGGTCAGGATGCACGCGGCGGCCCTCTGCCCTACGTGCTGAAGGCGCAGGGCATTGAAAGCGGCCTTACCTGGTCAAAATCCGATGGGTTCGAGCGGCTCAGAAAGCCCCGCCGTAGCAACCGCAAAGACCGCGCCGCCGGTCAGGTCATGACGTATCCAGCTCTTGTGCTGACGGAGTCCGAAAATGGTTAAAGCCACTACAGTTATCAATGAGGTCATCAACCGCGTGCTGTTAGATGATCAGACTGCGGAGCCTGTCAACGCCATTGGTACGCGCATGGAGGGGCTTCAGGGCAAAATTGATGACGTAGCGGCCAGCGGTGAAAATCTGGGCACCGCATTGGTCAAAGGCATGGAAAATGCCGAAACAGCTACCGAACGTGCGGTGGAGGTTGCCACGGCAGGTACCGGAAAGTTGCAGAGTGCATTGGGGCATCTGGAGGACAACATCTCCCAGATCAGCCATGACGTTCAGCTTGGTGCCAAAAATTCAGAAAGCGCCTTGTCTGATATTCAAGATGCCGCACAGGAAACATCGGTTTCAGCAGATGGCATCAGCTCCGCCTTTCGTGACAACCTGAAGGAAGCAGCGGCTGCCTCTGGCAGTCTGGCTGATGCGCTATCGCAGGATGCCACAAAGGCGGATGTGTCGTGGCAGGCGGCGGCTGGGCGTGCTGGAGATAGTATTTCCAAAGTGCAGCGGCAGATCCGCTTGCTGCAAAATGAGTATGACCGTCTGGATGCGCGTGGCCGTGCCGCTGTTGCCAGTGGCAGCACCAGCCCAGAGGATGTGACACGCGTTCTGGAGGCCAACAAGAAAGCACAGGATGATGCCGCCATCAGCCTGGCGAAGCTGCGGCTAGAACAGGCTGCCACCGTTACAGATTTTGACCAGATGGCAGAAAGCGGGGCAACTGCATCTGCTGTTATTGATAGAATGTCCGCCGCAGATCTGGCGCAAACAATGGCTCTGCGTGAATTGCGGGCTGAGTTTGAAAAGGGCCAGATCACGCTGGATGTTTATAAAACTGGCTTGCAGGAAATCACCATAGAATACGCCGCGCTGAGCGGTGCATCCGCAACAGCTCTGGCGACCATTGCGCAGAATCATCAGGATAGCATCAACAGCAGTCTGGGCATTACCCTGCCGAACGTTGATCACGCATCTAGACTGGAGGATGTTGCCCAGGCATTTCAGGATGCTGACAACCTGCGTGCCAAACTGGTACCATTGGCAGCGGCAGAACGTGATTACGCCAGCGCCATTGCGGTAGCCAGTGATGCGCGGGAGCGCGGCGTGATTGATCTGGGCGAATATCTGGCCGCCATGGATCGCGCCACCGCATCCTATCAAAAACAGAAAGATGCCATTGCCGCCAGCGTGCAGACGCAACAGGAAGCATTGCGCTTGCAGCATGAATCCGTAGCAGCCGGTACGCAGGAAAAAATCAACACATGGGCCGGTGTCACCACGCCAGAATACGGGCAGGCCGATAGTCGGCAGGAGGATTTTGAGGCCGCAGCGCAGGATGCAGCAAAACTGCGGGCCGAACTTGTGCCATTGGCTGCGGCAGAACTGGATTACACAAAGGCGCAGCAGAAAGCATCCGCCGCCCTGGCCGCCGGTATTATTGAGCAGGGTGAATACGATGCCTATATGGATCAGGCCACGGATACCCTGAACCGCCAGAAATCCGCTCTAGGCGGCAATTCCACTGCCATTAAGCTCACAGCCTTTGAATTGGGCATTCTGGCAGATGAAGCCCATAAGTTTTTCGATCAGGTTTGGGCGGGTGGCAGTCCGTTGCAGGCCGCGTTCTATCAGGTGCCCAATATGGTGCAGGTGATGGGTGGCCTAAAAAACGCCATGTCCTCCACGCTCAGCGTTCTGTCAGGCCCTGCCGGTCTTGCCGCAGGGGCAGTTGCTGCCGGTGCTGCCATTGGTGGGCTGGGTTATTATGCAGAAAGTGAACAGGAAAGCCTTGCTCAGCTTTCCACGCATCTGCGTGCCACACGGGCTGATTATGATGATATGTCCATATCTGCTGAAAATGCCGCCCGTGCGCTGCATGAGCAGTATGGTGATATCTCGCTCTCTGATAGCCGTAGCACCACGCAAACCATTGCCGCCGTGCCCACGGTAGATGCCAGCCAGATCCAGCGTTTGACAGCAGATAGCCGGGATCTGGCTGCTATTATGGGCACCACGGTGCCAGATGCCGCCAAAACATTGGCTGTTGCACTGGAAGATCCTGCCAGGGAAGCGCAGGCGCTGGCAGATCAGCATTTGCCCGGCTTCAACGCTGGGCTGGTGCTGAGCGTGCAGCACATGGCGCAGATGGGCCAGCAGGCCGATGCTGTCTCTCTGGTTGTCCAGAGGCTGGAAAGTGCCATCCACGGGGCAGCAGATCAAGGCCTCACGCCGTTCCAGACAGCATGGCGTAACCTGAAAGATGAAATGGGCAGCACATCCAGCGTGATTGCGGCAGAATCCCGTAGCATTGGAGATCTGTTCGTCTCCATGGCCACAGAGGGCATTAGCGCTACGGATGATCTGGTCAAGCATCTCAGGAAACTGCCAGATGAACTCTCCAGCATCTGGAGCAGCATCAAATCTGGCGCATCCACGGGTTTAGGCTGGCTGGAAGGTGATGTCGCAAGTGGTATTGCGGCAACAGCTCATTTCGCCGGTGCCACAAACCTTGCGCATATTGTTGCGCAGGGCAGCGCGGCAGATCCTACGTTCTCCATGCCCACCAACACAGCGGCAAACCATAGCCTTGTGCAGGATGGCGGCATCCAGTCCGTGCAGAGCATGATTGATCGGGTAGCGCAGGAACAGCACCTGAATGGTGATATCACCAGCCTGATGCACGCCATTGCCCCGGCTGAAAGCAGCACCGGCCAATACCTACACGGGCAGGTTGTGCATTCCAGCGCAGGTGCTATTGGCGCCATGCAGGTCATGCCCAGCAACGCGGCCGGAAATGATCTGACAGATCTGCACGGCAATGTTTCTGCCAGCGCAGATTATCTGGTGCATCTGTATGACAAATACCACCACAATCAAAAACTGGTGGCGATGGCGTATAACTGGGGTGAAACGGCGCTGGATGAGTATATTGATGGCAAGCGCACAACGATCCCGCAGGAAACATCTGATTATGTAACCAAGGTTACGGGCGGAAATGCCTATAGTGCTGTTGAAAATGCCCGGATGGATCAGTCTGTTTCAGCGCAGGTATTAAAGGGTAATCCAAGCATTGCTGGTCAGCAGGATGATTTAACCAGATCTTTACAGGGCGAACACACTGCTCTTGGAGATTTGGATAAGCAGTATCAAGCCCATGTTATTTCCCAGAAGGAGTGGGCTGATCAAACAAAGATCATTCATGGTCAGATAGACACCACAAGCGCATCCCTCGCCAACCTGCGTGATCCATTGCAGGAGGTGTATCATTCGCAAACGCTCGCCGCTCAAAGTGCGTCCGCTCTAACGGGTTATGACCGGCAAATGGTCAGCGTGGCGCAGGAAGTTGACCAGGCGCAGCTATCCCTTAACGGGGCGCATGCGTCTGCAACCCAGATCATGGCGGCTCAGGCGCGTGAGCAATCCGTGCTGACGGATGCGTGGCATGCTGGTACGGCTGCCTTAAGTGATCAAACCCAAGCCCTCAGCACGGCTAATGCCGCTTATGCTGATGGTAAAATATCAGCAGAAGATGCAACACAATATGTTTCTGCCTACATGGATGCAGAAAACAGTTTTAAAAAGGATACGCCAGAATTTCTGCATGCCATGCAGGAAAGAATTGCCAAAGCCCAAGCGTGGAGCGTTGAGCAGCAGAATACCCAGATGATCGGGCAAACCAATCAAAACATGGATCAGGTTGCTATCCTGCAAACTGAAACATCCCTGATTGGTACAAATGATGATGCCCGGCAGAAGCTGATTGCTCACATGGAGGTAGAGCAACAGCTTTATAGAGAAGGCCGGTCATTAACAGATGAATATTCTCAGCATCTTCTGGCCAGCACAGATGCTCTGTCCGATGCTACAGCGGAATATCAGCATGCACAGCAAGTGATGGATGCTTTCACCGGCTCCATCAGCGATATGGCAGATCAATTGTCCGATGGTGTTGTGCAGGGTTTCATGCAGGGTACATCGGCGGGGATGTCTTTCAAAACCATGTTGCAAGGTGTTGAGGCATCGGTTGCCAGCACTGTTGCACGATTTGCCCTGATCAATCCGCTGATGAACGCTTTGGACGGTAAAACCCGCACAACACTAGCAGATATTGGCAATCTGTTCAGCGAAACCGGATCAGAAAGCAGTGGCAGTTCAGGCGTTGAAGATCCATTAAGCGCTGTGGGGCAATCCGGATGGGGCGTTTCCCCATGGGAAGCCCTGAACATGAAAAACCAGATGACCAGTCCTTCATTTGGATCTGAGGTGAATGCAGGCGGTGTCAGCACCGCATCTTCTGCGCTGGAAAACCTGTTTTCTGGTAAAGCAGCCGATGGCAGCGGCATTTTCAGCAGCTTTGGCAGTGCTGCTTCTTCGATCGGTTCCTACATGGGTATGGCGGGGGCTGCTTTTGGTGTGGGTGAAATGGCTTACAACTTGTTGGAGCCATTATTCGCCAAGCGGGAAAAAGATTATCAATACATTTCCGTGGATGATGGCCAGCTTGGAATAAGTGGCCATGTTTACAAGGATATTCATGGAAACGACACCGTATTACCCGGCCTGCAAACCGATCTGGACAGCATCAACAATGCATTTGATTATACGGGGGTATCCGCCACAAACACGGATACAATCGGCAAGGTTGGCTGGTCTAAAAAGGGGAAGAAATCTACCACATACAGCCTGACAGATCTGCTTCCTGATCTGGATTTAACCAGTCCAGATGCAATCATGCAGCAGGAACTGAAACAGCTCATGCCCACCAGTTTCGATAGCGTGGACACGTTCACGCAGGATCTGGAAAGCCTTAAAAGGCTTGCAGATGAGCTAGGCAGCATGAAAGTGTCTGTCTCAAAGTTTGATGATAGCTCCCACGTTACGGTAGATCATTTCACCGGCTACACGGGGGATATGGCTAAAGCGCTTTCAACGCTGGATGGTGGCACCTATTCTGTAGATGATCTGCAAAGCAAATTTCAGGCAATTTCTGAATTTGTGGGTACCACAATGCCAGGGCTTCTGGATGTTACGGCATCTGGTTCTGAAAGCCTGATGCAGCAGGTTGATGATCTCAAGGCCAAATATCAGGATGCCGCCAACACAGCCGCATCTTATGGTCTGGATGCCCAGGCATTGCTTGATAAAGGCAATTCCATTGCAGCCATGATGGTGGCTAACGAACAGGCAACATTGGGGCAGGCTGATCAGTCTGTGCAAGCGCGTTATCTGTCTGCCACGGGTAATCAGGAAGGGGCTGATCTGCTCAATCAGCAGGTAAGTGCCGCACAAGAAATCCAGCAGTTGCAGGATAACTGGCGGGGTTTCCTTGGTGATAGCTTTGCCAGTAGCGTCACCTATCAGCAGCAACTGGCAGATCTGGAAAAAACACAGAATGCAGAACGGTTGCAGATACAGCAGGAGTATCAGGAAAAATCTCTTGAAAAACAGCAGGAATATCTGGATCAGGCAGATCAATCCGTGGCGTCTGTGTTCTCCAGTCTGGGCACATATGTGCAGGGGCTGGATACGTCTGATGCCTCGCCCTTGTCTGTGCAGCAGCAATATCAGGCTGCAAACCAGAGCCTGAACACGGATTATCAGGCCGCCATGGGGGGTGATTACAATGCGCTGTCGCGCCTGCAATCAGATTCCCAATCTGATCTAACGCTGGCGAAGCAGTGGTTTGGGTCTGGTGTAGATTATGCAAAGGAGTTTCAAAACAACCTGACCATGCTGCAATCTGTAGCCAATGTGGATACAGGGCAGTTTACGGCAGCGTTGGCCAAGCAGCTTTCTGCCAATGCGGTAGATGCCACAAACCAGGTAACGCAGGCGGTCAACACCATGAAAACTGCTGTTGTTGCAGAGCTGAAGCAGTTCATTCAGGTTCAGACAATCAAAGGCAAGTAAATGGCAGCATTTCGAACGGTTGAGCTGGATATTGTCCAGCCAGCCACGGGCACGCTTGCCCAAACGCTGGGCCACGGCACGCGGGCGCATGGCACGTTGCGCAGGCAAACCCACACACTGGAAAGCACAGACACCATCCGTTTTTCAGATGCCGGGTTTGTGGATGAAAACGGCGTGCCCTATCCGCCATATGTGACGGATGCCTTTGCGATTGACCGGGGGTTAACGCTCTCGGCAGATGCCATGGGCGGCGCGTTGTCGGCAGGCTCTATCACGTTGGCTAACCCAGATGGCGTATTAGATGGCCTGCTGACAACGCGCATGAATGACCATCTGCCCGTACGGATCTACACGGGCAGCAAGGTGTGGGATGCCGCGCGGCAGATCTGGACAGATCCGCAAAGCAGCAGCCTGCTGCCCGTATTTGCCGGTTTGGGTAAAAGCTGGCAGCCAGATCGCACAACAGCACAAATTGCCCTGCTAGACGCCACATACTGGCTAGATGGCAGCATGTCCGTTTCGACCTATGGTGGTACAGGTCGGCTGGATGGGGATAGCAATGTGGCAGGCAAAAACATGCCGCGCATCCGGGGCAGTGTGTGCAACATCACGCCCGTTCTGATTGATAGCGTAAACTACGTCTATCAGATCTCGGATGGGCCTGCCGCCATCACTGCACTGTACGAGGGTGGCTATGCAGGCGGCATCCAGTTTGCTGCAACGGTTGCGGATATTTATGCAACAAGCCCTGCGCCGGGCACATACACCGTGCAAACCGGATCAGCAGGCACATGGCTGCGGCTGGGCACAAAACCTGTTTACGGCATCACGGTGGATGCAGTGGGGCAGTTCCGGTCTGGCAAAGCGCCATCGGGCGTTCTGGATATCCTGCGGCAGATGCTGCTGGAAGATCTGGTTATGCCTGCGGCCTACATAGATACGGCATGGGCAGAGGCCTCTTCCATCGCGCCGTGGTCAGGTGGATGGTATTGGGATGGTTCAGAGAGTGTTACTGGCAAACAGGTTGCCACAACACTGCTTTCGGGGCTGAACATTACGCTGGTGCCCACACGCACGGGCACATTGCTGCCTATTGCACTGGCTGCACCCACAACGGCAGAAACGCCCGTGGTGGAACTCAATGCAGATCTGATTACAGAAATTGCAGCGGCCTCGCTGGATAGTTCGTTAGATCCGCCAACATGGCGCTGGCGTATCGGTTGGCAGCATAATTTCACGGTGCAAACCACGGGTTCCAATTTGCACCCGCAGGCCTCGGCAAATCGGCAAGCCATTATTGCCGTGGCAGACCGTGCGGCGGTGTGGTGGTCGGCTGATATCAAAAGCCGCTACCGCGTGCCGAATGATCCAGCCCTCATCACCACGGCGCTGGCCAATCAGGCCGATGCCACCCTGATTGCGCAATCTCACGGCGCGTTATGGGGCACGCAACGCAGGCTCTGGGCTGTCACAATCCCGCAGGATTATGCGTGGCAGCTAGAGCTGGGTGACGTAATCGGCATTTCCGCGCCTGCGCCCGGCCTGCAAACTCGACAACTTGCGCGGGTGGTGAGCGAGCATATCCGCGCAACGGATCAAACAGTTACTTTTCAGATACTGGTGTAAACTATGCAAAATTGTGGTTTTGGCTGGCAAAACAACGTGCTGCGTGCCACGTTGGCTGCCAGTGCGCAGGTATCCGGGCTGCCGGTAACAAACCTGCAAAACCAGCAGGGTGCGCCAAGCCTGGGCTGGCGTGCGCCGGGCACATCTGCGGTGCTCACACTCTCTGGTGTTTCTGGGGCACAATGGCAGGCCATCAGCCTGCACCGCACAAATTTAAGTGCTACAGCAACGTGGCGTATTCGCACGGGTAGTATCAACAGTTGGTGGGCCGTGGATTGGCACACAGACTGGTCAGGCCCGTGCAATGTGGCAAACGGCCAGTGTGTTTACATCTTGCCCAGCATTGCAACTGATGAGCGTTGTGAAGTCACCATAACGGATACTGCCAACCCGGATGGGTTCCTGTCTGTGCCGCTGGCATTTGCCGGGCCATTGTTCCAGCCGGTTCGCAATTTCAGCACGCAAAGCACGGCTGGCAGCAATCTGGGGCAAGATACTGTTACCACGCTAGGCGGTTCGGAATTTGTTTCTGGCCGCTGGTATCAGCGCAAATTGTCCATCGTGCACGATTCTCTGGGTGATGCTGATGCAGCAGTGCTGGATCAGGCATTGCAGGCGGCGGCTACCGGCCAGAACATCCTGTTTGTGCCAGATCCTGATGCCACAACCGATGTGCTGGCACAGAAATCCCTGTTCGGGACACTCAGCGGCGGAGATCTGTCCAACCCCTACGGGCCAGCAGATCGGCATTCCCTCACCCTCACTCTAACGGAGCGTCTGTAATGGCAGCACAACTTGGCAATTATGTGCTGGAGACAGCCACATCACCCGGCACGGGCGGCTTTACACTTAACGGTGCCGAGGCAAATCGGCGGGCATTTTCTACAGCATTCCCAAATGGCGGGAATGTCCTGTATTTTGCCGATGATGGGTCTCAGGCAGAATGGGGTATTGGCACGCTTACCGTCGGCACACCCAGCACACTGGCACGCTCCACCGTGTTGGGGAACACGGCGGGCACCAAAGTCGCGCTCAATTTTCCCGGTTCTGTTGAGGTTTATAACGAAATTCCAGCCGAAATGGTGGCTGTGCTGGAGCAGGATGGATCTCTAGAGCTGGCAGGCAGCCTGACAGTAAAAGGCAAAACGCTTGTCCAGAATGTAGATGATTTTTCATCTCAGGAGGCTGTGCCAGCAGTACAGGCAGATAGCCGGTATCTCAGGTTGGCAACTGGATTGGCTAACACAGATACGGCGGTAAATGCGTTGTGGGTTGATCTCACCACAGAAAATGGCTTTCCACGCATAGGTTTTGCAGGAGCCAACGGCACCACATACGGCGCATATGGTGTGGCCAAAGTTAATGCGCTGATTGGCGCGTGTATTCAAAACGCAAATCCCGGTATCGCCAATGCTCAGGCTGGCACGTCATTATGCGTAAATCCTGCTGATGGCCTCCCGTATCTGGCCTATAATGGAAATACCCAGATTGTTGCTTTGGCATTAGATAGCGCCAAGGTTAACAAAACAGATGGCGCTATGAGCGCTTTAACTGTTTCCATTGGCACTGGATATTTCCAGATGACCAATGCAGATGCGCCCGGCTACGCCACATGGTATCGCCCAACTGGCACAGCCACGGATGGCGTGCTGGATATCTATTCCAATGTGGGTGACACAAAAGCAAATGTGCTGCGGATTACGGCAGACGGCGGTATAAATATTCTGGGGTCTGGCACATTTCAGAAAAGCGGCTCGAATGTTGCATTCAAAAGTGATTTGCCATCGCTACCCGGCGGTACACTGCTGACGTGGACAGTGGATAATGTGGCAACAGAAACTACCCTGGATTTACCACAGACATTTAAAAACACGCCTGCGGTATGGTGTCAGGATGTGAGCGCCGTTAACGTCCACTATGCCTGCATACGCAACATAACAACCACAAATTTCCAGGTGCAGACAGGCTCTAATGTCACCATCCCAACGTTACGGTTTTTTGCAGTGGGTGATCTCGCTTGACGCCCTAACGGCAAGCTCAGCCTCATGTTCATACGTGAGCATATTCCAGCGGCTTTAGGCCGCTTTTTTGTATCAGGACACATCATGCCAACAGCAGAAAACGATGGTGCGGATCTGCGCGCCGTCCTGGCGAAACTCGACACTATGCAGGGGGATATCAGTGAGGTGAAAAAAGACCAGCGGGCGGAGCGTGATGCTCGCGTTGCCCTGGCGGCACGCACGGACGCGCTAGAAAAGCGGGATACGCTGATTTTATCCAAGATCGACAAAATGGCCATTGATGATGCCGAGCGTGCCGGTGCCACGCGCCTGACCATGTGGGTTGCCAGTATGCTGGGGCCAACCGGCATCGCAACGCTGGCCGCAGCACTTTACCACCTGTTCAGCCATCCGTAGCTGACCATCCTATTTGTCAATTCAGAATTGTTCAGACTTTTTCAGAGCTGAAAGAGTCTGAAAAAGTCTGAAACTGAAATACGCCCACTCCGGCCGCCATTGAGCGGCCTTTTTTTTGTATCCGGAAAAACAGATGAATGATTCCATCCAGTTGGCGGCATGCCTGTGCCGCGAGTACGAGGGCCTGCGCCTACATCCATACATTTGCCCAGCCGGTTATTGGACTATTGGTTATGGCAATCGTGCCCTGGCCAACGGGGCCGCCGTAACGGCCAAAACTGCGCCTATTACGCAAAAACAGGCCGAAACATTGCTGGTTTTCACGCTGGCAGGCCTGCGGGTAAAGCTGCGCCAATTAGTGCGCACGCAGCTTTCGCCCAACCGAGAGGGTGCGCTGCTGGATTTCCAGTATAACCTGGGCACAGCAGCACTGGCAGGTTCCACCCTGTTGAGAGATCTGAACGCGGGCCACGATATTGCGGCCAGTGATCAGCTTCTGCTGTGGAACCACATGCACAAAAATGGCCAGCTGATTACAGAACCGGGCCTTACGGCACGGCGCCATGCTGAATGGCTGCTCTGGAGCGGGGTTAACCCCTGCAATCCGCAGCCAGTAGCGCCTGCACCCTCCCCCACGTCCACAGATCAACTCAACGCGGCGGAATTAGACCGCGTGCAGGAGAACACATGAGCGAGCGAGATCCTCTGTCCCGGCATGAACTAGATTGCCTGGCAGATCTGCTGTTTGACCGTTTTGCCCAACGCCTGCGGCAAAGCGGTTTTCGCCTTAATGAAGAAAATATCTTCATTGAACACGTTGATATCAACACGCTGCCCGTGAGCCTGCGTGGTGCTGGCCATGGCTGACACATCAACAGCCAGGGCGACCATTGCGCAAACGGCAAAAGCGGGTGGCATTGCCAGCACATTGGTTCTGGCGCTTACGCAACTGCCTCAGCCATATGCCCATTGGGTGGAAATTGGCCTGAGCGCCGCAGCTATTCTGGGGTTTGTGGCAACGCAGATCCCTGCACCGCCTGCCGGTTCCAAGTTATGGCCAGTTTACCGGGCGCTTAACTTTTTTGCTGCCAACTGGGGCCAAGCCGCCAATGCAGCCATCCTGATGCGCACAAAGGCTGCGGCCACGCCATCGGAACCAAAAGCTAACTAAAGTTAGCCTCTCATCTTTATCCAAGAAAGACGATACAAATGAAAAAAGCATTCCTCGCTCTGGGGCTGCTGCCCCTTCTGGCTGCTTGTGGCGCAACGCCACAAGCCAAGTTAAGCCAGACTGTTTACGATGTGGACAGTTCCTACCACGTTCTGGCGCAGCCGATTCCCGATGCCATTAAAGGCAACGTGCCGGGCATCACCCTAACGGACACGCAAAAGGATCTTGCCAAGCGGGCAAGCCAGACCGTGTTTAATGAAATCGCGTCTCTGGAAACCTCCATTGAGCACGGCAACAGCATCACCCAGACGGGTGTGAACGCACTCCAGACCGATTTTCTTTCATTCGAAACCTGCTGGGCAGGCCTGAAAACCGGCACCACGCCGGATGCCTGCGCAGCTCTTGGCGGGAGCAAATAACATGAACGCAACAGAAATCAGCGCCATCTTGGGCGTAGTTGGTACCGTAGCTGGTCTGGCCGAAAAATACGGGCCAGAAGTTTACGAAACGGTGAAAGAGGCCATTGAGCAGTCCAAGAGCAAGACTGGCCCAACTGTGGCAGATATTGAAGCCATCTTTGCCAAGTGCCAAGCTGATAACGCAGCCATCCAGTCCGCATGACGCCGGACTTTGAATGCGGGATGATTGTTGGTGGCGGGGGAGTTTTCCTCGCCACTATCGCACTGGCGGTAGGTTGGCGGATGTTGGTAGTGAGGTCTGATTTTTGGTGGAAAGGCTAACCAAGAGCCGCCGTAGGTAGCGGACAGGCTCTTGGCTGGCAGGGTTATAACGGGAAGTGAACGAGTGAGGAATACCAAATAGTTGCTGGGTTTCAGGCGACAATCATTCGGCCAAGACTCTCTGTCACCTGTTCAAATTTAGGTGTCCCTTCAGCTAAATGCTCCGCATATTTCCGTGCTGACATCTCATCTAGTTTTTGCACGGCTTCATGGCGTTTACTTAAAAGGGAATCTATCAAAGTAGTTGAATTTGAAAGACCTAGTTTTCTTAGGAACATTCCATGAAGAGGATGCTGCAAAACCAAAGCAATACTCAACATAGAAATTGCCTGAGCAATCTCATTGCCGGCTGCCCCACACTCACCCACAAGCTTCGTTTTAAATTCATCAAACGTTTCATCGGGCTGAGTAGATGTAGACACAGAAATTTGCATTGTAGGCTGAGAAGCGAGCTCAACAATCCTTCTGCCTATCAATCTTGTTTTTTCATCCAATGCCTCGTTGGCGACTAAGCTTACTCCAATATCAATCGCAGCCTTACGATACGGAGCAGCAGCTTCTGCGTTAAGTAGCATTGTGCGTGCTCTTAGGGCCATAGCTAATGAGATTATAGCGGCGGCTGGAAGACAGATCACCAGCACAACGACAAGAAAACTCATTTTTTCTTCTCCTTTGCGTTGGTTAAAATAATATTTATAAAGTGCGCTTTATGAGAATTAGAAAGCGTTGAATTAGATATAGTGTCAATAGCGTGCTTTTGCACGTCCCCGTTTAGCTTCAACTTTTGTATCAAAAACCACGATCCACAAATTATTGCTATTATGGTTATGCTGGTTAAGCAAACAACACATAATGTTACTAACGGATATGTGTGGGCAGTGGTTGCAGCTACATCTTGAATTGTATCCCACATTCCGTCTGTAATGGGTTGCCTACTTGGCATCTCAACCACCTAAAATTTCTTATTAAATTTTCACATCAATGAATCTGCGCTCTTATCATTACAAAAAAGTAACAGCGCAAGACCTAACGATATAACAGAAGGTCATATAATTGAAATTTGCTTCAAGACCAAGATTGGCCATTAGGTAGCGCTTTAGCTATTAATGATATGCTGCTAAACGCGGTATTGTGTTCACATGGTAAAGTGAGCACTGTTGTTTATGTTTATTTTTCAAGGAAAAACTTGGTCGGAGTGAGAAGATTCGAACTTCCGGCCCCTGCGTCCCGAACACAGTGCTCTACCAGGCTGAGCTACACTCCGATTACACGCTGCCTATACAGCGCTCTGGCCTGAGAAGCAAGAGTAGAAATGAGCCTTCCTACCCTTGCTCCATTTTATTTTACATCACATCCATACCCAACGCTTCTGTATGCTCTGTAACGCGGGAGCATTCCAGAGCCGCGGCAGCATTCGGCACAACGCTCAACAAAGATCTCGCATCTACTGAGGCAAATCCTTGTTTCACCGCCTCATCAAGCATGGCTACAACCTTATCGCCCCATCCATCTACGTTAATAAGCACGATGGGCTTATCGTGGCGTTTAAGCTGTCTCCATGTCAGAATTTCCAGAAGCTCTTCAAATGTTCCAAAACCACCGGGCAAAATCCAAAAAGCATCGGCACGTGAAAACATGATCTGCTTACGGGTATGCATGGAATCTGTAACGATCAGTTCAGAAACGTCTTCATTCATTTTTTCACGGGTTTTTAAAAATTCAGGGATAACACCCGTAACACTGCCACCTGCTTGAATAACAGCATGGGCCACAACCCCCATCAGCCCATTTGCACCGCCCCCATATACCAGCCGGATTCCGGCCTTGGCCAATTCTTTGCCCGTTTCCTGCGCTGCCTGCTGATACACAGGCTTTGCCCCCATGCGGGAACCACAGAACACGGCGACTGCACGCACATCAATTGTCATTCTTTATGTTCCTCCAAATAAGTTTCTAAAGTTTTAGAGATCTGTTTCTTACGGTAAAATGGATTGTCCATTTTCCTTACGATAAACAAAAGCACATATTCCCACACCAATCAGGCTCATAAGTGCTGTTGTTAAAAACAATCCCTGATATCCCCAAAACGGAATAATAAAGCCTAAAACGGGTCCTGATAGGCCAAGGGCGATATCAAGAAAAACAGAAAATGCGCCTACAGCAATGCCTTTATTTTCTGGCTTTGTGCGGGCTACTGCCCCTACCCCCAAAGCAGGAAACAAAAGTGAAAAACCAGCTCCCGTTAACGCAGCCCCTATATTTGCCCAAACAGGTGAATGCCCCATAGCCAATACACATAAGCCCAAACTTTCTATGAGTAAGGAAACCAATGCAACAATTGTGCCACCACGTTTTGTTATCTGAGTTGTAAAACCAAACCGTGTCAAAACAAAAACACATCCAAAAATAGATAATGCAGTTGCAGCCCCACTCCAGTTCTGATCAGCAAAATACAACGTCAGCAAGGATGAAATAGCGCCAAACCCAATAGAACCCGCAGCCAGAGCCATGCCATATGGTGCAACCTGACCAAAAACTGTCATAAAGGAATGGCGCTTACCCGTAGATGGGGAAAGCGGTTTAACTGCTACCTGATGCCATGCCCACGGCACCCCCAAAAGCAGCATCAGCATACAGCACAGGCCTATGCCCCAAAAACCACCTAATGCAGCATGAGACTGATAAATCATCATGGCAATAGGCGCCCCCAATGCAATGCCGCCATAAGAACACACACCATTCCAGGAGATAACACGGGCGGTTCCGGGTGCCCCTACCCTCTGAATGTTCCAGACAATAACACCAGTCGCAACCCAGCTTTCAGATATGCCCAAAAAAATACGGCCCAATAGAACAATTGCCAAAGCCCCGACAGGCCAGGCCATCATGGAAGGCGCAAGCATGATGAACAAACCAGAAAGCGCACCCAGAAAAAGCCCTGCAATGACAACCCTTTTAGGGCCACGTGTATCTATC
This sequence comes from Acetobacter sp. DmW_136, assembly GCF_008690365.1. Taxonomy (NCBI): domain Bacteria; kingdom Pseudomonadati; phylum Pseudomonadota; class Alphaproteobacteria; order Acetobacterales; family Acetobacteraceae; genus Acetobacter; species Acetobacter sp. DmW_136. The sequence goes on from NZ_VHON01000007.1 coordinate 167,895, forward strand.
CGCCGGCCAGCTCCTACACGGGATATAAATGTGGCCAGATACTGAACGGAAACAGCAAACCCTGCGAGCGCTGAGCTAAATCCCAACTGTTCTTTTACAAACAATGGCACAACTGCCATTTGTAAACCGATTTCTACGTAACAAAGCAAAGTAAAAACTACGATGGCAAAAATAGACCATAGCGTTTTTCCTGCTGTATCTGGTGCTCCTTCAATATTATTATTTCCGTTCATTACATTCCTTCATGGTAATGGTATGACATAATCAGAATCCGTACCAATTTGCTCGCATATGATAGGCGAATGCAAAGCAAAACTTAGGAATCCAGCATGAATATGTCTTCACCTGATGATGAAGGTTACATCACCGTTTCCACCCGCATTGCTTATGAAAACCCATGGACCCGTGTGCGGGAAGACATCATCCGCTTACCTAATGGTAAAGATGGCCTTTATGGCATTGTAGAAAGAGGCGACTTTGTTGTTATCCTTCCTTTGGGCGCATCTACAGATGGCCATCCAACTGTAACTTTGGTCAATCAATACCGTTATCCCATTAAAAAACGGCTATGGGAGTTACCAATGGGCATGTGGGAGGCTCAACCAGATGCCAAAATAGAAGATGTTGCCGCAGGTGAATTACGAGAAGAGACAGGCTTACGAGCCCAAACATTACAACATGCAGGCATTGTTTATCAGGGAGCAGGATATTCTACCCAGAAAGGTCACGTCTATTTGGCCACAGGATTAACCCAAGGTACCCGTCAGCTAGAGGATACCGAACAAGGTATGACATGTCATACTTTTCTTCTTTCAGAAGTAGAAAATATGATACGTAAAAATGAGATCACCTGTATGGTCAGCTTAGCTGCATTTGGTCTTTTACGTATTAAAAATATGATATAAAAATAAAAATCCCCTGATTTACAGGGGATTTTTCTAAAATGGTTGAACAACAACCATAATAACAATAATCATCATCAAGATAGTTGGCACTTCATTGGCAATACGATAAAATTTTTCTGAATGCCTATTATGGTCAGAAGAAAAATCTTTACACCAACGCGCACAACACCCATGAAAAACAAACATACAGAATACAGCAGTAAGTTTTGTATGCCACCATCCCGCATGCCAATTTACCCCACCCGGGGTCAACACAAGTAGCACACCAAAAAACAGGCTAGCACACATAGCCGGTGTCATAATTGCTTTCAAAAGTCTGCGTTCCATAATTTTAAACCGCAGACTTTCCTGTGATCCAACAGCAACCTGGCAATGATAAACAAATAATCGTGGCAGATAAAATAACCCGGCCATCCACGCCATAACAGACATGATATGAAAAGCTATCAGCCAACGTAACCACGGCAAAAGGGCATCTATAACCATCATCAACGCCCTTGCTGTTGCAAAGCTTTCTGAACCAAAGGCGCAAATTGTGAAAGATGGTTAATTCTTAAAATATTATCCCATTTTGGAATAGAATTTCCTTCTGGCCTTAGCATCACACAAGCCATTCCGGCATCAACGGCTGCTCGTGCACCTGTATCACTGTCTTCCAGTACAAGACATTCTGCAGGAGAAACACCTTCTTCTTCTGCGGCTTTCAGATACACATCAGGTTTGGGTTTTGGAATTCCCATATCTCTTGCTGAGTGGATACGGTTTTTAAAAAAGTGCTCAAGATTGGTAATAGAAAACTTTGCGTCCATCTCTTCTTGAGATGAATTGGATGCAACCCTTACAGGAACACCCATTTTTTGAATACTGTTGAGCATATCATAAACGCCCTCAACAGGTTCAACACCTTCTTTCATGGCAACCACAAAGCGTTTTTGCATCATGCTTGCCCATCCAGCCCCCAGCTTTGCGCCAGTTTCCTGCTCAATCATGTGCTGTATTCCCGGCAATGCCATGCCGGAAAATACTTTTACTGCTTGTTTATCCGGCACGTTCATACCAACGCGCCGAGCTTCTTCTGCACTGATGCGACAACATGTTTCTTCGCTATCAACCAGAACACCATCGCAATCAAAAATAATAAGTTTGAGATGCCCTTGAGGGGAAAGAACGAGTGGTTGTTCTGCCATCAGGCTGTTTCCCTTATCGTGTTTACCAATTCTGCAACGTGTTCAACAGGTGTTTGTGGCAACACACCATGACCTAAATTGAAAACATGAGCACGCCCTCGGCCAGCTTCACGAATAGCCAGTGCCTCACGCTTCATGGCATCTCCACCTGCCAATACAGAAACCGGGTCCAGATTACCTTGAATTCCAACATGCTCTGGCAGCATGGAACGCACAATTTCTATATCTGCCCCTGTATCCAGCGCCACAACATCTACGCCGGTTTCTCGTGCATATTCGGCAACCAATACACCACTTAAACGCGGAAACCCGATAATACGGGTAGAAGGATGTCGGGCTTTAATAGCCTGAACAATCTGGCGAGATGGCGCAATAACGTGTTTGCGAAATTCTGAGGGAGATAACAGGCCAGCCCACGAATCAAATAGCATGACAGCTTCAGCACCTGCTTCAATCTGCTTGCAAAGATATTCGGCTGTTGTTTGGGTAAGTAAATCCATTAACCGATCAAACAGAACAGGTTCCGCGTAAGCCATCTGCCGGGTAACAGCAAACTCCCGAGATCCATGCCCTTCAACCATGTAACAGGCAACCGTAAAGGGAGCGCCCGTAAAACCAAGCAAAGTGGTTGCGCCTGGTTGTGCAACACCAATTTTGTCCGGGCCATTCAGTTCTTTACGCAAGCGTGTCAGAGTTTCCAAAACAGGCGCTGTAATCTCGGCAATACGCGCAGGATCCAACTTGGCCAGATCCTGCTCAGAGCGAATAGCACCCAGTATAGGGCCCTTACCTTCTACAAATTCAAGGGATTGTCCCATCGCCCATGGTAAAATCAGAATATCGGAAAACAGAATAGCGCCGTCCATTCCAAAACGTTTGATCGGCTGCAATGTCAGTTCTGTTGCAATATCTGGTGTCATGCAGCGTGTCAGAAAATCTGCTTTGGCACGCATGGCCCGAAATTCTGGCAGAAAGCGACCAGCTTGCCGCATCAGCCACATCGGAGGCGGCCACAAGGCTTCACCATTGAGTGTTCTTAAAAGCCGTTTGGCGGAGGGGATATGTTCGTCTGTCATCATGCTTCGATGTCCTGCCACGTCTTTGTTCACGCTGTCCACGCCCCTCTTCCTATAAAAAAAGAAAGAAATAGGTTTGTAGTTGTTTAAAAGTACTGTGAATGGTGGGGTACCCGGTATTCCAAAAATGTACCCCAGCTTTCCCACACTGTGTACAAATTTTAGGGTATTGGAAAACAAGGACTTTTTGAAGTTATCCAGAAAGTACCCGTACGGGGCTGTGTACAACTCACCGGTTTATCGTTTTAAAGGGTTGTGCCCGGTACTCGGTACGTCGCAGTTATGAGTTCCGTACAATCCACATGTACCCCGGTACTCAGGTGAGTACTCACAGGCCATTTTTTTACGAGTACCTGAACGGGACTCGAATTGATGCAGGATTTAGTACTAATGCCGACTCCATTACAGAACAGAGATTCGAAACTGCTTTTGGCGAGTGGTTCTTTTTCTAGGCGCAAGATGCTTGAGGATGTTGGACTGGATTTTGATGTCCAGGTTGGAGATGTAAATGAAGACATCCTTAAAGCTGCAGGCAAACGTGAGGGATGGAAGCCTGAGGCTGTAGCTCTTGGGTTGGCTGAGGCCAAGGCGCTTTCTGTCCAGCAGCCAGATGCTTTTATTATTGGCGCAGACCAGATGTTGTCCTGCGATTCCATATGGTATGATAAGCCTAAGGATCTGGCGCAGGCCCGTGAGCAACTTCTGGCGTTAAGAGGCCATACCCATATTTTACATACGGCGGTTGCACTCTGTCGGAATGGTCAGGTGGTATGGCAGCATGTTGACCAGCCCCGTTTGACCATGCGTTTGTTTTCTGAAGCTTTTCTGGACGCCTATTTGCAAACCGAAGGCCCTGCGTGTCTGGCTTCTGTGGGTGCATATCGGTTGGAAGGGCCAGGTTTGCAGCTTTTTGCGTATATAGAAGGAGATTCTTTTTCCATTCAGGGGTTGCCTCTTCTGCCGCTTCTTGAAGTGTTGAGAGAGATGAAGGTGATTTTTTACTGAAAATAGGGGCTTGCCTGTTATGGGCAGACCATGTAAGAGGCTGTGCACAAGAACGATGTGGGGCCATAGCTCAGTTGGGAGAGCGCCTGAATGGCATTCAGGAGGTCGTCGGTTCGATCCCGATTGGCTCCACCAGTTCCCGTCGAAATATCCAATAAAATTACGAAGATAGTAATCACTTATAGGTTTTTACCTTCTGTAAGATAAATAATATAGATTCTTACCAAATATATATCTTATATTTTGGCATGAAACATACACAATTATTAAGTAAATGTGAATACTTATATTATAAAATTGAGAACACTATATTCTGTGTAATGCGCCTCAATATAAATATAAGGCACTTTCATGGTGGAAATTTCTACCTAGTGTTTCTGTTTTGAAGACGTGATGCAATTTCTATGTGTCGTCAGGTCGCCCTACTTGGGGATGTAGGTGGACGCTGTTGATATCGGCCTGTAAGAAAATATACGCTTTTTCGTATTGTATTTCGGGAGCAGCTAATGCCCAGCATAAGCCCATTTGCCGGCAAGCCGGTCGATCCAGACCGCCTTGTTAATATCGATGCCTTGCTTGATGCCTATTACACCCGCAAGCCTGATCCCGTTATTGCAACGCAGCGCGTTGCGTTTGGTACGTCGGGGCATCGTGGGTCTGCGTTGACCACCAGTTTCAATGAAAACCACATTCTGGCGATCAGTCAGGCGATAGCTGACTATCGCAAGGGCGCGGGCATTACTGGGCCGTTATTTATCGGCATTGATACTCATGCGCTTTCGCGGCCAGCGTTAAAATCCACGCTGGAAGTATTTGCGGCAAATGGTGTGGAAGTTCGCATTGATGCGCAGGATGGCTATACTCCCACGCCCGTCATCTCGCACGCGATCCTGACTTATAATCGCGACCGCAGCAGTGATTTGGCTGATGGCGTGGTTATTACGCCATCGCATAACCCGCCGGAAGATGGTGGCTATAAGTACAATCCTCCCCATGGCGGGCCAGCGGATACCGATATTACCAAGGTGGTGGAAAACGCGGCCAACGACTACATGGCCAAGAACATGGAAGGCGTAAAGCGCATCGGCCTTGAAGAGGCGCTGAAAGCTCCCACCACAAAGCGCCATGACTACATCACCCCGTATGTGGATGACTTGGCTGCCGTGGTGGACATGGATGTCATTCGGGAATCCGGCGTGTCCATAGGTATCGACCCGCTAGGTGGGGCTGCAGTGGATTACTGGCAGCCGATCATAGACAAATACGGCATCAATGCTACGATTGTTAGCAAGGAAGTAGATCCGACCTTTCGTTTCATGACTGCTGACTGGGACGGGAAGATCCGCATGGATTGCTCTTCTCCCTATGCTATGGCCCGCTTGGTCGGGATGAAGGACAAGTTCGACATCGCTTTTGCTAATGATACTGATGCTGACCGTCATGGCATTGTGTCGGGTAAATACGGGCTTATGAACCCCAATCACTATCTTGCCGTCGCGATTGAATACCTGTTCAAAAACCGTGAAAACTGGAACGCCCATGCAGGCGTGGGCAAAACGGTGGTTAGCAGCGGCATGATTGATCGCGTGGCTAATGAAATCGGCCGCAAGTTGGTGGAGGTGCCGGTCGGGTTCAAGTGGTTCGTTGATGGTTTGTACCACGGCACGTTGGGCTTTGGTGGGGAAGAAAGCGCGGGCGCGTCCTTCCTGCGCCGTGCTGGTACGGTATGGAGTACAGATAAGGACGGCATTATTCTTGGCCTACTTGCAGCCGAGATGACCGCTCGTACCAAGCGTACCCCCGGGGCTGCATATGAGGACATGACAAAACGTCTCGGCACGCCGTACTATGCGCGGATTGATGCCCCGGCTACTCCGGAGGAGAAGGCTATCCTGAAAAATCTGTCTCCTGAGCAGATCGGCATGACCGAACTGGCGGGAGAGCCGATCATCACGACCCTAACTAACGCGCCGGGTAACGGGGCAGCCATTGGTGGCCTGAAGGTTTCAGCTAAAGATGGCTGGTTTGCTGCGCGTCCATCGGGTACAGAAAACGTCTATAAAATCTATGCTGAAAGCTTCAAGAGCGAGGCACACCTCAAGGCTATCCAGACTGAAGCGCAAAACGCAATTTCTGCATTGTTTGCTCAGGTAGCTGAAAAGAAAGCGGGCTGATTTTAGCATCACTTCCCATGTCCCTTCATTGGGGCATGGTTGGTGTTGGCGGCTCCTCAGTAAGCATCAAGTGTACCGGCAGGCGTTTTATTCTTCTACTGCTTAAGCTACTTATTCATTTGGAAATGTCAGTGGGCGTAAACGGGGCTTTTGTGCTTTAGTTACCAGCGTATCCAAAGCGGAAAGAAAACGGGATCGATCTGTTTTTCCAAATACGCTTCCACCCGGTGTCATGACACCGGCTGAACGCAAATCTGTCATCAGGTTACGCACTGCCAACGCCATACCAATGGCATCTTCATCCAAAATTCGCCCTTTAGGCTCAAGAACATAGGCGCCTTTTTCAACACATCGCGCTGCCAGCGGAATATCTGCTGTAATCACGATGTCTCTGTCTGATACGCGCTCGGCAATCCAATCGTCTGCCATGTCTGGCCCTGCATCTACCACTATGCGCTCAATCAGAGGTGAATCTGGAACCATAATCATTCTGTTTGAGACAATGAAAACATGCAGATTGTAACGACTGGCCACACGATAGACCTCGTTTTTTACGGGGCATGCATCAGAATCAACAAAAATACGAATCATATAGCTAATGTGCAGCAGGAAGGCTGCAATCGCAAATTACGACTTTAGCATGGGGTAATCTCTTCCTTTTATGTAAAGTTGGGGATACTTTGCACGCAATCTTTCTATCCAGAAGCAAAAGCAGAACATTTTTCTTTTAAATTTATGCCTTTTTTCAGACACAAGCCTTTGTCATTAGTCAAAAAGCAGACAAGGTGTTTATGCACTTTGTTACGGTAAAGATTTTATAAGGCGAATCTGATGAAAAAAGTTTTGATGGCTACAGCGCTGACGCTGGGAATGATGACCTCAGCAGTTTCTTTTGCACACGCACAGGAAGCCTCTCCGGCTGTTGGCGCACCTCCGCCGGGTGGCCCGGGCTGTGGTCCGATGCATCATCATGGTATGGGTGGCCCTATTCTGAATCTGGATGGCGTGAAGCTGACCTCTGCTCAGAAGAAAAAGCTGAAAGCTATTTTTGACGCAAACAAGCCTTCAGACCCGAAAGCGGACATGGAGCAGATTCACAGCCTGCACCAGCAGGAACGTGAAGTGCTGACAACACCGGGGCCGGTTGATCAGGCTAAGTTGCAGCAGATTGAACAGCAGATCAGCACCATGCAGACCGAGCGCGCAACGCAGCGCCTGCAGGTTGAAACGCAGGTTCATGATATTCTGACCAAGAAACAGCTGAAGCAGATTGCCGAACGCCCTGAACCCCAGATGCCGCCAATGTGCGGAAACGGTGCACCTCCGGCTCCAACCGAAAGCAAATAAGCTTCTACAAAAAGCTGCCAGAATATCTGGCAGCTTTTTTTTATGCCTTAGCATTGATGCGTTGTGTCTGCATTCATAGACAAATGGTGCAGATCAAGAGAAAAAACAGAACGTTTTTTCTCGGTGCCTGATATCATGACAACATCTTCTACCCATCCTGCCCTTTTTAAAAATGGGCTGCCGCTGCAGCTTATCCTGCTTTTGGGGCTTGTTACGGCAATTGGCCCGCTTGCTACAGACATGTATCTTCCGGCTTTTCCTGATGTTGAACGGGATTTGGGCGGTGGCGCTGGTTCTGCTCAGTTTACGCTGGGGGCATGGTTTCTAGGGCTGGCGTTTGGTCAATTCTCTCAAGGCCCGCTGTCAGATAGGTTTGGGCGCAAGGTTCCTTTGGTTATAGGGCTTGCAGTCTTTGCTGTTGCATCTGCCATGTGTGCTGTGGTGCGGGATTATCATCTGTTCTGTATCATGCGTTTTATTGGTGCATTTGGTGGTTCTGCCAGCGCAGTTATTCCGCGTGCCATTGTAAGAGATGTGGCAACCGGCAAAAAAGGTGCGCATATTATGGCGCAGCTTACACTGGTGTTTGGTGTGATGCCTGTGTTGGCCCCCAGCATGGGGAGCTTGGTGCTGGAATTTGGGAACTGGCGGTGGATATTCTGGAGTGGCACCCTATACGCCATTCTGGGTATGGTTGGCATTATATACATGCTGCCAGATACGCTGTCCTCCGCGCATCGGATGCGCTTGGCGCCCTTCGAAATTTTTACCCGTTACCGCACGATCCTGCGTGAACCTGTTTTTCTTTCCAATGCGCTTATCACAACATTTTCTACTTTTGTGATGTTCGCCTATCTGGGAAGCGCGCCCGTTCTGTTTGAACAGGTTCTTCATTTTTCTCCCACAGCTTTTGGCGTGTTTTTTGGTGCAAATGCTGCCGCTTTTATTTTGGGAACCCAGATTAACGGCAGACTTGTGCATAGGTTTGCCATGCCTGCTTTGCTAGAGGCCGCCATTGTCTGGGCTTTGGTGATGGGCGGCATTTTTGTGGTAGTGGCTTGTTCCGGTTTGGCAGGTCTTGCGCATCCGTGGCTGACATGCGGGCTGATTACATGCATTACCGGCGCATTGGGGTTTATTGGGCCAAACGGTACCGTAATGGCATTTTCACGCCATGCACATCAGGCAGGTAGTGCTTCTGCCTTGCTTGGCACAATGCAGTTTAGCCTTGGCTCATTAAGCAGTGTTCTGGTGGGTATTTTGCCCGGAGGCGGCGCTATTCCAACAGCTATTGGCATGATGATAGGTGTTATCGGCATGGTCTGTGCCAATATCCTGCGCCGCAGGCATACAGACAAAGCAGAGCATGAATATTAAATTAAAGCGCGCAGGGAAAATCTCTGACGTTAATGGCTAGAAGACCTATCAGACGGTTTGCCGTAAATAGCTTGGGTTTGTGGGGTAACAGTATGCCCGTCTTCTGTTTCCATGGATCCAGCAGCGCCAGAATCTGCATCGGGCAGTGTTTCGTAACGTTCTTCAGGTTTGGGGGGCTGAGCCTCTGCTGGCTTGCCCTCACGGGCGGCTTGAGCTTCTCGCAGGTTTTCTTCCTGTTCTGCCGCCTTGGCTTCTGCCGGAGCAGCTTCGGGCAAAAAGCGTCCTGGCCGCTCAGGGGGAACGTCAATATTTTCTCCCTCAATAGGCCCGTGACATGCCACCAGCAGTGGAGAGACCAATAGAAGGTTTCCGATCAGGGTGCCTGTTTTTTTCGCCAGAAGCATGGACGGGTTCATTGTAAAGGAGAAAGAGAGAAAGCTGTGAGATCAGCTTTCTAGGCGGCGTGCTTCATCTGGCAGCATGATGGGGATGCCATCACGGATAGGAAAGGCAAGACCAGCTTTTTTGCTGATCAGTTCATTTGTTTCAGCATTGTAAGTCAGAGGCCCTTTGGTAACAGGGCACACAAGCACCGAAAGAAGCCGGGAATCAAGCGGAGGTGTGTCAGACATCAGTTCTCTGTTCCTCAGTAAAAGGTTCAGGAAGGCGGGCCTTCCTGTTCCGGACCAGACAGGTCTAGCAGTGTTTGCAGCACCCGCACACGGTCAGTTAAATCTTCGGCATCAAGCAATGCCTGTTTTTCTGCCGGAGGGAAAGGACAGATCATGGGCAATGTTACAAGCAAGATATCATCATCCATCTGTTCCAGCAGAGACCAACGTGCCTGTAGCCCTTTTTTCTGGAAGTAACGCCGCATAGAGCCCAGAAGCTTTTCCCGGTCAAACGGAGCAGACGGAATTTCGTTCAGATCCCCAGCAAAAGTGGAAACATCTATCCTTGCTTGCCGATACCCACGTGTTTCTCCTGTTTCACGCAGGAGCCTAAAGCGCGTAAGGCCTGCAAGTGTAACGGCATAAGTTCCATCGGCGCGTTCAGTAAAGGAAACAATCCGGCCAAGGCACCCTATGGGGTACAGTGGCGGGGCGCTGTTCGCTTCATCTTCTTCTTCCCGCCAACGCGGCTGGATCATGCCTATCAGGCGCTGCGTTGCCAGTGCATCTTCCACCAATGCAATATAGCGTGGTTCAAACACGTTAAGCGGCAGTCTTCCGCGTGGCAGAAGAACAACGCCGCTTAACGGAAACAGACCAATTTCCGGAGGGATATCGGCTAAAGTGACATCCCCTAGTTTGGGAACCCGCCGGGGGATGTCATCTTCATCTTGAAAAAATACTGCAGCCAAAAAGTTTTACATCCTCATGAAAACAGCATGGAGGACAGACGACGGCGCGAAACCGCAGTTGCGGGTTCTTCATTGCCCCATGCTTCAAAAAAACGCAGAAGTTGCTGCTTGGCAGCCCCTTCCTTCCAGTTACGGTCTGCCTTGATGATATGTAGCAGTTCATTCGCGGCTTCTTCGCGTTTTCCGGCAGCATTCAGGGCTGTTGCCAGTTCGCAGCGTGCTTCAAAATCTTCCGGGTTGGCGGCAAGGCGTGCGTGAATGCTTTCCATTTCCTCTGCCGCCTTACGTCCTTCCTTTTTCAGGTCCAGCGCAGCACGTGCGCCAGCCACTTCCGGGCTATCGGTTATTTTAGCAGGTACATCTGCCAGAGCGGCAACAGCGGCATCTTCATCATCCAGCGCCAACATCGCGCGGATAAGCCCACCCCATGCACGTGGGTTTTCTGGCTCTTCCCCAATAACAGAGGAATACAGTTCTGCCGCACGGGCTGGCATTTCAGTTTCCAGCGCCACATCTGCTTCACGCAGTTGTTCTGTTGCAGGCAGAATGCCGCCACCGCTGCTTTTTAGAATGTTTTCGACAAACTTCTTGATTTCGCTTTCCGGCAAAGCGCCTTGGAACAGATCCAGAATCTGCCCTTTCCAGAAGGCCGCAACCAATGGAATAGACTGTAGCGGCAAGCCAACCTGCGCAAGCTGCCCAGCTAGAGCACGGTTTGCTTCAATATCAATTTTAACCAAGCGCACTTTGCCACGTGCTGCTGTCACCACTTTTTCCAGCACAGGAGCAAGCTGCTTGCAGGGGCCACACCAATCTGCCCAGAAATCAACCAACACAGGAACAGAACGGCTTGCTTCAATCACATCCTGCATGAATGTGGCCTGAGACCCATCCGTAATCACAGGTGCCGTGCTCTGAGGTGCTATGGTGCCGTTTTGTGTATCAGACTGCGGCTGACCGAGAAGGTGTTCCATATGTTCCTGTATCCTTAATCCAATGCTGCGGTCAGTATGGAAAATATCCTTCTGGCCGACTTTGATCTGTTTATATGTTCTAGATGGTCAATCAGAGCATGATGCGCAATGGCAATTAGGGCATGGCTTGCCCATATCAGATTAAAGACAATGGCTGTCGCCGCCTTATCACGCATTGCATGAAGGTGGCCTTAGGCGGCATACTAGGACAAAACAGGAACGGCGGCAGATTTCTTACATGAAAAAATCAGAATTTTCCGGTCAGCAGAGCATCCGGGTGCGTGGTGCGCGAGTTCATAATCTAAAAAACGTGGATATTGATATCCCGCGTGATAAGCTGACAGTCATGACTGGGCTTTCTGGGTCTGGCAAATCTTCTTTGGCGTTTGATACAATCTACGCTGAAGGGCAGCGCCGCTATGTGGAAAGCCTTTCGGCCTATGCGCGCCAGTTTCTGGAGTTGATGGGCAAGCCGGACGTAGATTCCATAGAGGGTCTTTCTCCGGCAATTTCTATTGAGCAGAAAACAACATCAAAAAACCCGCGTTCTACCGTTGGTACTGTTACGGAAATTTACGATTACATGCGCTTGCTTTGGGCGCGGGCAGGCGTGCCATATTCTCCAGCTACCGGGTTGCCAATTGAAGCGCAAACAGTCACCCAGATGGTTGACCGTATTATGGCGTTGCCGGAGGGAACACGCCTGATGCTTCTCTCTCCCGTTATTCGTGATAGAAAAGGGGAATACCGGAAGGAACTGGCAGAGCTTCAGCGTAAAGGTTTTACACGCGTAAAAGTAGATGGAACGCTGTACGAAGTTGATGATGTTCCTAGCCTGAACAGAAAGTTACGCCACACTGTAGAAGTTGTGGTTGACCGTGTTGTGGTAAAAGAAGGGCTTGAAACGCGCCTTGCAGACAGCCTTGAAACAGCCTTGGGGCTTTCTGATGGCATTGTGTATGCTGAAGAAGTTTCAAAAAATGAAAACAAGAAAACAGAAAAGCTTGTTTTCTCATCACATTTTTCCTGCCCAGTAAGTGGGTTTACACTGGAAGAAATTGAGCCTCGGCTATTTTCTTTCAATGCGCCACAAGGGGCGTGTCCGGCTTGTGATGGCATTGGTGTGGAAACCTACTTCAACCCACATCTTATTGTGCCGGATGAAAGCCTTAGTCTTACAAAAGGTGCTATAGCGCCATGGAAAGATGCGAAATCTCCATTATTGGAACAGACGCTTGAAAGTTTGGCACAGCATTTTTCTGTAAATATGGATACACCATGGAAGGATCTTCCAGAAAATGTGCGAGACGGTATTCTTTATGGCACTTCTGAAAATGTAGATTTCACCTATAAAGATGGCAGGAAAAGCTATGTTGTTTCCAAACCATTTGAAGGTGTTATTAAAAGCTTAGAAAAACGCTTGCGCACTACAGAAAGCATGTGGGTAAGGGAAGAACTTTCCAGATATCAATCTGAAAAAGCATGTCATGTGTGTGAAGGTGCGCGATTGCGGCCAGAGGCGCTTTCTGTGCGTGTAGCTCATAAGAATATTGCACAAGCCTGTGAGTTACCTATAGGGCAAGCTCTGGATTGGTTTGATACAGTTCTGCCAACCCTTACGCCGCAAAGGGCCGAAATTGCACGCCGTATCCTGCGTGAGATTTTAGAACGTTTGAAGTTTCTTGATGATGTGGGATTGGAATATCTTACCCTTTCAAGAAGTTCAGCAACCCTTTCTGGGGGGGAAAGCCAGCGTATTCGTCTTGCTAGCCAGATTGGTTCCGGGCTGACAGGTGTTTTGTATGTTCTGGATGAACCTTCTATTGGCCTTCATCAACGTGATAATGAACGTCTGCTTGGCACATTGCAGCGTTTGAAAAACCTTGGAAATACTCTGATTGTTGTTGAACATGATGAAGATGCCATTAGAAGTGCAGACTGGCTTGTGGATATGGGGCCGGGTGCGGGCGTGAACGGTGGTACAATTGTTGCCCAAGGTACACCAGCACAGGTTGCCAAATCTCCCGATAGTTTGACAGGTGCCTATCTTTCTGGGCGCAAGAAAATTGATGTTCCTGCTGAACGTCGGAAAATAAATAAAAAGAAAATTCTGACAGTTGAAGGTGCTACGGGCCATAATCTGAAAAATGTAACAGCCCGTTTTCCGCTTGGTACGTTCACCTGTGTAACTGGTGTATCGGGTAGCGGAAAATCTACACTGGTTATTGATACACTCTATAAAGCACTTTCTCGCCAGTTGATGGGGGCAGGCACATCTCCAGAACCTTATAAGCGCATTAAGGGGATGGAGCTGCTAGACAAGATTATTGATATTGACCAATCCCCTATTGGGCGCACACCGCGTTCCAACCCGGCAACCTATACAGATCTTTTTACACCCATAAGAGATTGGTTTGCGGAACTTCCTGAAAGTAAAGCAAGGGGTTACAAACCCGGCCGCTTTTCCTTCAATGTAAAAGGTGGGCGTTGTGAAGCATGCCAAGGTGATGGTGTTATTAAAATTGAAATGCACTTTCTGCCAGATGTGTTTGTAACGTGTGATGCCTGTAAAGGGCAACGCTATAACCGTGAAACACTTGATATTAAGTTCCGCGGTAAATCCATTGCCGATGTGCTTGCCATGAGTGTGGATGAAGCTCTCCCTTATTTTTCGGCCCAGTCTCGTATTAGGGATAGGTTGGCCATTTTGCAAAAAGTTGGGTTGGGATATGTCGCATTAGGGCAGCAGGCCACGACCCTTTCAGGGGGAGAAGCGCAGCGTGTTAAGCTTTCCAAGGAACTGGCTCGTAGGGCAACGGGGCGCACTCTGTATATTTTGGATGAACCAACAACAGGGTTACATACGGAAGATGTAAGAAAACTTCTCGAGGTTTTACATGCTCTTGTTGATCAGGGAAACACAGTTGTTGTGATCGAACATAACCTGGAGGTTATAAAAACGGCAGACTGGATTATAGATGTTGGCCCAGAAGGTGGTGATGGTGGTGGACAAATTGTTGCCGAAGGTACACCAGAAGATATTGCAGCATGCCCCGAAAGTTACACAGGTCGGTTTCTTGCTCCACTGTTAGTGAAAAAATAATGAAAAAATCTTTTTTTTCTTTAGCTATTATCGGGTTTTCTGCTCTGTTTGCAAATGGAGCAGAAACGCGCAATGCAGTGGCAGAAACAGCATGCTCTGCCCTGCCCTCTTCTGTGCTGTTTGAAAAACAGACATGGACAGAAATTCAGTCTGATATTGCGTGCGGGGTTACAACTATTATTATTCCCGTTGGTGGAACAGAACAGAGTGGGCCCTATATAGCTGTTGGCAAACATAACACGCGTGTTATGGACATAGCGCAAAAGATAGCTGAAAAATCCGGAAAAACCCTTGTAGCACCAGTTGTTTCATATGTTCCAGAAGGTGGGATTTCTCCCCGCACTTCGCACATGAAGTTTCCGGGAACCATCACAATACCCGCAGATGTTTTTGAGAAATTGATGGCGTCTGCGGCAAAAAGTTTTCAGGTACAAGGGTTCCGTCTGATTGTTTTTATTGGCGATCATGGCGGTTATCAGAAATCTTTGGATAAAGTGGCTACGCAACTTAATAAGGAGTGGTTTGGCACCCAAGCTCAGGCTCTTTATGTAAAGCAATATTATAGCGTTATACCGCATCAGTATGCTCAGTGGCTTAGCCAGCATGGATATGCAAAAGATGTTGGTATGCATGCAGATATAAGTGATACATCACTCATGCTGGCGATTGATCCAACAATGGTAAGACTGGATGCATTACAAAAATCTGGCACGCCATCCAGCGTGCAGGGTATTTATGGGGGAGATCCGCGTAAAGCATCGGCCAGTTTGGGGCAGATAGGTATCAATATGCAGATAACTGCGGCAATTTCTGCTATTAACGATGCGCGAAATAAATAAGTGGAAGTTGTTTTATAGAGTAGAAGGTAGGTTTTCTACTTAAAAAAGATTAGAATAGACCTTATTAAGGCACCATGATAAATCCAACCTGATATAATAGATAAATCATGGTGCCAGAGATAATGAGGTATAGTGTAATGGCTTCCAAAGCCTATTTGATAGCAGCAACGACTTTAGCTGCGGTAATGAGCGCTGGAACGGCAGCATTTGCGCAGGATACAACGCCGGTGGCTCCGCCGGTTCAGCCTCCGGTGGCTGAAGCTCCTGCACCTGTAACCGCACCCGTTTCTACCCCTGTTCCGGAAAACGCAACAACTTTAGCTACAAAGATTGAAACAATACCGGGTATGCCCCCCGTTATTGATCCAAATAACCTTTATAGTGAAACGCGGGCCGATAATATTGCACCGGAAGTAGCACAAGATCCAGCGCGTATTTATGTGCCAAATCTGCGCTCAAATGATGTTTCTGTTATTGATCCTGCAACTTCAAAAGTAGTGGATCGTTTTCCTGTTGGTAAAAGCCCACAACACGTTGTGCCATCGTGGGATCTACGCACATTATGGGTAACCAATAATGCAGAAGGCACAACAAATGGTAGCCTGACGCCAATAGATCCGCGCACAGCCAAGCCTGGGCCAGCTGTGCAGGTGGACGATCCTTACAACATGTATTTTACGCCAGATGGCAAATCAGCCATTGTTGTAGCAGAGGCGCGTAAGCGGCTGGATTTTAGAGACCCGCATACAATGGCTTTGCAGGAATCTGTTGAAGTTCCGCAATGTAAGGGCGTGAATCATGCTGATTTCTCGATTGATGGACGTTATGCCATTTTCACATGTGAATTTGGGGGGCATCTTGTAAAAGTTGACACTGTAAATAAGAAAGTTTTGGGTTATCTGGCGCTTTCAAGTGGTGGTATGCCACAGGATATTCTGATCTCTCCAAATGGAAAAACCTTTTACGTTGCGGATATGATGGCAGACGGCGTTTTCCTTGTTGATGGGGATACGTTTAAGGAAACAGGCTTTATCCATACGGGTGTGGGTACGCACGGTTTGTATCCTAGCCGCGACGGTACAAAAATGTATGTAGCTAACCGTGGTTCTCATAAAATTCATGGTAAGCCGCATAGCAAGGCTGGTGGTGTTTCTGTAATTGATTTTGCAACCAACAAGATTGTGGCTGATTGGCCTATTCCTGGTGGGGGTAGCCCCGATATGGGGAATGTAAGCGCAGATGGTAAAAGCCTATGGCTTTCCGGGCGGTTTGATGATGTTGTTTACAGAATCAACACCGATGATGGTTCCATGATCAAAATCCCGGTTGGTGCGGAACCCCACGGTCTTACTGTATGGCCGCAGCCTGGCCGGTATTGCATCGGTCATACAGGTATTTTGCGTTAAAAGTAGAACCTAAATAATGTTTTTGAAAAAAGCCTTTCTTGTTTCAAGAAAGGCTTTTTTTATGGGATATAGGAAAGCGGTATGTCTGATTTTCAGAATGAAAATATTGAAAATAATAATGCAAAAAAGAAACTTTCTTCATTTCAAAAATTATCTCCTGCGCAGGAGTTGCTGAAGAAAGATATTCTTGAGTTTTGCAAAGATCATCAAAAAGATGAACACGCTATTTTTGTTATCGAAGGTGATGCAGGAACGGGAAAAAGTCTTGTTATAAATTCTATTTTTAATGATTTGCAGCGTATGTCCAGGAATGATCATCTGGGAGGCTGTTTTTCGGGGAAAGAAAATTATCTTATTGTGAATCATCCTGAAATGATGAAGCTATATACGAATATTTCAGAAGATTTCCCATATATCAGGAAAAAGGATTTTGAACGCCCAACAACATTTATAAATAAAATGAATAAATTAGGAAAAAGGGCAGATGTTGTTCTGATTGATGAAGCACATCTTCTTTTAACACATTCTGATAAATACAATAGATTTAACCAAAACAATCATTTGGAAGAGATTATAAAACTTGCTCGTATTGTTATCCTTGTGTTTGATGAAAAACAGGTTTTAAAGTTTAAAAGTTATTGGAATAAAAAAACGCTTTCAAAAATACTAGAAGGTTTCCCGGCAAGGGCATTCTATCTGACAGATCAATTTCGAATGCATGCAAACACGGATGTTCTGGAGTGGATAAAAAATTTCTGTTCAAAAAAAGTGACATCTTTCCCAAAAAAGCAGAGCTTTGATTTCAGATGCTTTGAGGATGCTCAAGAAATGTACGAGTTGATCAAGCAGAAAAACAACCAGTATGGATTGTCACGCATTGTGGCAACTTATGATTACCCATACAGATTGGATGGAAAAGAGCACTTTATTGATGAAGGGCGTTTTCATTTACGGTGGGATCTCTCAAAACCAGACGAAAAATTGCCTTGGGCAGAACGGCCAGATACCATCAATGAGGTTGGATCTGTTTATACAGTGCAGGGGTTTGATCTGAACTATGTGGGCCTTATTCTGGGCCCTTCCGTTACGTATGATGCACAAGCAGATTGCTTGCGCCTAGACCCGGCGCGGTATGAAGATGGTGCAGCATTTGCGGGCAAAGGTGGCTTGGCTCAACCAGAACAGGTTAAAGAGCAAATCATGCTCAACGCTATCAATGTGCTTATGACAAGATCCGTAAAGGGACTCTATATTTACGCGCATGATCCAGCTTTGAGAGAAAAATTGCTGCAAGAGCAATCATTGCGCAGCTAAGCCCTTCCTTAATGCTGGAAGGCCGAGGGCTTATCACTTCATAACTGCATGGCAGATTTGCCAAACGGCAAGGGAAACATTCTGTCATGTAAAATTAAGGAAAGTTGATTATTCAAAGAAAATTAACCTCAAAAGAGCTGTTTTTCTTTGAATACAGGACTTGTTTCGTACGCATTCTAATGCCAACTGAAAGGTAACAAGTTCTCTTTCCTCATTACTCAGGCTCAACTGGTCATGTTCATAGAAACCGAAGGCACACCTAATCCTGCTACGCTCAAATTTCTGCCGGGGCAGGCTGTTATGGGCGATGCTGGCACTATTGATTTTATTGATGCTGATGCCGTAGCCGGTCGTTCTCCTTTGGCTGAGGCTTTGTTTGCCCTTCCGGGTGTTTCCCGTGTGTTTTTGGGGAACGACTTTGTGTCTGTAACAAAAGCAGATTCCGAAGATTGGGAAGAACTGCGCCCGCAAATTCTGTCCACTCTGATGGATCATTTTGTGGCAGGGCATCCTGTGGTGGCAGAAGGCGTGGCGGTTACAGAAGATGCAACCGCGCCGGAAGACGAAGAAATTGTAACCCAAATTAAGGAACTGCTAGACATGCGCGTACGCCCAGCCGTGGCAGGTGATGGTGGGGATATTGTTTTCCGTGGTTATCGCAATGGCATTGTGCGGCTGACCATGCAGGGAGCTTGTTCAGGGTGTCCATCTTCCCGCGCAACACTCAAGCATGGTGTAGAAAACATGCTACGCCATTACGTGCCAGAAGTGGTTTCTGTTGAACAGGTAGATTAAGCACACTGCACCTGTCTGCTTTTGTCGCGCTTCAAAGCGTGGCATAGAAAGCAGGCAGGTGTTTTTTATGCCTGCCCTTTCAATGATAGATGCAAGACAGGGCAAGATTCATATGCTGGATGAAAACGGGCTGGATCTCCTTTTCAGAAAGGCGCGTACGCCCCTCCGCTGGACAACCCGCACAGTTGAAGAAGATGTGCTGCGCCAGCTTTATGATCTCACAAAATTTGGCCCAACATCCGGCAATTGTAGCCCTGCCCGGTTTGTTTTTATTACCGGTTCAGATGGGCGTGAGAAACTGCGCCCGGCTTTGTCTGCTGGCAACATTAATCGGGTTATGGGGGCGCCTGTTATTGCCATTGTCGCGCATGACCCATTGTTTTTTGAACAGTTGCCGCGTTTGTGTCCGCAGGAAAACCTGCGTTCATGGTTTGCATCAGACGTTGGGTTGGCAGAAGAAACTGCTTTTCGTAACGGCACGCTCCAGGGGGCTTATATGATTATGGCAGCGCGTGCCCTTGGGGTGGATGCTTTGCCTATTTCTGGGTTTGACCAAGCGTTGGTGGAAGATGCTTTTCTGGCCGAACAAGGGTGGCGCGCAAACTTTCTGCTGTGTCTGGGATATGGAGATTTTGAAAACCAGCCACCACGTGCGCCTCGTTTGGCGTTTGAAGAAGCCTGCTGCGTGGTTTCATGATGGTACAGCGTATTCTGGTTCTGGATGGTAGCCCGGCAGGAGAGTCGGCTTGTGGAATGGCTGCATGTGTTCAGGTTGAGCGGGATAAGCTTTTGGTGCTGCATGCCGAGGTTGTTGCTGGCAAGCAGGCAGCAGAAGGCATTAATCTTCTTGCCGATAAGGTTTTACAACAAGCAGGATGGGGCGCTGAAACCGGCGTACAGCCAGACCTTGTGGCCGTGGTTGTGGGGCCGGGATCTTTTACAGGGCTGCGGGCATCTTGTGCTGTAGCCGCTGGGTTTGCACTGGGCGCAGGCTGCCCAGTGGTGGGCGTAACACGAGCAGAAGCACTGACACCTGCACTGGATGCAGAATTGCAGAGGTATCCAGAGTTAAAAGGGTGGATGGTGATAACGCCAGCGCGTCGTGGCCGAGTGTTTGTAGAGGATGCTCAGCAAGTCCGTGCCGTCATGATAGCCAATTGGCATCCGCCAGAAGGAAGCTGGTTGGTGGCGGGGGATGCCTGTGAGGCTCTTTCTTTTTCACATGCTGTTTACTCTCCATTACACACACCAACACCAGAGCAAATTGCAAGTGCAGCGTTAAAGCGCCAAATGGGTAAGCTGCCTTTGCTAGATCCTGTTCCACTGTACGTAGATCCGCCAGAAGCCAAGCTCCCGGCGGATGGATTAAGAGCCAAACCAGTTTGACCGTGCATGTGCAGGAAGCCAGCGTTGTTTACGCACCTTTGTTGGCCAACATACATACCCAGTGCTTTGGTGCAGGTGCACAGTGGGATGAAGCAGCCATAACGGCTTTGCTGTCATCTCCGGGTGTGCAGGCAGGTCTGGTTATGGTGAAAGATCAACCAGCGGGCTTTATAATGTTGCGAAGCGTGGTGGATGAAGCAGAGGTTTTAACCATCTGCATTCTGCCAGAAAATAGAAAGCGCGGTTTGGCGCAACGTTTGCTGGCATGGTGCATACAGGTTGGGCAGCATAATGGGATGCAAAACCTGTTTCTGGAAGTGTCTGTAAACAATCAATCCGCCAGAGCCCTGTATGAAAAACAGGGCTTTGAAAAACTGGGTTTACGTAAAAAATATTATGAAGATGGATCGGATGCCTTGGTTTTGGGTCGATCCTGCCAAGCAGTAAGCCCTTAGTCAAACAGAAGTAACCCTGCATAACCAAGGGCTGTTATTTTAAAAGCGGCTTAAAGGGCGCGGTTACCGATATCTGTGCGCCATATTGCTCCATCCCACGAAATGGTTTTAACACCTTCGTAAGCGCGTTCTTGCGCCTGTTTCACGGTATTGCCCAACGCGCAAACAACCAGCACGCGCCCTCCGGCTACAACAAGTTCTCCCGCAGCATTCAGCTTGGTGCCCGCTTGGAACACCTGCACATCAGGTAGTTTGTTGGCGTCTTCGATACCGGAAATCACGGCACCCTTTTCTGGCGTGCCGGGGTAGCCACGGGCTGCCATTACAACGCAAACAGATGCTTGATCGGAAAATGTGACAGGGGCTGTATCCAGCTTATCTTCAGCAAGAGCCTTTAGGGCAGGAAGAAGATCAGACGTTAGCCGAGGCAGCAGAGCTTCGGCTTCCGGATCACCAAATCTAACGTTGTATTCGATTAATTGAGGGCCACTTTCTGTCAGCATCAGTCCCGCAAAAATAACGCCCCGGAAAGGTGTGCCACGACGCACCATTTCTTTCAGCATAGGGCGTACCATCACATCGAGCGCAGCTTCCTGTTCTGCTCGACCAAAGCTTTTTGGAGGAGAAACCGCTCCCATTCCACCGGTATTGGGGCCTGTATCTCCATCTCCAATGCGTTTGTGGTCTTGGGCAGCGCCAATCAGCGTGGCTGTTTCTCCCGCACAGAACGCAAAAAGCGAGACTTCCTCACCAATCAGGCAATCTTCAATCACCACGCAGCGGCCTGCATCCCCAAGTGAGCCACCGGCCATCATGTCCTGCACAGCGCTTTCGGCTTCGGCCAGTGTGGTGGCCACCACAACGCCTTTTCCGGCGGCCAGACCATCGGCCTTGATAACAATGGGTGCGCCTTTTTCACGCACGTATGTTAAAGCAGCGTTTACGTCCGTAAACCGCTCAGCCTGTGCTGTGGGAATATTGGCGGCGTAGCAGATTTCCTTGGTAAAGCTTTTGCTGCCCTCAAGCCGGGCGGCGGCCTGTGTGGGGCCAGCGCAGGCCAGCTTGGCGCGGGCACAGGCATCTGCCAAACCAGCTACCAACGGAGCTTCCGGGCCGGGAATAACCAGATCGACTTTTTGTTCCAGAGCAAACTGCACAAGTGCAGGAACATCCTGCGCACCAATGGGCACGTTTATACCAAGTTCTGCTGTGCCGGGGTTGCCGGGTGCGATAAACAGGGCTGAAAGTTCCGGAGAACGGGCAAGTGTTGCGGCCAGCGCATGCTCCCTGCCGCCAGATCCAACCAGAAGTACCCGCATTGTTTTCTCCTGCATCTTGATGTTCTGCTCTTTTCAGGGCGAGCGTCTGTAGCATAGGTTAGCCGCATGACCGAACAGTTTGACATTCCATCGGCCAGTAACAATGTGCCGGAATTTACCGTTTCAGAAATTTCGGGGGCTATCCGGCGTACGCTGGAGGGCACGTTCAGCCGCGTACGTGTGCGTGGTGAGATTACGGAACTTAAACGCTACCCTTCTGGGCATGTGTATTTTTCGCTCAAGGATGAACGGGGCAAGATTTCCGGTGTGGTATGGCGTGGTTCGGTTTCCCGTCTTGGTCTGGTGCCAGAAAACGGGGTGGAGATTATCGCCACCGGCAAGATTTCTGCTTATGGTGAGCGCTCCAGTTACCAGCTTGTTGTAGAGCGGATGGAATATGCGGGCGAAGGCGCTTTGCTGGCCCGTATTGAACGCTTGCGCTTAAAGCTGGCGGAAGAAGGGCTGTTTGATACAGCCCGCAAAAAAGCCATTCCGCTTTTGCCGCGTGTGATCGGGGTGGTAACATCACCTCAAGGTGCTGTGCTGCATGATATCTGTACAACCCTGCAAAGGCGCTTCCCCCGACCTGTGATTGTCTGGCCCGTGCCCGTACAGGGAGAAGGGGCAGCAGCCCGCATTGCTGCGGCTATTGATGGATTTTCGCAGCTTGACGGGCTGGGCGCCGTGCCACGGCCAGATGTGTTGATTGTGGCGCGCGGTGGCGGATCATTAGAAGATCTGATGGCTTTTAATGATGAAGCTGTGGTGCGTGCGACGGCTGCATGCTCAATTCCGCTGATTTCTGCTGTAGGACATGAAACAGATACTACCCTGATTGATTTTGCATCAGACAGGCGTGCGCCAACACCCACAGCTGCCGCAGAAATGGCTGTGCCAGTGCGCACGGAACTTTTGGCGGATATTGAGCACCGAAATGCAAGGGCAGTGGGCGCGCTTTCCCGTTTGCTGCAAACGGCCCGCTTAAGGCTGGATCGTGCATCTTCCGCCATGCCGGATCTGCCAAGCCTGTTGCAGACAGCGCGTATGCAGTTGGATGACAGAGGGCGGCGGCTGGATGTTGCCTTGCCCGCTTTGGTGCAGCGGCGTAAGGCGGATCTGGTTGCGGTTGAACGTCATATGCCTGCGGTTGAAACCTTATTGGCAGGGCGGCGCACACGCTTGGCCGTACTGGCAAACATGTTGCAGGCCAGCATGGCGCATACATTCCAAAGGCAGGATGCCCGGTTGGGTCGCTTACGGATATCCCCTGCCCCATTGCAAGCATTGGTGCGGGAAAGACGCACAGCTCTTGCTGGTATTGCCGGGCAGTTAGAAGCTATTTCTCCCCGTGCGGTATTGGCTCGTGGGTACGCGCTTGTTACCGCAGAGGGGCGGCCAGTGACCAGTGCTGAACAACTCAATGATGGTGAGCGTGTAGAACTAACATTTGGTGATGGCGCGCGTCCGGCTGTTATTGGTGATGGCACACACCGCCCCAAGCAAGGTGTACTGGAGCTGTAACACACCGAGTTGAGATGTACTGCCAATCGGGTTTATGATCTGCCAAATATAAACCACGCGGGCGGAGGGGCCCGCGCCGTCAGGAAAGAATAAAGCGCATGTCCATCCGTTTTTCTGTTGGTGTTGCCAGCCTGTGTCTGGCAGGAGGGCTGCTGGCAGGGTGTGCGCCTCAGCAGGGGCATCGTATTCCACCACAAAGCTTCGCTCCGGGTCTGACAACCGAGCCATCAGCTACCAATGATAGCCATTTGACGAATGATCCCTCCGCACCGCTGAACACACCATTGTGTGGAACAGCTGCGCGTGAAAATATGGCGATGGGTGTGCAAAATTATCCGCAGCCCCTTTCTTCTGGCAATTCTTGCGTGCAAAATGCATGCTTTGATACCCAGACAGGCACCTATATTGCCTCTGATGGTACAAAAAGAGTGTGCCGATAATGCATGCATGCTCTTTTCCCAGCGGCAATTTGCTGGTAGGAAAAGGGCCACGCTGCGAGAGTGACGGAATTGGTAGACGTAGTCGACTCAAAATCGACCGCCCGAAAGGGCTTAGGGGTTCGAGTCCCCTCTCTCGCACCAGATTTCTTCTCCCCCTATTCTGGCCAAGGTTATGACAGCCGCTTCCTTATCCGTTCTTCCTCGTCCGGCCAGCCGTCCCCTTAATCCATGCTTTTCTTCTGGCCCTTGCGCAAAGCGGCCGGGTTGGAATGTATCGGCGCTGGCAAATGCGTTGGTTGGGCGTTCGCATCGCTCTGCGGAAGGGCGTGCACGGCTGAAAGAAGTTATTGATCGCTCTAGCGCCATTTTGGGAGTGCCTGAAGGGTGGCGCGTAGGAATCGTGCCAGCTTCTGATACTGGCGCTGTGGAAATGGCCTTGTGGTCCATGTTGGGGGAACGCCCAGTAGATGTGTTGGCGTTTGAAAGTTTTTCTGCACTATGGGCGCAGGATATTGTTACCCAGCTTAAGCTCGAAAATACACGAGTTTTGAAAGCCGAATACGGCAGCCTGCCAGATATGGCGCAGGTTGATTGGAACCACGATGTGGTGCTGGCATGGAATGGCACCACCTCTGGTGTGCGCATTCCTTCAGCAGATGCCATTCCGGCGCAACATGGTGGGCTGGTGATCTGTGATGCGACATCTGCTGCGTTTGCAATGGATCTGCCGTGGGACCGGCTGGATGTGGTTACATGGTCTTGGCAGAAAGCTTTGGGGGGCGAAGCCGCACATGGCATGATTGCCCTTTCCCCCAAAGCTGTGCAGCGGTTGGAAAGTTTTCAGGCTCCGCGCCCACTGCCAAAAGTTTTCCGTATGACCAATAAGAATGGTCTGATTGAAGGCATCTTTCGGGGGGATACCATCAACACGCCTTCCATGCTGTGTGTGGAAGATGCGCTGGATAGCCTGAAATGGGCAGAAGGTGCTGGTGGCCTGGAAGGGCTGAAAGCACGCAGCCAAGCCAATCTGGCTGAAGTGACCATGTGGGTGGAAAAAACGGATTGGGTAGAGTTTCTGGCCCAGAAGCCTGAGGAACGTTCTTCCACAGCAATCTGCTTGCGTATTGTGGCCCCATGGTTTTTGGCCCTTGAGCGTGATGAACAGACTAAAACAGTCAAGAAAATGCTGGCCGTTCTGGCAGAAGAAGGCATTGGGTTTGATCTGGCCAGTTACCGTGATGCCCCTGTGGGCCTGCGTATCTGGGGTGGTGCTACGGTAGAAGCGGCAGATGTGCGTGCATTATTGCCTTGGTTGGATTGGGCTTTTACTCAGGTTGCGCCGCAGTAATTAAATTTTTTAGCGTTATACAGCATTAAAAAAGGCGGAGGGAATTTTCCCTCCGCCTTTTTTGTTGGATGAAGCCGCGCCTATTAGAAAGGTGCGTCGATGTCCACGATGTCGATCAGCTTGGTATTGACGAATTCTTTCAGGCCAAGGTCAATCAGTTCACGACCAAAGCCAGAACGTTTCACGCCACCAAACGGCAGATCAGCTTTCACCATGGTTGGGTGATTGATGTACACCATACCGGTGTCCATTTTGCGTGCGAGTTCAGCAGCTTTTTCTTCGTTCTGAGAGAAGATGGAACCACCCAGACCGTATGGAGAATCGTTGGCGATTTCTACAGCATGATCTGCGTCTTTCGCGCGGAACAGCATGGTAACTGGGCCAAAGAATTCCCAACGGCGCGCCGGGTTGCTTTCATCCAGATCTGTTAGAATAACAGGGCGGAAGAAGCAGCCTTTGTTGGGCATTTCCAGCGGAACTTCTTCTGCCTTTGCACCGTGTGCTACGGCTTCAGAAACCTGCTTTTTCAGATCTTCTACAGCACCGCGGGAAGAAAGCGGCGGCATGGTGGTGTTGGGGTCCATCGGATCCCCCATACGCAGGGCGCTTACACCTTTGCGGTACAGTTCTACAAACTTGTCGTAAACGCCGTCTTCCACAATCATGCGCTTGGCGTTAACGCACACCTGCCCGCCATTCCAGTGGCGGCCAAAAACAGCCCATTTGGCAGCTTTTTCAATGTCTGCATCGTTCAGCACGATCAGCGCATCGGAGCCACCAAGTTCCATGATACACTTTTTAAGTGCGCCACCGGCTGTAGCAGCAATTTTGGCGCCCGCGCCTTCAGAGCCTGTTAGGGCAACACCACGCACGCGCGGGTCCTGAATAACCGTGGCAAGCTGGGAATGGGATGGATACAGGTTGATAAAACCACCTTCTGGCAACCCGGCATCCAGCATCAGTTTTTCCATGGCGGCAGCACACTGCGGCACATTGGAAGCGTGCTTTAGGATAACCGTGTTACCAGCAGAAAGCTGAGGGGAGATAATGCGGGCAACCTGATAGAACGGGAAGTTCCACGGTTCAATCGCAACGATAATCCCCTGCGGTTCGTACACAAGTTTGGCACGGCCTTCCTGCGGGTCTGCTACGGGCAGATCCTGTGGCTCCAGCAGCTTTTCAGCATTCTTGGCATAGTATTCGAAAATAGCGGCGGACAATTCCGTTTCTGCCTGAGCTTCGGCAAAACGCTTGCCCATTTCAAGGGTCAGCAGCTTGGAATACTCATCCAGATTTTCGCGCAGCAGATCGGCTGCTTTTTGCAGAATGCGTGCACGATCAGCATGGGAGAAGTTTTTCCATTTCTGGAAAGCTGCATCACCCTTGGCAATTGCTGTTTCAATTTCCGCATCCGTGGTGGTGGGGAACGTCTTCACCTGCTCTTCGGTGAAGGGATTGATTGTTGCATAAGCCATCAGAATAACCCTTCTTTTGTTTCTGAGGTTAGGAGTTGCTCAGTTGCGGAAGTCCAGAACCACGCGGCCTTCCACCCGACCGTTCTTGAGCGCATCAAAAATTGCGTTGATGTTGTCAATCCGATCTGTTGTGGTGACAGATGTTACCTTCCCTTCAGCAAAGAAGGAAAGAGCTTCAATCATGTCCAGCCGTGTGCCTACTATGGAACCGCGAATGGTAATGGCATTCATGACCATGTCAAAGATAGAAATTGGGAAATCACCCGGTGGCAGGCCATTTAGCACCAATGTGCCCCCTGCTCGCACATACCCCATAGCCTGAGAAAACGCTTTGGTGGAAACAGCGGTAATCAATCCCCCATGCACGCCACCAACCTTTTCCTGCATAAATGTTGCTGGGTCTGTGTTTCTGGCGTTAACAGTGTACATGGCACCAAGCTTTTTGGCGGTTGCCAGTTTTTCATCATCAATGTCTACCGCCACAACATTTAGCCCCATTGCTACGGCGTATTGCACGGCCATTTGGCCTAATCCCCCAACGCCAGAAATGGCTACCCAGTTCCCTGCTCGCGTATCTGTCATCTTCAGGCCTTTATAAACGGTCAGGCCAGCGCACAGTACGGGGGCAACTTTTACGGGATCCACGCCTTTGGGCAGATGGGCAATATAATTCGGATCAGCCACCACGTATTCGGCAAAGCAACCGTTTACGGAATAGCCCGTTTCTTCCTGCTTCGGGCAAAGGGTTTCCCACCCTGCCAAACAGTGCTCGCAATGGCCGCAGGCAGAATAGAGCCAAGGCACGCCTACAACATCGCCTTCCTTCACCCAGTCTACTTCGCTGCCAACTTGCACCACAGTTCCCACGCCTTCATGACCGGGAATAAACGGCAGATGTGGTTTTTTTGGCCAGTCTCCGCTGGCAGCATGCAAATCTGTATGGCACACGCCGCAGGCTATCATCTTAACCAAAATCTGTGTGGGTTTAATGGTCGGGATGTCCAGCTCTTCAATGGTTAGTGGTTTGCCAAATTCATGAACCACAGCGGCTTTCATTTTTTCGGACATGATATGCTTCCTTATATTTTACAAACAGACATGAGAAATAAAAAAGGGCGAGGGGGAAGCCTCGCCCGTGTCATGTTTAGGAGCCGCCAAGACTTTTGACAGCTTCAACCATTTTGGAAAGCACAGCCTGTGCATCTCCAAATACCATTGTGCAGTTCTTCTGGAAGAAAAGCGGGTTCTGTACGCCGGAATATCCAACGCCCGTGCCACGTTTAATGACAAATACCTGATGTGCTTTGTAAGCATTCAAAATAGGCATGCCATAAATGGGGGAGGATTTATCTGTTAGGGCTTCCGGGTTCACCACATCGTTGGCACCAATAACCAGCGCAACATCCGTTGTGGCAAAACTATCATTTATGTCATCCATGTCATAAATCATGTCATATGGCACGCCGGCTTCAGCCAAAAGAACGTTCATATGCCCTGGCATACGGCCTGCTACAGGGTGGATGGCAAACTTAACATCCACACCATCGGCAACAAGAATTTTGACAAATTCGTAAAGTTTCTGCTGTGCCTGTGCAACAGCCAGTCCGTAACCGGGAATAATGATGACGCTGGAGGCATAACGCATGGTGGTGGCGGCATCTGCAGGATCAACAGATTGCATTTCACCCTGCGGTCCTTTGGCGCTGCTTGAGCTATCACCAAAGTTGCTGAACAATACGTTGGTGAGTGAACGGTTCATGGCTTTTGCCATCAACACGGTAAGCAGCGTGCCAGCAGACCCTACAACCATGCCAGCAATCATGAGGGCCGGGTTGTTCATCACATACCCTTCAAGCCCAACGGCCAGCCCTGTGAAGGCGTTGTAGAGCGAAATCACAACCGGCATATCGGCACCACCAATAGGCAGTGTCATGCACACGCCAAACAGCAGAGCCATCAGGAAGAATAGATCCCGCGGCAGCTCCCCCATTGGGGTGCTATACTGCATGACTGTGAGCGCACCTAATACCAAAGCAATAAGAAACACCCCAGCATTGAAAACACGCTGTCCAGTAAAGCGCACAGGCTTTTTCATCCGCCCGTCCAACTTGGCCCATGCTATAATGGAACCGGTAAGCGAAATGCACCCGATAAGCGCGCCCAAAACGGTAATGCTGAGGTGCAAGGGAGATGTTGGGTCATCGCTTAAAAGTTCTACGCCTGCCAAACAGGCAGCAGAACCACCGCCCATACCATTAAAAATGGCAACCATCTGCGGCATGGCTGTCATTTGCACGGTACGGCCACGCCAGCCAGCCCATGCGCAACCCAAAACCAGAGCCAGAACAGCCAATACCACATTTACCAGAAGATGCGGTTTTGCGGCTTCTGTTACGTTAAATAAATTTAGAAAAGTTGCTGCAATAACAAAGATCATACCGTAACCGGCTGTAACAATGCCAGATACAGCCGTAACGGGGGAGGACATGGCTTTCAGCCCGTAAATAAACAGGCCAGCAGCAATAAGGCCACTTAGGCCCACAATGTATTCAATAAACATTTATTGCTGTTCCTTTTTGGGTGGAGCTGTTTTTTGGCTGGGCCGGAACATGGCAAGCATACGGTCTGTTACCACATAGCCGCCCATCACATTGCCTGCGCCTAGAAAAACCCCAATAAAACCAATAATCTGTCCGGGAATGCTGGTGGCGTTAAACAGTGCATCCAACGCACCCACAACCACAATGCCGTGGATGAAGTTGGAGCCGGACATTAGGGGCGTATGCAGGATGGATGGCACACGGCTGATCACCACATAACCGGTAAAGGCGGCCAGCATGAAAATGTATAAAGCGATAATAAAGGTCATGGATGTTGCGGTAATCATGATGCTTTCTCCACTGGCGGGCTTTCGATAAACTGTTTGATGGTATCATTAGTTATTGCACCATTATGCGTAAGAGTAGTGCCTTTAATGACATCATCCGTAAAATCAGGCTTCAGCACACCATCATGCACAACCTGTTCTAAAAGGTTGTAGATATTCTTGGCATAAAGCTCACTCGCCTGTGCTGCCAGGCAGGATGGCAGGTTTGTTGGCCCAACCAATGTAACGGGCCCAATTTTTGTAATTTCTCCTGCTTTTGTGCCTTCACAATTGCCGCCATTAGGGGCGCCCATATCCACTACAACAGATCCTTCCTTCATGGCGGCCAACTGGTCTGCGTCAATCAGGCGTGGGGCGTGTTTTCCGGGAACAGCCGCTGTGGTGATAATTAAATCTGCCTGTGCGATGTGTTGGCTGAGTGCGGCACGCACTTTTGTTTTTTCTTCGGGTGTCAGTTCACGTGCATACCCACCAGCTCCGCGGGCATCCACGCCGGTATCGACAAAGCGCGCACCAACAGATTCTGCTTCTTCTTTTGTTTCGGGGCGCACGTCGTAGCCTTCGCAAACTGCGCCAAGTCGATGTGCTGTTGCCAATGCCTGCAACCCGGCCACACCCAACCCCATAACCAACACGCGTGCCGCGCGGAGCGAGCCAACGGCTGTTGTCATCATGGGTAGGATTTTTTGCATATGCACACAGCCCAGTAACGGAGCGTAATATCCGGCTAACGCGGCTTGGCTGGAAAGAGCATCCATAGCCTGTGCCCGGCTGATGCGTGGAATAAGCTCCATGGCAAATGTGGTGATCTTGCTATCGCGCAAAGCCTTTACCAGATCAGGCTGGGTTTTGGCGTAAATGAAAGACACCAGCAAACTGCCGGCTTTCATTTTTTTTATCGTCTCCACGCAGGGCGGCTGCACAGCCAGCACAATATCTGCGTCTTCTAGAAGTTTTTGCGGATCTGCTTCTGTGGCAACGCCAGCCTGTGTGTATGCTGCATCCGTATAGGTTGCTGCGGCTCCTCCACCTTGCTCCAGAACCAGTGAGGCTCCAAGTTTGGCAATGCGCTGGGCGACTGAGGGAATCATGGCAACCCGTCTTTCATCGGTTGCCGTTTCCTTCAGAATTGCAATTTTAAGTGTCACGGTCTGTTCCAAACTCTGTTGTAAAAGTTGGGCAAAGGTCAGAACAGGTTTTGCATCCTGCCTGAGGCACGAAAATTATGACACTACGGCGCGTAGGGGTGCTGCAATGATGTGTATCAAAAACGTGGTCATAGTGTTCAAATAATTTGTTGTATTTTTGTTTAATGCTGGCACATCCCGTGTTCCGTATGTCGTGCGCTTAAACGGTTAACCACGGCATCGGGTTTCTGTGTCGGGCGGGTATCAAGGTTTTTGGGGCAGAAAAAAGCTGCGGGGCGTATAATCACTGGGGCAGATGCCCATGGCGGGCAATTCCATTTGGTTGCGTAATGGTCTAGGGTCTGCCGCCATCAGGCCATATATATGGCCGACATATATACAAGATCAAAAGCAGGTGGATTATGGGATATCGGGTTGCTGTTGTAGGCGCGACTGGAGCCGTGGGGCGTGAAATCCTCAAAACACTGGCTGAGCGGGAATTTCCGGTAGATGAAATTGTAGCGCTGGCCTCACCCCGCTCTACCGGGCGGGAAGTTTCGTTTGGAGATCGGGTTCTGAAAGTGCAGAACCTTGAAACATTTGATTTTACCGGTTGGGATGTTGGCCTGTTTTCTCCCGGTGGGTCTGTGTCTGCAAAATATGCACCCATTGCCGCCAAAGCCGGATGTGTGGTGATCGACAACACCTCTCATTTCCGTATGGATCCGGATGTGCCGTTGGTGGTGCCAGAAGTAAACCCCAACGCCCTTAAGCAGATCAAGCGCAACATTATTGCCAACCCCAACTGCTCTACCATTCAGATGGTGGTGGCACTGAAGCCCCTGCATGATCTGTTCACTCTCAAGCGGGTTGTGGTGTCCACCTATCAGGCGGTTTCTGGCGCAGGTAAGGATGGCATGGATGAGCTGTTCGCCCAGACGCGTGGCACCTTTGTGAATGATCCGCCCAAGATTGAACAGTTTCAGAAGCAGATCGCCTTCAACTGCATTCCGCAGATCGACCGTTTCATGGATGATGGTGCGACCAAGGAAGAATGGAAGATGCGAGTCGAGACCAAGAAAATTCTCGACCCGGATGTAGAAGTTATTGCCACCTGCGTGCGTGTGCCTGTGTTTATTGGCCATTCTGAAGCTGTTGTGGCTGAGTTTGAAGAGCCCGTTGATATCAAGCGCGCCTATGAAGCCCTGCGTGAAGCAGAAGGTGTTGTGGTGCTGGATAAGCGCGAAGATGGTGGCTACGTGACTCCGATTGACTCGGTGGGGGAAGACGCAACCTACGTTTCACGCCTTCGTGTCGATCCGACGGTCTCCAATGGCCTCGCGTTCTGGTGCGTGTCCGATAATCTGCGGAAAGGTGCGGCTTTGAACGCGGTGCAGATTGCCGAAACCATGATTGCTCTCGATCTCCTGCCCAGACACGGTTGAGTGAGAATCCCGCCCCTCTCGGCCTCGTGTTGGTCTGTTCAATTGACCGGCCAGAGGGGTGGGGCGTAGGACAAAAACGATGCAAACGCCGGATCCAGCCGGCGCTACGGGATAGAGACGGGGTACGAGGCAGACAATGCAGGATATCCGTAAGGCCCTCTATGTAGGGAGCCGAAGTGACGGCAGACTTATTCAGCGGCCCATGTCGCCGCATTTACAGGTCTACCGTTATCGCCTTTCCATGGTTCTTTCCATTATGAACCGTATTACGGGCGTTATCGCAACAGCAGGTGCAACACTGGGTGTGTTCTGGCTTGGGGCTGCGGCCAAAGGGCCAAAAGCCTTTGCCACAGCGCGTAAGGTTACGGGCAACCCGCTTGGGCAGCTTGTGTTAGTTGGCTGGCTGGCATCTGTTATTTACCACACTGTTGGCGGTATCCGCCATCTGATCTGGGATAGCGGTTACCGGTATGACAAAAAGGAAGTTAACAAGGATGGCCCGGTAGCCGTGGGTGTTACCGCTGGTGTCAGCACTGTTTTGGCGGCTGGCCTTTTGGCTGTTTCCATTTGTCGCAAACGCAGCCGCGCCAAAGCAGGAAAGGTATCCTGACATGAATGCTTCTGCTCCTCATATTGAAGTCATGCGCTCCCAGCTTGGGCGGGCACGCGGGCTTGGGGCCGGGCATTCCGGTGTAGGCCACTGGTGGGCCGAGCGTGTAACGGCGGCTTCCCTGCTTCCGCTTTCAACGTGGTTTGTGGTGCAAATGTTCCGCCTGGGCGGTGCAGATCATGCAGAAGTGGTGAAATGGGGCGGTAAGCCCGTAAATGCCACCATGCTGATCGCCCTGATCATCACCACCTTTTACCATGCCCAGCTTGGGCTTCAGGTGATTGTGGATGATTACGTGCATGGCAAGGCACATTTGCCGGCCCGCCTGCTTGTTAAAATTGGCACCTCCCTGTTGGGGTTGCTGGGCGTAATTGCCGTTATCAAGCTGTTTGTGCGCGGCAGTAACGCCAAATAAGCTGGGCCACCGCCTTATAGAATCAAGAGCCTGTGCCGCCAGCGCCCCAAAGCCTGAAGCGCTGTGGCACGAACCTGAAAAGACTGACAGGCCGAACGCAATGGGAGCGCCGTCACGATGAACGCCAATACCTCTCCGTCACGGGGAGCTTACCGAATTGTTGATCACGCTTATGATGTTGTGGTCGTGGGAGCAGGTGGTTCGGGCCTGCGTGCAACGTTGGGAATGGGCGCAGCAGGGCTAAGCACTGCATGTGTTACCAAGGTTTTTCCAACACGTAGCCATACTGTGGCTGCTCAGGGGGGCATCGGGGCTTCTCTGGGGAATATGGCCGAAGATAACTGGCGCTGGCATATGTATGACACCGTAAAGGGGTCTGACTGGCTGGGCGATCAGGACGCAATTGAGTTTATGTGCCGTGAGGCCGTGCCTGCTGTGCGCGAGCTGGAGCACTTTGGTGTGCCATTCTCCCGCACGGAAGATGGCAAGATTTATCAGCGCCCCTTCGGCGGGCATATGAGCGATTACGGCAAGGCCCCTGTGCCACGTGCTTGCGCTGCTGCCGACCGTACCGGCCACGCCATTTTGCATACGCTGTATCAGCAGTGCCTGAAGCACAATGTTGAATTCTTTGTCGAATATTTTGCCATCGACCTTATCATGGATGAGGAAGGTGAATGCCGTGGTGTAATGGCTTGGTGCCAGGATGATGGCACAATCCATCGCTTTAACGCCAAGATGGTTGTGCTGGCCACTGGCGGCTATGGTCGTGCGTACCAGTCCTGCACCTCTGCCCATACCTGTACGGGTGATGGTAACGGTATGGCCATGCGTGCGGGCATTCCAACGCAGGATATGGAATTTGTGCAGTTCCACCCCACTGGTATCTACCCGGCAGGCTGCCTGCTGACGGAAGGCTGCCGTGGTGAAGGTGGTTATCTAACCAATTCCGAAGGCGAACGCTTTATGGAGCGTTATGCGCCAACGGCCAAAGATCTGGCATCGCGTGATGTGGTTTCCCGCGCCATGACGATTGAGATCAAGGAAGGCCGTGGCTGTGGCCCGAAAAAAGATCACATCATGATGCACCTTGAGCATCTTGGCTCTGATCTTCTGCACCAGCGTTTGCCGGGTATTATTGAAACGGCACGTATTTTTGCGGGTGTGGATGTTACCAAGGAACCTGTGCCGGTTCTGCCAACCGTGCATTATAATATGGGTGGTATCCCCACCAATATTCATGGTGAAGTGGTGCGCCCGACCCCCGATAACCCGGATGCCGTTGTGCCGGGGCTGATGGCCGTGGGTGAAGCAGCCTGTGTTTCCGTGCATGGTGCAAACCGTCTGGGCACAAACTCTCTGCTGGATCTTATCGTATTTGGCCGTGCTGCCTCTCGTCGTGCTGCGGAAGTGGTAAAACCAACAGACTTTACCCGTCCGCTGCCTGCCGGTGCGGGTGAAGCTGCGCTGGATCGGCTGGATCGTCTGCGTTATGCCAAGGGTGGCACCAAGGTTTCTGCCCTGCGTGAGCGTTTACAGCGTGATATGCAAACACATGCTGCTGTGTTCCGTACGCAAGAAAGCCTACAGGAAGGCGTGGACAAGATTCGCGATATCTGGAACGGCGTGAGCGATATCTCTGTGGCAGATTCCTCTCTGATCTGGAACAGCGATCTGATGGAAGCGCTGGAGTTTGAAAACCTGCTGGCGAACGCTACTGTCACGCTGGAAAGTGGCCTTGCGCGGCATGAAAGCCGTGGGGCGCACGCGCGGGATGATTATCCTAACCGTGATGACAAGGAATGGCTCAAGCATTCCGTATCGTGGCTGGATGATAAAGGTGGCGTGAAGCTAACCTACCGTCCGGTGCATATGAAGACCCTGACCGATGATGTGCAGGTCTTCCCACCCAAAAAGCGCGTTTACTGAGTTATCGGAACGAACGGGCGATAAAGGGAGGCGAACATGGTTGAACTCAGACTGCCGCGCAACAGCACGATCGGGAAAGGTAAAACCTTTCCCGCACCAGCCGGTGCAAAAAACGTTAGAACATTCCGGATTTACCGTTGGACTCCGGATGATGATAAAAACCCGGTTATTGATAGCTACGAACTTGATCTGGATACCATCGGGCCAATGGTGCTGGATGCCATCATCCATATCAAGAACGAAGTAGATCCTACACTGACATTCCGGCGTTCCTGCCGTGAAGGGATTTGTGGGTCCTGCGCCATGAATATTGATGGGGAAAACACGCTTGCGTGCCTTAAGCCCATCAAGGATATCAAGGGCGATGTGCGCATCTATCCGCTGCCGCATATGCCAATTGTAAAAGATCTGGTTTCCAATCTGGATGGTGCTTATGCGCAGTTGCGTTCCATCCAGCCTTGGATGCAGGCAGATAGCGCCCCTCCGCCAGATTCCGAACGGAAGCAGAGCATTGAGGAACGCGCCAAGCTGGATGGGATGTGGGAATGCATTCTGTGCTTCTGCTGCACAACCTCTTGCCCATCCTATTGGTGGAATGGTGACAAGTATTTAGGCCCAGCCGTTCTTCTGGCTGCTTATCGCTGGATTGCCGATAGCCGCGATGAACATACGGGCGACCGTTTGGACGGGTTGGAAGATACCTTCAAACTGTATGCGTGCCGCACCATCATGAACTGCACCCAGACATGCCCGAAGGGTCTGAACCCAGCCAAGGCTATTGGGCGCATTAAGGAACTGCAACTGGAACGGAAAGTCTGATTTTTCGTTTTTCCAGAAACATAGACGTAAAAAACCCGGTATGGCTTTGCCTTGCCGGGTTTTTTGTAACGTAAGCAGCGATATACCTTCTTCCACGCCTTCTGCATTGACGGCAGCAAAGGAAGGTGGAACATGAAACCTGCTAGAAGACGATCTGTTTGGTAGTGAGGTTTTTTGTGTTTGACGGCCATCTTTCTTCATCATCTGGCCGCGCGCGGGCCTGGACTGACAGCCTGTTTGTAGATCACGCTATTTTCCGCTTGATGTGGACCAACTTCCACGCAGTTATTCCTGGCAAAGTATATCGGTGTAACCACCCCACTCCTGCGCGTTTGAAAAGGGCCATGGGGCGGTTGGGCTTGCGTACGCTGGTGAATTTACGTGGGCATAGAAAATGCGGGTCTGATGCTCTTTCCCGCAATGCTGCACGCGGCCTTGGTTTGCACCATGTAGATATGGCTTTTGAAAGCCGTGGCGCC
This sequence comes from Acetobacter sp. DmW_136, assembly GCF_008690365.1. Classification (NCBI taxonomy): domain Bacteria; kingdom Pseudomonadati; phylum Pseudomonadota; class Alphaproteobacteria; order Acetobacterales; family Acetobacteraceae; genus Acetobacter; species Acetobacter sp. DmW_136. Next base: position 204,415 of record NZ_VHON01000007.1, read on the forward strand.
CCCCATAAGGACAGAATTCTGCGGTTTGCAGATATGTACCAAAAGCTAGATTTTCCAATACTGATGCATTGTAAATCGGGCGCAGACCGCGCCGGCTTGGCATCTGGCTTGGTTGTGTTGTTTGAGGGCGGATCTGCCCAGCAGGCGCTTAAGGAACTTTCTTGGAAATACGGACACTTCCGTAGCTCTCGTACAGGTATTTTGGATGCTTTTTTTCTGCACTATCAGGCAGAAGGAGAAGGCCGCATGCCTTTTCTTGAGTGGGTGCGGAATGAATATGATGAGCACGCTTTAAAAGAAGAGTTTGTAGCAAATAAGCTATCTTCTTTTCTGACAGATCAGGTTTTGCGGCGCGAATAAGCGCTGCAAAAAAATTACGGCTTCCACAATCCTTTTTGATGATAAGGCTATGATATCACATGGTTCCTCATAAACCTGTGCCTATTCTGGCCGTTGTTGCCGCACTGCTTTCATGGGCCTGTGCGTATCCTGTTGTGCGGCTAGCACTGCCTTTTTTTGCACCTGTTTCGTTAGCTGCCGCACGTTATATGGTGGCTGCGTGCCTTGTTGTATGCTGGTTGTGTGTAAAGCGCCCACAGTTGCCACGGCTAAAGGATCTGCCACGCTTTTTGGCATGTGGCGGCATTGGCATTGCGCTTTACAATATCCTTTTTAATACAGGGGAGCAGACAGTTTCTGCCGGTGCGGCCAGTCTATTATTGAATACAGCTCCTTTTTTAGCCGCTATTGCCGCCGTTCTGTTTTTAAATGAACGTCTGACACTATGGGGCTGGTTAGGTTCTCTTACCAGTTTTACTGGTGTGGTGATTATTGGCAGTGGGCAGCCCGGTGGCCTTGGTTTTGGTTCTGGCACTACGGTTATGCTGGCAGCAGCTTTATGCTCTGCAACCTACTATCTGCTCCAACGGCCTTTAGTAACGCGCTATGGAGCGTTAGTGACCACAGCCTATATTTTGCTGATTGGTGCTGGCCTGCTTTTGCCGTGGCTCCCTAGCGCCATAAGCACGCATAATGGTTGGCAGGCTTGGGCATTGGTTGGGGTGTTGGGCATATTTCCATCTATTTTGGGGTATGGCGCTTGGGCGCATGTGGTGGGGCAGGTGGGGGTCACCCGTTCTTCTGGGCTGTTGTATTTACTCTCTCCCACAACGCTTCTGCTGGCATTTGTATTGGTGAGAGAAGTGCCAAATGTGCGCACTCTTATTGGTGGGTGCATTGTGATGGCAGGCGTTGGGCTAATGCAGATGTATGGCCACCCGCGCCCACAAGTGAAAGCATAAAAAAAACCACTTCAGACATTAAAATCTGAAGTGGTTTTGCAAGAATAAGTTTTAAAACAAAGTTATGTTCTAAAACTTTGCCTTAGATTGGCAGGGTTTTTTCCAGTGTGGTGCTGATAGCCGTTAGGCCGGGTAGGATCTTGCCTTCCAGCCATTCCAGAAAAGCCCCACCTGCGGTGGAAACATAAGACATCTTATGCAGTACACCCGCATGGCGGAGGGCGGAAACAGTATCCCCACCACCGGCTACGGTTTTCAGTTTGCCTTCCTGCGTGAGCTGAGCAGCAGCCTGAGCTACAGCATTGGTGCCTTCATCAAACGGTGGCAGCTCAAACACGCCCAAAGGCCCATTCCAGACCAGCGTTTTTAGGCCTGCAAGCTTGCTTTGCAGCAGCTTTACTGTTTCTGGGCCAACGTCCAGCGCCATCCAGCCATCAGGAATAGCCGTTGCGGGCACAACCTGTGTGGGGGCCCCTGCAATAAAATCTTCCGAAATCACGACATCTACGGGAAGAATGAGATCGCATTTTTTGGCTTGGGCCTGTTCCATAATCGTACGTGCTGTATCCAGCATGTCTTTCTCGATCAGGGATTTGCCAACCTGTAGGCCCTTGGCGGCCAGAAACGTGTTGGCCATGGCGCCGCCAATAGCCAGCATGTCCACCTTAGCCAGCATGTTTTCAAGTAGCTGAAGTTTGGTGGAAATTTTTGCGCCGCCCACAATAGCTCCTACGGGCCGCTCCGGATTTTCCAGCGCAGCATACAGGGCTTCCAGTTCCGCCTGCATCAACCGGCCACCATAAGATGGCAGATGGGCTGCAACACCAGCAGTAGAAGCGTGTGCCCGATGGGCGGCGGAAAAGGCATCATTCACATACACATCGCCCAGACTGGCGAGGGCAGCGGACAAGCCTGCATCGTTCTTTTCTTCACCCGGCTGGAAGCGCGTGTTTTCCAGCAGCAGGATGTCTCCATCCTGCATGGAGCGCGCAGCAGCCTCTGCATCCGGGCCGATGCAATCATGCGCAAAGCTGACGGGCCGCCCCAAAGCTGTAGCCAGAGCCGTAGCTATGGGCTGGAGCGACATATCCGGCACCACCTTGCCTTTTGGCCGGTCAAAATGGCTGAGCAGGATAACCCGCCCGCCTTTTTCAGCCAGTTCACGAATGGTGGGCACAACACGTTCAATACGTGTTTCGTCCGTTACCTTCCCGTCTTTCATGGGGACGTTCAGGTCTACACGCAGCAGAATACGTTTGCCCTTGGGGTCAAGCGTATCCAGCGTGCTGAAGGGAAGTTCCGTCATTACAGGCTCCCGAACAGGGCGGCTGTATCAGACATGCGGTTGGAGAAGCCCCATTCGTTATCGTACCAAGCGCAGACACGAACAAGCTTGCCGCCATCTACCAACGCTGTCTGAGTTGCATCGAATGTTGAAGATGCCAGCGCATGGTTGAAATCAGAGCTGACAAGCGGTGCATCAGAATAAGCCAGAGCGTTTTTCATCTTGCCGGAGTCTACAACGGCCTTGATGGCATTGTTGACATCTTCAACCGAAGTTGGCGCGTTTTTGGGCACAAAGTCCAGAGAAACGATGGAAACATTGGCGGTGGGAACACGAATGGCGGTGCCATCCAGCTTGCCTTTAAGCTGCGGCAGAACCAACCCAACAGCGCGGGCTGCACCAGTGGAAGTCGGGATCATATTCAGGCCAGCAGCGCGGGCGCGGCGCAGATCCTTGTGCAGGGTATCCACTGTGCGCTGGTCACCTGTATAGGAATGGATGGTGACCATATAGCCACGTTCAATCCCAAAGGCATCTTCCAGCACCTTGGCCACTGGGGTCAGACAGTTGGTGGTGCAGGATGCGTTGGAGATCACGGTCATGTCCGGTGTCAGAACATCCTGGTTCACGCCGTAAACAATGGTGGCATCTACATCCGTCGCGGGTGCGGAAACAATAACCTTGCGGGCGCCAGCCGTAAGCAGAGGCTGGGCTTTTTCCTTGGAGGTGAACAGGCCTGTGCATTCCATGGCCACATCAACGCCCTGGAAAGGCACTTTGGAGGGATCACGTTCCGCAGAAACGGTAATGGGGTCCCATGTGCGGCCGTTGGCGGTGACAATAATTTTGTTGCCATCCACCCGAATATCAGCAGGCAGGCGACCATGTACGCTGTCATAGCTTAGCAGATGGGCATTGGCTTCTACGCTGCCCAGATCATTGATAGCTACAGGCACAACATCGGTGCGTCCGCTCTCAATAATGCCGCGCAGCACAAGGCGGCCGATGCGTCCGAAGCCATTGATAGCGATTTTGACTGCCATGGTTTTCTTTCTCCGTTCTGTCGTTCTGTGATCTTGTGCGATCTTCTTATTGTTACAACGGCTCCCGCTCTTGCCGACGGGAGGTAGGTGATGACGCCTGAAGGAACCTTTCTTCTATGGCGCCGGATGCGCGCAAGTGTTTTAAAACCCGCGCACAAATCGCTCCGGCAGTAATGCCAAAACGTTCATACACCGCGTTGGCAGGTGCGGATACGCCAAAATCATCCATACCAACGAAAAATCCTTGGCTACCCAGCCAGCGTTCCCATCCGAACCCCGATGCAGCTTCAATCCCCACACGCAGCGCATCCGTGCCCAGAATGGTTGTTTTGTAAGCTTCGGGTTGATTGGAAAAGACTTCCCAACAGGGAATGGAAACCACAGCAGCCTGTACGCCGTGTTGCCGCAAAAGCTGTTCTGTTTCCAGTGCAATACTTACCTCTGGGCCGGAGGCTATAAGGGTAACGTGCCGCGAGCTACTGCCATGCAAAATATATCCCCCACGGGCAGCAGACCCCTGCATGGGCACTGCATAGGAATGTTCGGGCGGGTTAGGGCAGAGCATGATAACAGCAGGGCCAGATTGCCAACGGATGGCTGCCTTCCAGCAAGCAAATGCTTCCTGTGCGTTTGCTGGCCGAAAAACGGCTAAATGAGGCATGGCGCGTAGGCTTGCCAGTTGTTCTACTGGTTGCCAGCTTGCCCCATCATGGCTGAGAGCCAGCCCATCATCTGTTAAAAGGTAGATAATTTTCTGGCGCATCAGTGCGGCCATGCGGAGTGCCGCCCGCATACGGTCCACCGTAATCATGCTGGCAATGCCACAGGGCAAAATACCACCATGCAAGGACATGCCATTTAACATTCCGGCCATGCCATGTTCCTGAATATTACATGGCCAGTCTGGTTGGATGTGCGCTGCGGCAGATGTGCGCGGCAACGCAGAGGTAGCCGTTAAGACTGTCAGTTCTGGTAAAAGAGCGGAAAGCGTATGCAGGCTGGTAATGGCCGCCTGCTGGGTGGAAGCCTGATGTGTGAGTTGCATGGCACGGCGGCAAAGCCGGTTCCAGTCCTCCATCAATAGGCTGGGGAATGTATTGGTCGTTTCACGCTCAAAGGCGGTGCGTTGGCGGTGTCTGGCCAGCCGTTTTAGCCAAGAACGGTATGTTGTGGTGCCGCGTCTGGCAGTTGGACTCCAAGGGCCGGTCAGTTCTTCTTCTGGAGATAGGCTGGGTTGGGGGTGAAAGGTTTGTGGGCTTTCAGGCGGCATGCAAGCAATAAGTGTTGGTTTTTTAGCGCGCATGGTGGCTGCTAAAGCGCCGTTGATGGCGCTTAATTGTGATGCGTCCACTTTGCGGATGCTCCACCCAGATGCGCTGAAACGTGCCAAAGAGTTTGAAAACTCGGTTCTATCTGCTCCCGGTGTGGGGCTAACCAGAACGGCAAGTTGGGTCAGCCCAAAACGTCCGGCAAGCTGCGCGGCTTCCATGGCAACACCTGTTGCCAAATCTCCATCACGCGCAAGCACCCATGTGCGGTGGTTTACCAATGAGCGTCCATAGCGCTTTGCCAGCAGGTGTTCTGCAAGTGCCATACCAGCTGCCGCTGCAATGCCTTGCCCAGCAGGGCCGGGGGCGGTTTCTACGCCCGGGTGGACGCCATATTCCAAAGGGGACTCGGAAAACGCATAAGTGCCGCTAAGGTGCAACATGGCCTGCAATAAAGGATGCAAGGTAGCGGAAGGCACAACAAACCTGTCTCGGTCGGGCCAATCGGGGTGTGTTGGATCAAAACGTAGCATGCGGCACCACAGTGCCGTAACAGGCAGGCAAAGTGTTTGCAGCAACGCCAGATGCGCAGAATTTCTGGTTTTACCAAGCAGTACACGGGCTGCCGCACATAGGCGCAGCACAACGGTATCCTGTGCAGGTAGGGCTGCTACAGGGGAAGTAAATGGATGCTCTATGAGTGTGGCCTGTGCCATTGGAAAGAGAGTGTGGAACGAATTTTTGCTGCTGAAAAGGGTATGAAAAGGCCCAAAGGGCTTGCACCCGGTGCAGGACAGCGCGAAAGAAATAAAAATGGCCCCGTAAAGCCATGTTGAATTGCCATTATACGTTCTGGTGGAGAACTGTCCTGTTATGCTGCCCGTTTCCCGAGTTACAGAAAAAGGGTCTTTTCTCCGTGTCGTTGTTGCGGGGTGCGTGCTGGTTGGCATGACAGGCTGCAAGCTGGTTGATCAAAAAACCTTCAACCCAAACGCAGGCGTGGCACCCAAGCCATACATTCCGCCACCGCCACCGGGGCCGCCACCTGTGCCGCCATTGATTGAACTGGCTGCTGGCACCCCTGCATCGCAATGGGAAGCTCCGGTTGATCAGATTACGCGCCTTGCCCTTAGCCGCAAACCTGATGTTCTGTTTGTTGTCAGATGTCTTGTGCCGCCACAGGCCAATGCAGATGCGGAACAATCTTCCCTGATGAACTTGGTGCAGGGTGATGGCCGTGCTGTGTTGCAGGAAATGATTAATGCTGGAGCATCAGAGGCGCAGGTGGAAATGTCCGCTATGCCGGATTCTTCCGTGACGAAACCGGTTGTGCGGGTGTATGTGCGGTAAGCAGCACTATATACACAAACGTGTGAACACACAGGCCAGACGGCCGATGGGTACGCGCCATGCCCCGACCGTTTCTGACGAGAAGCGAGGAGAAAGTTAGCGTGGGAGCGATAAAAAACGCCCGCCATCCTTTTTATGATCACTGCCATGAGGCGCTAGATCAGATCAAACATCAGGGGCGTTACAGAACCTTTACGCCATTAGCGCGTCAGGCAGAGCGTTTTCCTCTGTATGAAGAGGCTGTGCGCGATCTGCCGCAAGGGCGTGAAGTTATTGTATGGTCAACTAATGACTATCTGGGCATGGGCGTTGTGCCGGAGGTGCAGGACGCTGCTATCGCCGCTATTCGGGAGCATGGAGCTGGCGCAGGTGGTACGCGTAATATTGCCGGCACAAGCCCGCTGCATACACAGCTAGAAGCAGAACTTGCTTCCCTGCATGGTAAAGAAGCTGGGCTGCTGTTTATTTCTGGCTATGTTTCCAACCAGGCCAGCCTGCAAACCATTCTGACATCCATGCCAGGTTGGATCTGTTTTTCAGACCGACTGAACCATGCGTCCATGATTGCGGGTATTAAAGGTGCGCGCGGATCTCAGACAGTCATTTATGAACATAATGACCTGAAAGATCTGGAAGAAAAACTGGCCGCTGCGCCAAAAGATGCCCCCAAGCTGATTGCGTTTGAGAGCGTTTATTCCATGGACGGTGATATTTCCGATATTGCCGGAACCTGCGCGCTTGCCCGTAAATATAATGCACTGACTTATCTGGACGAAGTGCATGCTGTCGGCTTGTACGGTCAGGAAGGTGGCGGCGTTTCCCAGCGCGATGGTGTGGCCGATCAGGTTGACATTATCGAAGGCACACTGGCCAAGGGCTTTGGTGTGCATGGCGGTTACATTACGGCTTCTGCTGAAATTGTAGATTTCCTGCGCTCTACAGCTTCTGGCTTTATTTTCACTACAGCTTTGCCGCCACCGGTTGTGGCGGGGGCGCTTGCCAGCGTGCGCAAGGTGCGCGCGGAAAACTGGCGGCGCGAGTCTATTTTTGAACGTGTGAACACATTCCGCCATCGGCTGCGGGCTGCGGGTGTGCCATTCACCATGACACCCAGCCACATTGTGCCCATTCCTATTGGGGATGCAGAGCGTTGCAAACGCATCTGCCGCCGCTTGCTGACGGAATATGGGCATTACGCAACACCCATCAATTATCCAACTGTGCCGCAGGGCACGGAGCGCCTACGCCTAACCCCGGGGCCGTTCCATACGGATGAGATGATGGATGATCTGATTAACGCGCTGAGTGTGCTCCTGCGTGAAGAAGGCATTATGCCCGCACGCCAGGCAGCTTGTTCCGCCGCGTAAGAAAAACCATTATGGCGGGTGAGGTTGAAGCCCGCACCCGCCATAATAGGTTTAGTGACTGCTTTTCAGCTTATCCACGGCAGTTTTAAGTTCAGACAGAGAAACTGCACCGGGAATAATTGCCTGATCCCCAATAATGAAGGTGGGCGTTCCTTCCAGATTGATGGAGCGGGCCAGAGCAACATTTTTTGCCAGCGCTGTGGTAACGGCTGAGCTTTTCATATCCTTCACCAGCTTGTCTGTATCCAGTCCTGCCTGATGTGCTGCATTCCGGATTCGATCCATGCCGGGGGCAGAAGAATCCGCCATCAGGATTTTTTGGAATGGAATGTACTTGCCCTGTAGGCCGGCGGCCATAATGGCCTGCGCATCCAGTGTGCTATTAGCCCCCAGAACAGGGATAACCTTTTCCACCAGCCTTAAGTCTGGTTCTGCGGCAACAAGCGCATCCAGATCATCCAGAACCTTGCGGCAGTAAGGGCAGCGTGGATCGTAAAACTCCACCACATTCAGGGAGCCCTGTGGGTTCCCTAGCACCACATCAGTAGAACTTCCGCCAAAAAGCGGCTTGTTATGGCGTACCAAGTCTAGTGCAGAGGCATTTTTCTGCGCTGCGGCTTGGTTTTGCAGGGAGGCAATCGCATCCGACAGAATAGTGGGGTCGGTTTTCAGGGCGTTGCGCATGATGTTTACAATTTCGGCACGCTGGGCTGGTGTAAAGCTGCTGTCTGCTGCACGTACAGGCGCGGAGTCCGCACAAAACAGAGCGGTGGCCAATGCGCCAGCGCTTACTGTAAGGCGGAAGAAAGATTTCAGATTCTGCATGGTGTCCTTGTCCATAAACTGGAATGGTATGGCACGTGCGGTCATTACGGCAAGGTTGGGCTGTTGCTGCCCGCCGTAAAGCAGGTTAATCCAGAGGAATACCATCCAGACGACTGCCCGCCGGACGGGCCCAGTAGTGGAGAAAGCAAGGCGTGGCCGCCCGTTCTATTATCCCCCGTTTTACGCGGTTTAAAACCGTGCTTTCTGGTTCTCGCAAGCGTGCGGGGGCTTTGGCTCTTGCTCTTACCTCTGTTCTGCCAGCCTGTAGTTCTGGCAGTCATGTTGCGCAACCTGTGGAAACAGGATTTGTGGGAGAGGTTGTGGCGGATGAACCGCAGGCCGTTCTGGTTGGGCGTGATGTTCTGGCTAAAGGGGGCAACGCAGCAGATGCTGCGGCTGCTCTTGGGTTGGCCCTTTCTGTTACGCTGCCTTCCCGAGCCTCTTTGGGTGGTGGTGGTGCATGTCTGGCATGGAAGCCGGGTGAAAGCGCTGGGCAGGCCTTTGTATTTCTACCCAGAGCCGGGCTGAATGACACCGGGGCGGATCGTCCCGCCTCTGCTCCCATTCTGGCGCGCGGCCTGTATTTAATGCAGCTGCGTTACGGCAGTGTGGATTTTGCTGATCTGTTGTTGCCTGCGCGTAATCTGGCCTCTCGTGGTGTGCCGGTGGGCGGGTTGTTGGCGTCTGACCTTGCTGCTGTACAGGCACCTTTGCTGGCAGATGAAAAAACCCGTGCCATTTTTGGCAATGCCAACGGCAACGTATTGGTAGCAGATGACGTGATGGTGCAGACACGTCTGGCGGGTGCACTGGAGCGGATGCGTATTGCTGGTGTGGGCGATCTTTACGCCGGCGCACTGGGCCAGACATTCGCAGAGGCTGCGCGTGTTGCCGGTGCGGGGCTGACAACGTTGGATTTGCGCGCAGCTATTCCTGTGGCAGCACAGCCGCTTACAGCGCGTGTTGATGGCATTGATATCAGCTTCTTGCCGCCACCTGCAGATGGTGGGTTTGGTATGGCTGCGGCGTATCTTTCCAATGTGGGGCAAAATGGCGGCCGCGTAAGGGCGGAAACGGCTGTATCTGGTTGGCGTGCGCGGCAGGGTGCAAAAGGAGCTGCTACCAGTATTGCAGATGCACAGGCTCTTCTGAATTCTGGCCACATTCCTGCTGGCTCGGTTCTACCTGCCTTGCCTGCTTCCACATCTTTTGTGGTGACGGATAGACAGGGTGAATCTGTAAGTTGTGCATTCACCATGAACAATCTGTTTGGTACCGGGCGTATTGCTGGGTCTACAGGCATTATGCTGGGGGCTTCCCCCGTGCGGAAACCTTTGCCGCTTCTGCCTGTTGCTATTGCGCACCGGGGTAACCAGTTTCAGGCTGCGGCCACGGCATCTGGGCAGAATGTGGCGGCAGATACGGCAGCCGTAGCCTTGCAGGCAGCAATAGCGGGAAGTCGCCCACAGGTGACCAATGGTGTGGGGCGCGCCAATTTTGTGTCCTGCCCAGCCGGTTTGCCGGGGGATGGCAGTAAATGCTTTGGTTGGACTGACCCCAGAGGGTTTGGGCTGGCTCTTTCTTCCGATCATGGGAAAAAGAGCTGATAATTTTCAGAATCTTAAAAGATGGCAGATGAATTTTATGCTGCCATCTTGAAAAGTTGCCAATTTGTTCTTAATGGAACAGGTAGAGATCGCAACATTAGCAAAAAGTTTCCATAAAGCGGTTACCCAGTACATTCGTTGCTGCCGTAGGGGCTTTATGGCAGGAATTGAACGCATAATCTTTCGTGCATGGTGCGTTATGCACATTCAAGGGCCTTACGTACATCTGGCAGTCCGGCCCACAGGAAGGGAATGGTAAAAATGGATAAGGCAAAGGCTCTGGAAGGCGCGCTGGGACAGATTGAACGTGCTTTTGGCAAAGGTTCTGTCATGCGCTTGGGGCAGCGGCCCAAGGTAGAGGCAGATGTTATTCCTACTGGTTCCCTTGGGCTGGATATTGCGCTGGGCATTGGTGGGTTGCCCCGTGGCCGTGTGGTGGAAATTTACGGGCCAGAAAGCTCTGGTAAAACCACGCTTGCGCTGCATGCCATTGCAGAAGCACAAAAGCGTGGTGGCACTTGTGCTTTTATTGATGCCGAGCATGCGTTGGACCCCGGTTATGCCAAAAAGCTGGGCGTGGATGTAGATAACCTGCTTATCAGCCAGCCAGATGCGGGTGAACAGGCGTTGGAAATTGCAGATACACTCGTGCGATCCGGCGCTATTGACGTTCTGGTGGTAGATAGTGTTGCAGCACTGGTGCCGCGCGCAGAACTGGAAGGAGACATGGGCGATAGCCATGTTGGCCTTCATGCGCGTTTGATGAGCCAGGCTTTGCGTAAGCTTACGGGTACGGTGGCACGCTCCAATACTCTGATGATTTTCCTGAACCAGATCCGCCTGAAAATTGGTGTGATGTTTGGTAATCCGGAAACAACCACGGGTGGTAATGCTCTGAAGTTCTATTCTTCCGTGCGTATGGATATTCGCCGCATCGGGTCCATCAAGGACAAGGATGAGGTGACAGGTAATCAGACGCGCGTAAAGGTTGTTAAAAACAAGATGGCACCACCTTTCCGTCAGGTAGAATTTGATATTATGTACGGCGAAGGCATCAGTAAGGTTGGTGAGCTGATTGATCTTGGCGTAAAAGCCGGAGTTGTTGAAAAATCTGGCTCATGGTTTTCATACGATAGCCAGCGCATTGGGCAGGGGCGTGAAAATGCCAAGCAGTTCTTGCGTGATCACCCAGAAATGGCCGCGGATATTGAACGCCGCGTGCGTGAACACGCAGGCGTTGTTGCCGAGGCTATGATGGTGGCACCAGAACACCATGAAGGTGACTAAAGTTTTCTAGCTTATAGCGCGATAGAGCAGGCGGGCTTGCGCATCATAAGATGCCAGCACCGCCTGTTCTGCTTTGTTGGTAGGTGCATCCGTAAAGCCTGCTTTCTGCCAAAAGCCAATGGCGTGGCAGGTAGATGTAAGTAAAAGAGTATGCAGTTTTTGCCTGCGCGCAGCCTGTTCGGCCAATAGCAAAGCCTGTTGCGCAAACCCTTGCCCCCTTACTGTTGGGGATAAGGCAAGATCATGAATATACCAACTGTCTACCTTACGAGGTAGGGTATGCAGCAAGGTGTTTAATGGCGGGGAAACAAGGCCTTGCCATGGGTGGCTTATCAGATAGCCAAGCACTTCTTTACCCCGCACAAGAGAAAAGCAGCCATCAGGTGCAAGTTTCAGGCGTTCTTCAAAAACGACCAGATCTTCCATGTAATCGGGATGGACGCGGGCAGTTAATGTCATAACACCGGCAAGATCATCTGGTGTCATGGAACGCCAAGTGGTATCTGCGCTGGGAGTCATATAGAATTTCCGTTTTTTCCTTATACAGTTATTCAGCTTAAAGGCTGATAACTGGAAAAGTGGGTAGGCATGACGGCACGAGTAAGACTGACATTGCGGCTAGATGCAGATGGTAAGCCTGCGTTGGGGCATGGTAAGATACATCTTCTGGAAAAGTTGGAAGAAACAGGCTCCATTTCAGCGGCGGGGCGCGCCATGGGTATGTCTTACCGTCGTACATGGCTGTTGGTAGATAATCTGAACCAGCTTTTTAAGGAACCTCTGGTTATCACGCGGCCCGGCGGTGGCGGTGGGGCTTTTCTTACACTTACAGGTAAAACTGTTGTCACGCTGTATCGGCAGATTGCAGATAAGGCAGCACAGGCTGCTCGTTCTGATATAGCGGAACTGGAAAATTTATTGTCTGCGTGCCCACAAAAAACCTCACCAGAATGAGATGGGTCTATTCAGAACAATGAAACAACCATCCCATAAAATTTAGCAAAAGAGCGGGAGACAGACGTGTCAGCAAATGTGCAGCGACGTGATGTAATCAAGGCAGGGGCAGGCGCTACCCTGGCTTCGCTGGTAGGAGGTGCCATTGGGCGGGCACATGCCGAAGGGCTAGCAAATGCTACTGGTGCATTTGATGATAACACAGTTGCGCAGATTGCTCGCAGGCTGGCAAATGGACCTTACAAGGGGCCAGATCAAACGTTACCAAAGGCACTTTCAAACCTGAATTTTGATCAATTCCGGAGCATTGCCTACCGTCCAGATCGCGCTTTGTGGGCTGGCGATAATTTGGGTTTTGATGTGGAATTTTATCCGCGTGGTTTTTTATACAAGCCGCGGATCGAAATTTACGAAGTGCAGAATGGGCAGGCAGCAGCCGTTCCTTATTCTCCAGATTTGTTTACATATGCAGATCCTTCTTTGCGGGTAGAAGATAATCTGGGTTTTGCAGGTTTGCGGCTACGTGCCCCCATTAACACCCCGGGTGTAATGGAAGAGTTCTGTGTTTTTCTTGGGGCATCGTATTTTCGTGCAGTAGGTAAAGACCAGATTTATGGGCTTTCTGCACGTGGCTTTGCTGATGGCACGGGTGATCCTAAAGGCGAGGAATTTGCTCTTTTTCGCGCCTTCTGGTTGGAAAAACCTCAGCCGGGCGTGCAGTCTGTTGTTATACATGCGTTGTTAGATAGCCCATCTCTTACAGGGGCGTTTCGTTTTACCATCCGCCCCGGTGACAGCACGGTGTTTGATGTGCAGTCCACATTATTCCCACGCACCAAGATAGAACAATCTGGCATCGCGCCCCTTACGGGCATGTTTTATTTTGATGGCAACGATCGCAACCACATTGATGACTGGCGCCCCGCTGCGCATGATAGCGAAGCTCTGCAAATGTGGACAGGAGCAGACCAACAGCTTTATCGCCCATTGCGTAACCCGCTTGATCTCCAGTTTTCAACATTTTCTGATACCTCTCCGCGCGGTTTCGGGCTGATGCAGCGCAGACGTTCTTTTCATGATTATGAAGATCTGGCCTTGCATTATGAAAAGCGTCCCTCCCTGTGGATTGAGCCTATTGGAGACTGGGGTTCCGGCTGGGTAGATCTGGTGGAAATTCCTACACCCAATGAAGTAAACGATAATATTGTTGCCTTCTGGCGGCCCAAGGAACCTTTGCTGGCTGGCAAGGAATACAGCTTCACCTATCGTATGTACTGGGGATGGGATGCACCTTTTCCCACTCCGTTGGCGCGTATTGGTGCCACACGTGTAGGCGCTGTGGTGGATGATAAGACCGCTCGTTTCTTCGCCATAGATTTTGTGGGCGCACCTTTTGAGCATCTGCCAAAAGACACGCACTTCCACGTTTCTCCGCAAGCATCTGCGGGCACAATTCGTAATGTTGTTGTAGAGCCAAATCCGGAAATTAATGGTTGGCGCACAACATTTGAGTTTGTGCCAGGTGATGCCAAGGTGGCGGATTTAAGCTGTGCCCTAGAAACCGATACGGGCCCAGTGTCTGAACAGTGGCTATACCGATGGACGCCGTAAGCATGCCGGATTCTACACAAATGTTTCGTGCTCTCCCTTCAGAATCTCCGTTGGATATGCCGGTGCAGGATTTTCATGCTGCACCCAATATGGCAGGGCGTGGCCGCACGCCTCTTACTTCTCCGCGGAATATCGTGCTGCGTCGGTTGGTTGTTATTGGATCAGCATTGTTGCTGACAGCCTACGGGGCATGGCGCACGCATAAAGTGATGGATGAAGCAGGTGTTTCCACCTTGGGTGTGATCATGCTGCTGTTGTTTATTGCTCTATTTATGTGGATTGCACTGGCATTTACATCTTCTGTTGCCGGGTTCTGTTCTCTGGTTGCGCATGGTGGCCTTGGGCTAGGTATCAGCAAATCTGGCCCGCTGCCGCAGCTTACACGGCAGAATGCTGTTCTGCTACCTACGTATAATGAACCTCCTCGCCGTGTTATGGCGGGGTTGAAAGCTATTTACGATAGTTTGCAGGAAACGGGGGAATTGGATGCCTTCGATTTCTTTATTCTCTCAGACACCACAAACCCGGATGTATGGGTAGAGGAAGAGGCAGCCTTCCTGGCGCTGCGTGAAGAAACTGGCGGATATGATCATATCTTTTACCGCCGTCGCCATAATAATGTAGAGCGTAAGGCTGGTAATCTGGGGGAATGGGTGCGCCGCTTTGGCGGAGCATATGACCACATGGTTACGTTGGATGCAGACTCCGTTATGTCTGGCGCCACGTTGGTGCGTATGGCCGCAGCCATGGAGCGTAACCCTGGTGTGGGCCTTATACAGACACTTCCGGTTATTACTGGTGGCACAACGCTTTTTGCACGTTTGCAACAGTTTGCGGGCCGTGTGTACGGGCCTGTTATTGCGTACGGTATTGCATGGTGGCATGGCTCGGAGGGGAATTACTGGGGCCATAATGCCATTATTCGCACTCGCGCTTTTGCCGAACAGGCAGGCATGCCGCATGTGCCGGGCAAGCCACCTTTTGGTGGGCATATTCTGAGCCATGACTTTGTAGAAGCTGCCTTAATGCGCCGCGGGGGCTGGGCCATTCATATGGTGCCAGCTCTTGATGGCTCTTACGAGGAAAGTCCTCCTTCCCTTACAGATGTTGCCATTCGCGATAGGCGTTGGTGCCAAGGTAATTTGCAGCACGTCAAGGTTCTGCCAACAAAGGGGCTGCATTGGGTCAGCCGGATGCACATGGTTGTTGGTATCGGGGCTTATGTAACATCGCCTTTGTGGCTTGTGTTTTTGTTGACAGGTATTTTAATTTCTCTTCAGGCTCATTTTGAGCGGCCAGAATATTTTGGGGAAACAAAGCTTCTTTATCCACACTGGCCGCATGTTGATCCTGTGCAGGCGAAGTATGTGTTTATCGGCACCATGATTGTGCTGCTAGCACCAAAACTTCTTGCGTATATCGCGTTGTTGCTGGATAGGGAAAACTGCAAAGGGTGTGGTGGTGCCATACGTGCGGCAGGTTCCATATTAGTGGAAACGCTGATTGGCGGTTTGATTGCACCAATAGCCATGCTGATTCAAACACTCGGTGTATTCTCCATTCTCACAGGCCACGATTCCGGCTGGAATGCACAGCGGCGAGATGATGGCGGTGTGCCATTTATGGATATTGTCCGTCAGTATGGGCGTTTTACCATTTTTGGTGTGCTATTAGGGGCCGGAGCATGGGTTGTGTCTCCCTCTCTTTTTTTCTGGATGACACCGGTTTTGCTGGGGCTGGTTTTTTCCATTCCTCTGGTGGCGTTTACCAGCAGCCGTAATGTTGGCTTGGATTTTCGCAAAGCTGGCCTTCTTTTAGTGCCGGAAGAAACCAATATGCCGGATGTTCTTAAAAAGGTAGAGCAAGACCGCGAAAGTGATGAAACTCCAGATCTTCCAGAAGATGCTTTGCGGGCTTTGCGGGCAGATGTGGGGCTGGCGCAGGCGCATATGGCTATGCTGCCGCCAGAGCGTAAAGCGGGAGATCCCATTAATGCGGATCAGCTTGTGGGTTTGGTAAAACTTTCAGAATCTCACACAGTTTCTGAGGTTGAACATAAGCTTACGGTAAAAGAAAAAGCTGCAGTGCTGGGCACACGCAAAGGCGTGGAAAGCGTTCTGCAACTTTCAGAGTAAATCTTGCGTATAAGGCGGGAAGAAACATAAAAAGTCTTCCCGTCTTTTTTAATAAATACGCTGGCCGCTTACCCATACTTCCTGCACATACAGGTTGGAATCCATTACAACAAAATCAGCACGTTTTCCGGCCTCTAATATGCCGCGGTCATGCAGCCCTAGATAGTTTGCTGGGTTGCGCGTTAAAAGTGCTACTGCTTCGTGCAATGATGTTCCGGTATTTACGGCATTGCGTAGGGCAACATCTAATGTCAGCACGCTTCCTGCAAGGCTACCATTTGGCAAGCGTGCTGTTCCATTTTCTACAATTACGTCTTGCCCACCAAGTTGGCTTGGCCCATCTGGCAAACCAGCAGCACGCATGGCATCGGTTACAAAAACAAGCCGATCTGGCATAATGCGTTGAGCTAGTTGAAATGTTGCTGGATGGATATGGTGTGTATCAAAAATCATTTCGGCATAGGCGTCACTGCACATTAAGGCGGTAACTGGGCCGGGGCGTCTGCTTTCAATGGGGGGCATAGCGTTAAAGAGATGGGTGCCGCCAACCACACCACCAGATTTGCAAATATGACAAATAGCCTGATGAGCTTGTTCATAACTGGCAACTGTATGACCAAGGCTGACACGCACGCCAGCTTTGGCAAAACTTTCCATGGCAGTTTGTGCATGAGGAAGCTCCGGTGCCAGTGTCACAACACGCACGCAGTTTGTAGCAAGAACTTCTAAAACCTTGTCTGATGTTGGGGCGATATTAAAAGGAGGCTGAGCCCCGAGTTTATGGGGGCTCACAAAAGGTCCTTCCAGATGCGCGCCATGTATCATGGGGCCATCTGGAATTTGTTGCCCAGTCACTTCAGCAATAGCATGCAATGTGTTGATAACATCCGGCCAAGGGCTGGTGATGGTTGTTGGCAATAATGTTGTCGTGCCATGCCGAGCATGAAACCGGCTAAGGGTGTGAATGGCTTTTACACCATCCATTGTATCTGCGCCGTCGCCCCCGTGGATGTGTCCGTCGATAAAGCCAGGGAGAATATAGCGGTCTGTTTCATGTTGAGTAGGTGTAATATCCTGAATTCTGGTTTCAAAATGTATACTTCCGCTTACAATTGTATTTGGAAGCACAAGATTTCCGGAAAGTTCGGTCATATCAGCCAACCATTAGGTGTTTGTGTTGTGGGGTGTTTTTGAAAAACGTAAAATAAATAATGAAATTACAAAATAGCATATGCAGGATAATGCTGAAAATGCTGCCTGAAACCCTATAATGGATTTTAGCCATACAAAGCATTGTGGTAAAATACCACCTCCACAATATGCCA
The DNA here is from genome assembly GCF_008690365.1 of Acetobacter sp. DmW_136. Lineage (NCBI taxonomy): Bacteria > Pseudomonadati > Pseudomonadota > Alphaproteobacteria > Acetobacterales > Acetobacteraceae > Acetobacter > Acetobacter sp. DmW_136. The sequence goes on from NZ_VHON01000007.1 coordinate 221,773, forward strand.
TAACCAACAACGCAGAGACAAAAGAGGTTTTGTTGTGGGTGGAGTTTAAAACGGTTGGAAAAAGAGATGGAAATATCATGGAATTTGAGAATCCAAGAAGCGCTACGCATGCAACAGATATGTATCCATGAGTCATATATGCCAGAAGGCTTAAGGCAAAACCTGTAAGGCAGGAAAGCAGAAGTGCACGCTCTTGAGAGATGTGGCGTGGTACACATATTAACCCAACCAGATACCCACAAAGCATACAAACAAGAGTAGCTGATGTAAAAAGACTGGATATTCTGAATGGAATATGAAATCCAGATGCATAGGTTCCAATAGCATCTCCAGCCAACACCTCTACACCAACGTAAAGAAACATGGCCAAAACACCAAAGCATAAGGTTGGGTTTGAAGTTGTAGGAACGCTTGTTTCTATGTTTTTTAGATGAGATATTTTTATATCAGGTAGAGTTGAACATTTTATATACAAAGTTGTCAGAGCTAAAAGCGTAGCCATTCCTATATAAGGCCAGTAAATTGTAGAAATGAATTGTTGCTGTAAGATCGAATTGTTTTGTGCATTGTAAGTAAGTGGCAAATCTCCAATATGCGGCATGGCAAACGTTGCCAAAGCAATAGGAGCTAAAATGCCGCCAACTTTGTTGCAAATACCCATAATTGCAATACGTTGTGCAGCGCGATCAGTTGGGCCTAAAAAGCTTATATAAGGGTTTATAGCAACCTGCAGAAGCGCCAACCCGCTACCCAGAATTAAAAATCCGCATAATGCACCAAGGTAAGATGATGCTTTCATAAATTGGCCTGTAACAATCATGCCTGTTGTCATAATGCTTAAAGCATATATCAGGCTTTGTCGCAGGCCTTGTTTTGTTACAATTTTACCGGCCGGAATGGCGAATAAAAAATATGAAATATAAAAAACGAAAGGGATAAAAAATGCGCTTATATCATCAAGGGAAAATGCAATTTTTACAAAAGATATAAGAGGCCCATTCAGCCATGTTACAAAGCCGATTATAAAAAACAATATTGCAATCAGAATAAGTGGTAGCCAGCCATAAGGCCCGGCCGGGCAGGAAACAGCGCGCCAGAAGGTGCGATTGTGCATGCAGGGGCAGGCCTTTCTGGGTTTAAAGAAAAATCAGTTTGCAGAATCAGGCAGACTGTCAATTTTCTCACAGGTATGCGCCAGCTCGGCAGAAGGATTGGGTGCTTCGCACAGGCGCTGCACATCTGGTGCACACATTTCTATAGAATTTTCAAAATCAGATTCCAGCACATCTTCCGCAATAGCCAGATCCTGATCATGAGATCGCGCTTCTTCAGCTTTAAGCATATCCTGCGTTTTGTGCAGTTCTTTCAGTGCATCAATACAGGCCGGGCTAGCTGCTTCTGGTTTAAAGTGCAATACAGCTAGCTCTTTTTGTAACTGTACATTTGGCACGTTTGTACGGGCTGGCGGGTCATCATCTGCGCGCGCAACTGCTGAGGCAGCAAGAGAGCCCATAAAAAAGAGGGATGCCAAAGTAAGAGGCCGAAAAAGCGGAGTGGAAGGGCGGAATAAAAACACGCGCAAAACTCTCTTAATACACAGGTCTGTGCTTCTGGGGTGTTCTGTTTTTAGCCTGTTCATGGCCAGAAGGTAAAGCAACGGGCTTTGGTAGCTATTACACAGGGTTGGCATCTGCCTGCATTTAGTGTTATGTAAAAAGCGGAAAGTCGGCAGTGGACGGACACCTTGCCAACCCGGTCAGATCCGGAAGGAAGCAGCCATGGTAAGTTTCGTCCGGGTCATTGTTCGGCTTTCCACCCGTTATTTTCCGCCAATGCGGCACGTGTTTCGCATATAAAACAAGGCGTGAACTTTTTCTTCGGGCAAGACATGAGCGACAAAACAGACGCGCAGCTTCCTCAGGATGAGGGACTCCCCAATCCTGAAATGGAAGGCCCTGGTCTGTTTGGTGATGAGCCTGCCCAACAAGTGGTTGAGCAGCTTCCCGCAACGCAGGATCAGGCAGCATCGCCGTACCGGGTGCTGGCCCGTAAATATCGCCCCACCACATTTGATGATCTGATTGGCCAGGAAGCCATGGTGCGCACGCTGCGTAATGCGTTTGCACTGGGGCGGGTGGCCCACGCGTTTATGCTTACAGGTGTGCGCGGGGTGGGTAAAACCACTACAGCCCGTATTATTGCACGCGCTCTTAATTGCATCGGGCCAGATGGCAAAGGTGGCCCAACGGCAGATCCATGCGGTGTTTGCGCAAACTGTGTGGCTATTTTGAACGATCGGCACCCAGATGTGCTGGAAATGGATGCTGCCTCCCGCACAGGTGTAGATGATGTGCGTGAGATTATAGAAGCCACGCGCTTCCGCCCCATGCAAGGGCGCATGAAGGTCTTTATTATTGACGAAGTGCATATGCTTTCTCGCAATGCCTTCAATGCGCTGCTCAAAACGCTGGAAGAGCCGCCTGCACAAGTTACGTTTATTTTTGCCACGACAGAACTGCGGAAGGTGCCGGTAACGGTGCTTTCGCGTTGCCAGCGGTTTGATTTACGGCGCGTTCCACAATCTGAACTGGTGGGGTTGTTCTCCCGCATCGCAGATAAAGAGCATGTGCGCCTATCACCAGATGCGCTGGCATTGGTAGCACGGGCTGCTGATGGCTCGGTGCGTGATGGGCTTTCCTTGTTGGATCAGGCAATTGCGCAGGGTACCGGCCAAACGGATGCAGATGGTGTAATTGGCGCCACAGTTATCAGTGACATGCTGGGTTTGGCAGATCGGGAAGTTGTGTTCGATCTGCTGGAAGCGGTGTTAACAGGCAAGCCAGAGCAGGCTTTGGCGTTGCTGGATGCAGCATATGCACGCGGCGCAGACCCCGGGCTTGTGTTGGGGGATATGCTGGAACTGGTGCACACGGTTTCTCGTTTGCGGGCCGTTCCCAGCTTGCGCGATTCGGCAGATATGCCAGAGGCCGAGCGTGTGCGGGGCACGCATATGGCTGATACCTTTACTGTGCCTGTGCTGATGCGTGCGTGGCAGATGCTGGTAAAAGGGATGCAGGAAGTGGAAACCGCATCTGATAGGCGCGCTGCCGCAGATATGGTGCTGATTCGCCTGTGTTATGTGGCGGATATGCCATCTCCTGAAGATTTAATAAAACGTCTTTCTGGCGCGGGGCATTCAGCAGGGCAGGGAGTAGCTTCTCCAAATACAGGTGGAAGTTCTCAAGCCCCCACGGCTGGGGCAAGTTCTGCGTTGCCTACGCCATCAGCTTCAGCAGGGCATCAGCCGCCGCCATTGCGTATGGTGAGTGGTGGACAAAGTGTTTCTGCCGCCGTGCCAGTCGTTGCTCCGGTTTCTGCTCCCTCTGCTGAACCACAGGTTTTTCCCAACCCACGCACATGGCGAGAAGCCGTGGCTTTGGTGAAGGATCAGAAAGAAGCCATCCTGCACGGTCAGCTTCGGCATGCGGCGCATCTGGTGTCCTTTGCGCCGGGGCATATTGTGTTGCGGTTTGAACAGCACGTGCCCTCTGGGGCCGCGCAAGAACTGCGTAAAGTTTTGGATCGTGCCACGGGTATGTCATGGCGGGTGGGGCTTTCGGAGGAAGAGGGCGAACCCACTTTGGATGCGCAGGGGGCTGAAATCATTCAGTTTCGGCGTAAGGAAGCTGAAGCTCACCCATTGGTGAAGGCCATTCTCAAGTTTTTCCCGGATGCAGAACTGGGCGAAGTGCGTGATCATGGTTTGGATGATTACGGCCTACCGCCAGAAGAACCGGCCCCAGAACTGCTTTTTGCACCGTTGGATGCAGAGTTTCTGGATGATGATGAACGCCCCTATGATCCGGGCATGTCTCCAGACTGACTCCGGTGAGCAGGTAATGCACGCCCATCAGGCTGTGTGGTGTGACATATAGCAACAGGCTGCCAGTAACAGGGCAGTTTGAGAATAAAGGGATAGTTGATGAAAAATCTTGCCTCATTGATGAAGCAGGCCACGCAGATGCAGTCCAAAATGGAAGCAATGCAGAGCACGCTGGAAGCCATGAACATTGATGGTTCAGCCGGCGCAGGCATGGTTCAGGTTGTGCTGAGCGGTAAAGGAGACATGCGCTCCATTAAAATTGATCCCAAGCTGGCAGATCCAGAAGAAATGGAAATGCTGCAGGATCTGATTGTGGCGGCCTGTGCAGATGCCCGCAAAAAGCTGGATGAAAAAGCAGCAGAAGAAATGCAGAAAGTGACCGGTGGCCTGAACCTGCCTCCAGGCATGAAGCTGCCGTTCTGATATAGCGGAACGGGTAGCAGAATTGTCCGGTATGGGTGGGCAGGAAATAGAGCAGCTTATCCGGCTTTTGGGCCGGTTGCCGGGGTTTGGCCCGCGCTCTGCGCGCAGGGTTGCGCTATATTTGCTAAAGGAGCCTCAAACCCGGCTGGCACCTTTAGCGCGCGCAATGGAGCGGGCAGGCAATGCTATAAAAACCTGCTCATCCTGCGGTAATCTGGATACGATAAACCCGTGCCATATCTGTTCTGATCCTTTGCGAGATCAAGGCCTGATCTGTGTCGTGGAAACGGTGGGTGATCTGTGGGCGCTGGAGCGTGCGGGCGTGCATCGTGGAGTCTATCAGGTTCTAGGTGGCACATTGTCCCCACTGGCGGGAATCGGGCCAGAAGATCTGGATGTCGCTCCGCTGTTTGAAAAGCTGAACAAAGGCACGGTGCGCGAAATTATTCTGGCGCTAGGTGCCACGGTGGAAGGTGCTACCACCATGCATTGGCTCATGGATCAGCTTGCATCTTATGGTGGCGTGACTGTCAGCCGTGTTGCGCAAGGCGTGCCGATGGGTGGGGCATTGGATGTGCTGGATGATGGCACTTTGGCAGCAGCACTGGGCGCACGGCGCCCTGCATGACGATAAAGGAGGCAGACACGATGCCACTGAATGGTTTTCCCATTTCGGCGGCTATTCCCCGTCGTGCATTGGTTACGGGCGGAGGTGCTCGGCTTGGCCGTGCCATAGCCCTAGGGTTGGCGCAGGCCGGATTTGATGTGGCGATTCACTATCGCTCCGGGCAGGAAGATGCGCAGGAAACAGCCGCTGCTATTAATGCATGCGGGCAAAAAAGCTGCCTGTTGCAAGCTGATCTGGCGCGGGAAGAAGGGGTAGAACCTCTGGTGCAACAGGCGTCTGCGGCCTTGGGTGGGCCGCTGGGTGTTCTGGTCAACAACGCCTCTACGTTTGAGCGGGATGAGTGGCATAATGTCACCCGTGAAAGCTGGATGGCACACCTTAAACCCAACCTACGCGCCCCGTTTGTGTTGATGCAGCATTTTGCCAAGGCGCTGCCAGAAACGGCGCAGGGCATGGTGTTGAACATGCTGGATGAGCGCGTGTGGTCTCTTACGCCACATTTTGTCAGTTATACGGTTTCTAAAAGCGCTTTGTGGACGTTAACCCAAACAATGGCGTTAGCGCTGGCCCCCAAAGGCATACGTGTGAATGCTATAGGCCCCGGGCCAGCATTACCCAGTACGCGGCAGACAGAAGAACAGTTTGCCCGGCAATGTGCATCTGTGCCTTTGGGGCATGGCACATCACCGCAAGAAGTTGCGCGCGCTGCGCTGGCGCTGCTGGCTTTGCCCTCTGTAACAGGGCAGATGCTGGCATTGGATGGCGGGCAGCATTTACAATGGTCCCCGGCTTTGCCTGCCGGTGCTGTATTGGAAGAATAGAAAATGGCTGTTTTTGCTCCATGGGCGGATCAGCCGCCTTTGCGCCGCCTGTTTATCCGCAACATGATTCTAGATGCCAATATTGGCGTCTTTCCGCACGAACAGGGGGTATCGCAACGTATTCGCGTATCCGTTTCGTTCGGTGTGGATGATCGGACAGATCTGGAAATTGGCGCGGATGATCTGAGCCGCACAGTTTCCTATGAGCAAGTGGTGGTGCTGGTACGCCAGATTGTGGCGGAGGGGCACGTAAGGCTGGTGGAAACGCTGGCTGAACGTATTGCCGCCGGTGTGCTGGCAGATAATCGCGTAAAGGTTGTGCGGGTACGGATTGAAAAGCTGGATGTTTTTGAAGAAATCGAAGCCGTGGGGGTGGAAATAGAAAGACGTTCAACAACTCCGTAAAAAATTGATGAGATATTCATAAAAAAGCCCGCCAAAAGGCGGGCTTTTTTTGCTGTGTTTATGGCAGCAGATCAGGAATCGTGTTCGTCCGAATCCGTGCTGACATCAATATCGGAGCTGATGTCATCATCATCGTCATCATCCAGATCGGCGGTATCTTCTAGTACGTCATCGGCATCTGTATCCGCATCTGTATCCAGATCAATATCGTCTTCACTGGTTTTTTTGGCGGGAGCTGCCGTTACCGGGGTGCTGGACAGAGTATCAGAATTCCGGCGCAAACGGGGCACCAGTGGGGGCTGTTCCGTGCCACATTTGGGGCATACGGCAGGAGTGCGGTTTAGATCATAAAAATGGGCACCGCAGGAGACGCAGACGCGTTTGGTGCCGAGATCGGGCTGAGACATCTTGCTACCTGTCGATCCTGAGCAGTCAGATTGGGGGGCACAGATGCCCCGGAAAGAAGGACGGTTCCCTCCCGCAACACGGGGTGGAATCGAACCAGACTATAAGGCGACGCCAAATGCCATTGTGTTTTGTGTCCTGTCAAACCCGACTTGCAGAACAAATGCATTTTTTGGCAGCAGAAAGCAGTTTTTATGGTTTCTGGCGGATTGACTTGCCGCCCCACACGCCGGAATGAACAAGGTATGACACAGCAGACCACATCTTCTACTCGCCCATTACGGGTTTCTCGTGCTCCGGCTTCTCTTTCTGGTTCCATCCGGGTGCCGGGCGATAAGTCTATTAGCCATCGTGCCCTCATGTTTGCCTCCCTTGCCAAAGGGACCACGCATATTTCCGGCCTGTTGGAAGGTGAGGATGTGTTGTGCACGGCCGCAGCCATGCGTGCATTGGGCGCAGATGCCGTGCAAGAAGGCCCTGGCCAGTGGCGTGTAAGCGGGCCGGGTGTCGGCCAGCTTCAAGAGCCGAATAACGTGTTGGATATGGGCAATTCGGGCACAGCAGCTCGTTTACTGTCCGGCATTTTGGCCAGCCACGGCATGACATCTGTGATGACGGGTGATGCCAGCCTGCGCCGCAGACCCATGAAGCGCGTTATGGACCCACTGGCAGGCACTGGGGCCACATTCCTTGCGCGTGAGGGTGGCCGTTTACCCATGGCTATTCGCGGCTTGGCAGATCCTAAGCCTCTGGATTACCGTCTTCCCGTTGCTTCTGCTCAGGTTAAGTCCGCTGTATTGTTGGCTGGGCTGAATGCAGTGGGGGAAACGCGCGTAGAAGAACCAGTTGCCACGCGTGATCATACGGAAAATATGCTGCGCCATTTTGGGGCAGAAGTTTCCGTAGAAAAAACGCCAGAAGGTGGCCGGATTATTCGTTTGCAGGGGCGGCCCAACCTTGTGGCGCGTGATGTTGCTGTGCCGGGAGATCCTTCCTCCGCTGCTTTCCCGCTTGTTGCCGCACTGTTGGTGGCTGGGTCTGATATCACCATTTTTGGCGTAGGGCTCAATCCGTTGCGAACCGGGTTGTTTACCACATTGCAGGAAATGGGTGCGCAACTTGAAATCCTGAATGCACGCATAGAAGGCGGAGAACCCGTGGGGGATTTGCATGTGCGGGCTTCTGCTCTCAAGGGCGTGGAGGTGCCGCCAGAACGTGCGCCTTCCATGATTGATGAATACCCGGTGTTGGCTGTTGCGGCGGCCTATGCCTCTGGTGTTTCACGCTTTTGCGGGGTGGAAGAACTGCGGGTGAAGGAAAGTGACCGTCTGGCCGCAACCGTAGCACTGTTGGAAAACAACGGAGTCCGCACCGCAGTGGAAGGGAATGACATGGTCGTGTACGGCACGGCTGGGCATATTCCCGGTGGCGGCAAGGTGGAAACCCACATGGATCATCGTTTGGCCATGAGCGCTTCTGTTATGGGGCTTGTTGCCGAAAAACCTGTGGAAATTGATGACACCTCTTTTATCGAAACCAGCTTTCCGCAGTACTTGGATCTGATGAACAGCATTGGCGCGGGGTTTGTAGCATGACGCGAGGCGGCCCAGTTATTGCAGTAGATGGCCCTGCCGCAGCAGGTAAGGGCACTTTGGCACGCAGGTTGGCGGAAGCTTTGCACCTGCCGTATCTGGATACAGGCTTGCTCTACCGTGCTGTCGGGCGCTTGGCGTTGGATGCGGGGCAGGACCCAGCCTCTCCCGCGCAGGAATTTGCTGCACGTTTGTTGCCAGAAGATTTGGAAAGAACGGATCTACGTACCCCGTTGGTAGCGCAAGCGGCCAGCAAGGTGGCAGGGCAGCCAGAAGTGCGCGCCGCTTTGGTGGAAACGCAGCGCCGGTTTGCGCAGGCAAAAGGGGCTGTGCTGGATGGGCGGGATATTGGCACCGCTATTTTTCCGGATGCAGATGTAAAACTGTTTATTACGGCATCTCCCAGCACGCGGGCTTTGCGCCGTTTTTTGCAGCTTGGTGGTGACCGGAATGCTCCAGATGCCCCAACCCGTATAGCAGAACTGGAAGATGCCTTACGCACTCGGGACGATGCAGATGCCGGGCGTGCATCTGCTCCCATGCTTGTGGCGGATGACGCATATGTGATTGAGACAGATACGCTGGAAGCAGATGCCGTTTTGGCAAAAGCATTGCAGATTGTACGGGAACGACTCGCTGGAATCTCAGAATAAAAATTCTGCGAAAGTGTGTTCAAGCGGTTGCGCAATACCGTTTTTCTGGCAGTTTTCAGGCTGTGCACGGGTGGTTTGTATTGACAAGCGGCCTGTGGACAGTGTCTGTGCATGATCAAACACTGCGTACCATGCAGGTTTGTTTTTATTTTGATTTGAGGCTTGGCAAAAAGGCTACAGGGGATGGCCCCTATAGGCGCGCCAAGTAAGCCGTGCCGCAGGATGCGGGGCGCAGGAATAGCTTGTTTGCCCATTGCAGGCAGGCCCAAGGTTAACAGTTACACATGGCTTCAGCCACAACCCAGACTGCGGATCATTTCCGCGGTGAAGATTTTGCAACCCTTCTGGACGAAACCCTTGGCCGGGATTCGGGCTTTGATGGCTCCGTTGTTCGCGGCCGCGTTGTTCGTCTGACCGATGATTACGCCATTGTTGATGTCGGCCTGAAAAGTGAAGGCCGCGTTGCCCTGCGTGAATTTGCACCTCAGGGTGTAAAGCCGGAAGTTAAGCCTGGCGATATCGTTGAACTATATGTTGAACGGTATGAAGATCGCGATGGCAGCATCGTGCTTTCCCGTGAAAAAGCACGTCGTGAAGAAGCTTGGACCAGCCTGGAAAAGGCTTTCGAAGCCAATCATCGCGTCAACGGCACCATTTATGGCCGTGTGAAGGGTGGCTTCACGGTTGATCTGGGTGGCGCCATGGCGTTCCTGCCCGGCAGCCAGGTGGATATCCGCCCTGTGCGTGATGTTAGCCCGCTGATGGGTGTGCCCCAGCCGTTCCAGATTCTGAAAATGGATCGCGCTCGTGGCAACATCGTTGTGTCTCGCCGTGCCGTTCTGGAAGAAACGCGTGCTGAACAGCGCAGCGAACTGATCCAGGGCCTGACGGAAGGCATGATTCTGGATGGCGTGGTCAAGAACATCACCGATTACGGTGCGTTCGTTGATCTGGGCGGCGTTGACGGCCTGCTGCATGTGACCGACATTGCATGGAAGCGCATCAACCATCCGTCTGAAGCTCTGCAGATCGGCCAGCCAGTGCGCGTGCAGGTTATCCGCTTCAACCCGGAAACGCAGCGTATCTCCCTTGGCATGAAGCAGCTTGAAGCTGATCCGTGGGAAAATGTTGCCCTGAAGTACCCGCCGGGTGCTCGCTTCACGGGCCGCGTGACCAACATCACCGATTACGGCGCATTTGTTGAGCTGGAACCGGGTGTTGAAGGTCTGGTGCACGTGTCCGAAATGTCCTGGACGAAAAAGAACGTCCATCCGGGCAAGATCGTCGCAACCTCTCAGGAAGTGGATGTGATGGTTCTGGATGTGGACAGCGCCAAGCGCCGCATTTCTCTGGGTCTCAAGCAGGTTCAGCGCAACCCGTGGGAGCAGTTCGCGGAAGAGCACAAAGTTGGCTCCACCGTAGAAGGCGAAATCCGCAACATCACCGAGTTCGGCTTGTTCATCGGTTTGTCTGCAGACATCGACGGCATGGTTCACATGTCCGACCTGTCTTGGGACGAAGCGGGCGAAGAAGCCATGAAGCATTACGAAAAGGGCCAGGTTGTCAAAGCCAAGGTTCTGGACGTGGATGTGGAAAAAGAACGTATCTCTCTGGGCATCAAGCAGCTTCAGGAAGATCCGGCAGCCGATGCGCTTGCCAGCGTTCAGAAGGGCTCCATCGTAACCTGCATCGTGACCGCTGTTCAGACGAACGGTATCGAAGTGAAGGTTGACGATGTTCTGACCGGCTTTATCCGCCGCGCTGAACTGGCCCGTGATAAGGCAGAACAGCGTCCGGAACGCTTTGCTGTTGGCGAACGCGTGGATGCAAAGATCATCTCTGTTGATCGTGCAGCCCGCAAGCTGGCTCTGACCATTAAGGGCCGTGAAGTGGAAGAAGACAAGCAGGCCATTAACGAATACGGTTCTGCTGATAGCGGTGCTTCCTTGGGTGATATCCTGGGTGCAGCTATCCGTCGTCGTAATACAGACGGCGAAGACTAATTGTTCAGCCATAAAGGGGCGGTCTGGCTGCTCCTTTATGTTTTTTGAACATGACGTTTTAAGAAAATGGCGTCGGTTTCCGGCGCCATTTTTTTGTGCTGTGCCGTGTTGTGATGAGAGTTACGGACAGAAATCACGCGGATATCCGCCAATCTGTGCCACACTGTGCTTCAGATTCATCAAAGAACTGGAGACACAACGGAATGGTGCGCAGGAACATAACGCTGAATCAAAAATCACTCAGCCCTATAATCAGCTCAAAACTTGCACGTCGGCATCTGCTTGTAGCCGGTGGCATAGGGTTAGGTCTGGCATTTTCCCGCGCAGCGCGTGCAGTGTCGAGAGCTATTGTGCAAACCGGGGTGCATGGTGATCAGGGTTATGAATCCGCTGGGTCGTTCGAGATTGTGGCAGAGTTTTATGGGCCGGGGCCATCAGGCATTGTTGTTACGGATAATGGCCGTATTTTTGTGGGCTTTCCGCGGCATGCCATCAACCACAAAGGGGCTACGCTGGCAGAGTTGGTAAACGGCCATCTTGTTCCGTGGCCAAGCGCTGCGCTGAGCATGCCATCAGATGCACCTCCGGCAGAACGCCTTCTTTCCATCCACGGTATGACACAGGATACGCGCGGTTTTATCTGGGCGATTGATGACGGCAAATTGGCTGGCTTACCTTTGCAGCCGGGGGCTGCAAAAATTGTCTGTTTTGACCCTGCTACCAATAAATTGGTGCGTTCTATCGTTCTCAAATCACCGGCTTTGTTGCCTGATAGCCATATGAATGATTTGCGGGTGGATCTTACGCATGGGGCGGAAGGAAGTGTTTACGTGACCGATAGTTCCTTCGGCCATAGCCCGGCTTTGGTGGTGGTGGATATTGCCACAGGACAGCAAAAGCGCGTGTTGGGGAAGCATCCATCCATACAGGCAGAAGCAGGTTTTATGGCCGTGGTGGAAGGGCTGCCGCTCAAATATGATCCCGCGCAAAAACCCAAATTTGTTACCGGCGGGGTAGACGGCATTACTCTAAGCCCAGATTCCAGTCGTGTATTTTATTCACCTCTTACCAGCCGCCGCTTGTATAGTCTGCCAACGGCTTTGTTGTCTGATATGTCTGCCTCAGAAAGTACTTTGGCTGCTGCGGTAAAGGATGAAGGGGAGAAAGGCGTTGCGGATGGTCTGGCAACAGATGCACAAGGGCGCATTTACACCACCAATTTCGAGCATGATGCTATTTTCCGCCGCAATACCGATGGTTCTATGGAACTCATGGTGCATGATCCGCGCGTGCTTTCCCCAGATGGTATTTTTTGCACGCAAACCCATGTTTACTGCACGTTGGGGCAATGGAATCGGCTTGCCGGGTTTCATGATGGCAAAGATGAACGCCAACCACCGTATTTGCTGATTCGTTTCCCCATCCAGGGGCCACCTGTCAGTTCCGCAGAACCGGCAGGTGGTTAATCCGAAATGCGGCTTTTTAGCTCAGGCACGCTTTTTTAAAGGCATCAAACGCGCGGGCACGGTGGCTGATTGCATTTTTTTCTGTATCAGCCATTTCTGCAAAGGTACGGGTTTCGCCTTCGGGGGCAAAAATGGGATCATACCCATGGCCATGCGTGCCGCGTGGTGGCCAGACAATCTGGCCATCTATACGGCCTTCAAAGCTTTCCGTACGGCCATCAGGCAGAGCCAGACACAGCACACAAATAAACCATGCGTTGCGTTTGCCTTGGCCAATACCTTCTTCAATACGCGCCATAGCCCCGGTAAAATCTTTGTTGGGGCCAGCCCAGCGGGCAGAATAAATGCCCGGCGCGCTATCTAGAGCTGCTACGCATAGCCCAGAATCATCGGCCAGTGCTGGCAGGTTGGCAGCTTTGGCTGCGGCTAAGGCCTTAATGGCAGCGTTGCCAGTAAAGGTAGTGGCCGTTTCCTCTGGTTCTGGCAGGTTTAGCGCACCAGCAGAAACAACCTTGATGCCAAAATCAGCCAGCAGCGTGGCAAATTCTGCCAGCTTGCCAGCATTGTGCGTAGCAAGCACAAGGGTGCTGCCACGTTCTAGTTTTATAGAATTCATGCGTGCTTTTTTTCCGCAGCTTCCACGGCAGCTATCTGGGCTTCAAACAGCTCGGTCACACCTTTGCGGGCCAGTGCGAACAGGTTGTCAAACGCGTCTTCTGTAAACGGTGCGCTTTCTGCCGTGCCCTGAATTTCCACAATGCGGCGGTCTGCTGTCAGCACAAAGTTGGTGTCGGCAGAAGCAGAGCTATCTTCCACATAATCCAGATCCAGCACAGCGCCTTCCGTTGTTAACCCACAGGAAACAGCCGCAACCTGTCCCCGCAGTGGCAGCCGAGGCAGCACGTTGGTCGCAACCAGTTTGCCAAGGGCCAGACGCAGTGCCACCCATGCACCTGTAATGGAAGCGCAGCGCGTGCCACCATCAGCGTTCAGCACGTCACAATCCAGCGTAATGCTCATTTCACCCAGAGCGTTCAGATCTGTTACCGCGCGCAGGGAGCGGCCAATAAGACGCTGAATTTCCTGCGTGCGACCAGACTGTTTGCCCTTGGCGGCTTCACGGTTGCCGCGTGTGTGGGTGGCGCGGGGCAGCATGCCGTATTCGGCCGTAACCCAGCCGGTGCCTTTGCCACGTAAAAAAGGCGGTACGCGGTTTTCTATACTGGCAGTGCACAGTACTTCCGTGCCGCCAACGCGGATAAGGGCAGAACCTTCAGCGTGATGGGCAAAGCCGGTTTCAATGGTAATGGGGCGCATCTGGTCTGGCTGGCGGCCTGAAGGGCGCATAGAAAGCTCCTTGGTAAAATTAAGATGTGTGGCGCGTATGATGCGCTTTTGTCGGCAGTAAAACTGCACGAATAAGGTATATAAAGGCTATCCAGGATTTATGGATATACGAAGGAGCCCTTGTGTCATGAAGCGTGGTTTGCTGCCAGTAAAAGCTGCTCTGCCTCCGGGGCTGAATGCACGGTCTGCGGCTATTCTGCGTGAAGTGGTGGAAGAATATGTTGCGAGTGGGGAGCCCGTTGGTTCGCGCACTGTGTCTCACAGGCTTGGGCTGCCGCTTTCTCCGGCCACAATACGCAACATCATGGCTTCCCTTACAGAAGCTGGATTGCTGTTTTCCCCCCATACGTCTGCCGGGCGGCTACCTACAGAAAAAGGATTACGGCTGTTTGTAGATGGCTTGTTGCAGTTTGGCGCGCTTTCGGAAGAAGACCAGCGGGTAATTGGCCAATCTCTGGAGGCCAAGGGGCGTTCATTGCAAGATACGCTTACGGAGGCTTCTTCGCTTCTGGCAGGTATGTCCGATGCCGCAGGGCTTGTGGTGGCGCCTAAAGGGGATGGAGGTATCAAGCATATTGAGTTTGTGGCGTTAGGCAGCAACCGCGCACTGGTTATTCTGGTGGGGGCGGATGGGCATGTTGAAAACCGTGTGATTGAAACGCCTCCGGGTATGCCGCCTTCCGCTTTGGTGGAGGCCGCAAATTACCTGAATGCACGGGCCATGGGTGCGTCCTTGCCGGATTTACGCACGCGCGTAAGTTCTGAAATGACGGAAGACCGGAGCATTCTCAACGGTCTAACAGCAGAGGTGGTAGAAAGTGGTCTTGCTATTTGGGATGGTGGCGGAGATGGGCTGGGCGGCACCCTGATTGTGCGCGGGCAATCCCGTTTATTGGCTGATGTCGATGGGCAGGACAGGCTATTGGCCATTCAAACACTGTTTGACCGGCTGGAAGCGCAGGAAACCATGCTGCGTCTGTTGGAGTTGGTGGAAAGATCAGAGGGCGTGCGTATTTTTATTGGTGCGGAAAGTGGGTTGTTTGGGGCCACGGGCATGTCCGTTGTTATGGCTCCAGCCCGGAATGACGCGAACCGGGTTGTAGGTGCTATTGGTGTTATTGGTCCTACCCGCATCAATTACGGGCGTATTGTGCCGGTGGTAGATTATACAGCCCGCCTGCTAGGTGAAATGTTAGGTTAGTAACTGTTTGTGCGTGTGGTCGGAATTCGGCCATGATTTTTATTACAATGCGCAAACAGGGCAGACGATTATGTGTGAGAATGGTAAAGGGCCTGTATGACAAGCGCTCCGTCTTCTGGTGATCCGGGTTTATCTTCCAGCCATTCTCAAGGCAGGCCTCCGCAAAATCGCAGGCCCGATCTGCGCCGCCCACGTTTTCGACAGTGGCGGAAGGTAATTGGAGCAACGGCTGCACTGGCGTTGGTTGGCACAACGGGCGCTGTGGTTCTGCTTTGGTCTCAGTACGAAGGGATTGTAGCTGATCTACCAACGGTAGAGGGCTTACGCTCCTATCAGCCGCCAGTCATGAGCCGCCTTTACGCTGGGGATGATGAGCTTATTGCTGAACTGGCTAATGAGCGGCGTATTTTTGTACCCATCAGCGCTGTGCCAGATAAGGTAAAAAACGCTTTTGTTGCGGCGGAAGACCAGAAGTTCTGGACGCATAAAGGGGTGGACCCCGTTGCTATTGCCCGTGCCGGGCTTACAGATTTAACGCGCGGTAAGGGCAAGCGGCCCATTGGGGCGTCCACCATTACGCAGCAGGTGGCACGTATCATGCTGCTGGGCAGCAATGCGGTGTCTTTCCAGCGTAAAGCCAAGGAAGCTTTTTTGGCCATGCGGGTGGAGCAGGTGCTGCCCAAAGATAAGATTCTTGAAATCTATCTCAACGAAATTTATCTGGGCAGCGGGGCATATGGTATTGCCGCGGCATCCCAAACCTATTTCAACAAGCCGCTTGATCAATTGGATGATGCAGAAGCCGCGTTTTTGGCGGCGCTGCCAAAGTCTCCCACCAATTATAATCCAGTACGTTTCCCAGATGCAGCCAGAGGGCGCAGAAACTGGGTGCTGGAACGTATGGCTGATATTGGTGCCATTACGCATGATGCGGCCCGCGTAGCAGAAGCCCAACCACTTACTACCCGCAGCTTCACCCGGCCCGGCCCGGCGCCAGGGGCTGAATGGTTTGCGGAAGAAGTGCGCCGCGAACTGATGGAGCGTTACGGTCAGGACGTAACAATGCAGGGGGGGCTGGATGTTCATACCAGTCTGGATCTGCCGCTCCAGCGCAATGCGCAGGATATTTTGCGCCAAGGCTTGATGGCGTATGATCGTGCGCATCGTGGCTGGCGAGGGCCTGTGCACCATCTTTCCGATATCGGGTTATCTGCCTCTACGGCAGACTGGGTGCAGGCTTTAAGGGGAGTGCCCGTGCCTGCTGGTATGCTCGACCAATGGCGTTTGGCTGTTGTTCTGGATGCAAAGGGGCAGGTGGGCTGGCTAGAAGGCAGCGTGGTGCGGCGGAACAATGCTTCCCAAAGCGGAGGAGAGCCCCGTACAGGCGTTGTGCAGGCCAAGGATATGGCATGGGCGCGGCGCTTCAAACCATTGCGTGTGGGTGATGTGGTGATGGTGCAACCGCAGGCCGAGGGGGGGCATGTTGCCCTCATGCAGGTACCTGTGGTGGAAGGTGCCATTGTTACCATGAATGCGCGCACGGGCCGGGTTCTGGCTCTGGTGGGGGGATGGTCATTTCAGGCCTCGCAGTTTGATCGCGCAACGCAGGCGCTGCGTCAGCCGGGGTCTTCCTTCAAGCCATTTGTTTATCTGGATGCCATGGAACAGGGGATTTCCCCTTCCCAGAAGTTTGATGATTCCCCGGTTTCCTACGGGGCGTGGCACCCTAATAACTATGAAAAAGATTTCTGGGGGCCCACCACTCTGCATGATGCGCTGCGTGAATCGCGCAACCTGGTCACTATTCGTTTGGCAGCCCATCTGGGCATGAAAACCGTAGCGGATATGGCAACCAATCTGGGGCTGGTGGATTCCATGCCGCATGTGCTGCCCGCAGCGCTGGGGGCAGTGGAAACCACGGTGCTGAAAGAAGCTGGAGCCTATGCTTCGCTTGCAGCAGGTGGGCGCAAGGTGACGCCAACTTTGGTGGATGATGTGCAGGATCGAGAAGGGCACGTGATCTGGCGTCCGGAGGGGCTGGCATTGACTACAGCCGCCTTAGCGCAACCCAATAGCGGACAAACAGCAGATCAACCTGCTGCTGATGCTGTGTTTCCAGATGCGCCGTCGGATCAAAAATCTGGAGACGCAGGAAAAGTTGCGCCAGCACCAGCGCCTGCACAACAGCCTATTGTGATGCCAGGGCAGAATGATCTGCCTGCCTTGCATGATAGCCGACAGCAGGTGGCATCCGCCCAAAGTGCGTTCCAGATTACCACCATGTTGCAGGATGTTATCCGGCGCGGCACGGGTATGCGGGCTGGAACAGGCATTGATGTGCCAATTGCAGGTAAAACCGGCACCAGCCAGAACTTCAACGATGCATGGTTTGCTGGGTACACCCCAGATATTGTAACCGTAGTGTGGATTGGGTTTGATACGCCGCAGTCTCTCGGCAAGAATGAAACCGGTGGTGCTATTGCTGGCCCCTTGTGGAACAAGGTGATGAAAACCGCCTTAGATGGGTACCCACGGCAGGATTTTGTGCCACCTGCGGGCATTACGCTTGTGCAGTATGATACGGGCAGGGGCGTGGCGATAGATGCCTTTAAGGAAGGGCAGGTGCCGGGGCTTAGCGCAAACCTTTCAAGCAACGTAAACCCGCAGGAACTTACAGCAGCAGATACAGGTGCTGAAAACATGCCTGATTCTGAAAGCGATATGGCGGCTGAAGGTTCTGGCGGTGGGCAGGCTGGGGGGAGCGCGCCTTCTGGGGCTGGTGGATCGTCTGGTTCTGCGGCACCTTCTGCGCCAGCTGGGGGTGACATTGGTATGGGTGGCCTTTATTGAGAGACCAGCACCGCACTGTCTTTTTTGACATGATAGAAAAATATGGAGAATCGGCCTGATGTCTGCCGAGACTGAAGCCCTTAACGACCAGATCAAGCAGTCAGTGGCACTGCTGAGGAGGCATCTTTAACTGGGATGTCGCTCAGGAAAGACTTGCTGAACTGAACAACCGGGCAGAAGACCCCGATTTGTGGAACGATTCAGACGCCGCGCAAAAAATGATGCGTGAGCGTACTCTTCTGGCCAATCAGATTGAAGGTGTGGAAGCGCTTGAAACCAATGTGCGCGATACCAGTGAACTGATTGAACTGGCAGAAGCCGAAGGTGATGCGGATTTGGTGGCCGAAGGCATGGCCACGCTGCGTGATCTGGCGGAAGAAGCCAAACGGCGTGAAACAGAAAGCCTGCTTTCTGGCGAAGCAGATAGCAATGACTGCTATCTGGAAGTCAACGCAGGTGCTGGTGGTACGGAAGCGCAGGATTGGACAGAAATGTTGCTGCGCATGTACACTCGCTGGGCAGAGGCGCATGGCTACAAAGTCACGCTGATGGAAAGCTCCGAAGGTGAGCAAGCAGGTCTGAAATCCGCCACCATTCAGGTTTCTGGCCCCAATGCGTATGGTTGGTTGAAAACAGAAGCCGGTGTGCATCGTTTGGTGCGTATTTCACCGTTTGATGCTGCCGCCCGGCGCCAGACATCCTTTGCATCTGTTTGGGTATATCCCGTTATTGATGATTCCATTGAAATCGAGATCAATGACGCAGATCTGAAGGTAGATACCTTTAGGGCCTCTGGTGCCGGTGGGCAGCACGTTAACAAAACGGATTCCGCTATCCGTATCACGCATATGCCCACAGGTATTGTTGTGGCGTGTCAGACGGATCGTTCCCAGCACCGCAACCGTGCAACGGCCATGCAAATGCTGCGTGCGCGTTTGTATGAAGCAGAGTTGCAGAAGCGCGAAGCCGAGGCCGCAGCGGCAGAAGCCGCCAAAACGGATATCGGCTGGGGGCATCAGATCCGCTCTTACGTGCTTGCACCTTACCAGATGGTAAAAGATTTGCGCACAGGGGTAGAAACCGGCAACCCGGATGCCGTGCTGGATGGAGATCTGGATGCCTTTATGGCGGCAGCACTTGCCATGCGCGTAGGGGCAACGCGGTCAGAGGCCAGCGCCTCTGCTCAGTAAGTATTTATTTCTATATCGGAATAAAAATACAAAAAGCAGGCCCAAACTGGAGCCTGCTTTTTTGTTGTGCTGAAAGGCAGAACTGAACAGAGAAAACACCGGTAGAGCCGAGAAAACTCGGCTTTAGAGAGAGTTTGTTCCTAAGCCAGAACAGATTGTCTTTATGAAAGAAAATGTGAAATTAGCAGAACATTCTTGACAGAAAGCCTATCTAATTGCCCAATCGAAAGTTGGAAAAGGTTACCTGTATGGCAGAACAGCAATCTGTTATTGTCATGCCAGCGTAAACAGGCTCCGGTAACGCCCTGTGCATCAAGGGTAAGACAATAGCATCTGTTGAGATGCAGGGTGACAAAGGAGGACGTGCAAATATGAATGACTACGAGCAACAGCCGGGCTCGGTGAAATATACGTTCCGGGTAGGGGCTGTTGTCAGTGTTGTTGCCTTGCTGGTGGTTGTCGCGCTGCATCTTATGGGCGTGCTGGGGCTGATGTACGGTATGGGCACCACGGCAAGCGTTCCCGTTACACATCCGCCTATCAAAACAGTCATGCTGCCGCCACCTCCACCGCCGCCGCCCCCACCTCCACCGCCTCCACCACCGCCGGTTATGGCAGTGCCTCCGCCGCCATATATTCCGCCGCCCAAAATCAAGGTGCCGCCACCACCCAAGCCGCCCATCAAGCATGTGGCCAAGGTTCCGCCCAAGCACCCAACGCCGCCGCAAACCAAAACGGCAGCGGCGCCGCCAGCAGCAACTGCTCCAAGCAGTGCGGCAGCAGCAGGGAATGGCACAACAGATGCACCAGATACATCTGCTGGTTCGGCACCTTTAAACAATGTGCAGCCGGTCTATCCGCCAGAAATGGAGGAAGACAATATTGAAGGTCGCGTTACGTTGATTTGCGATGTGGAACCTTCGGGCATGACCAGCAACTGCCATGTGCAGTCGGTTTCTGGGGGGCAGGCCTTTGCTCAGTCTGCGTTGGATTACGTG